>JAVSMO010000001.1:1770864-2079157 GCA_032027165.1 Denitratisoma sp. | reverse complement strand
CGCGCCGCCAGCGCCGGCGCGGCGACGAAGCTCATGCCCGACTCGGCCAGGCGGTGGTTGAAGGCGCGCACGTCGAGCGTGGCCGGCAGCGGCGTGTCGGCGATGACGAGGTCGAGGCGGTGCACCGCCAGCTCGGTGAGCAGGCGCTCGAGCCGGCCTTCGCGGCAGACGATGCGCAGCGGCTCGCCGACGGCGACGGCCGGCTCGAGCAGGCGGTAGGCCAGCAGCTTCGGCAGCGCGTCGGAGACGCCGACGCGGAAGGTGGCGGGGCGCCCCTTCGGGTAATGGCGGA
The DNA here is from genome assembly GCA_032027165.1 of Denitratisoma sp. Lineage (NCBI taxonomy): Bacteria > Pseudomonadati > Pseudomonadota > Betaproteobacteria > Nitrosomonadales > Sterolibacteriaceae > Denitratisoma > Denitratisoma sp. The sequence continues at coordinate 2,078,865 of JAVSMO010000001.1, read as the reverse complement.
TCGCCTGCTCGAGCTCGGCGCCGAGCGAGAAGATCTCGTCGGCATAGCTGAATGCGAGCCGGCCGGCATCGGTCAGCTCCAGCGCGCGGCCCTGGCGCGAGAACAGCGCTACGCCGAGGCTATCCTCCAGCAGGCCGATCTGGCCGCTGATGGTCTGCGGCGTCACATGCAGCGCCTCTCCGGCCCGCATGACGCCGCCTTCCTTGGCGGTTTTCCAGAAATAAAACAGATGCTTGAGGTTCATGGCAGGACTCCCCTGAAACTTCGGTAAAAACGAACTGTCGATACATAAAAATCGACTTTATTTGATTGTTGCCGGCACGTAAACTGGCTGCGTTTCTTACACAGGAGGAATCCGCCATGAGAACCGAACGACCCACCGCCATCGCCATCCCGGCCGATCGCTATGCCGGCACGGCGCCTTCGCTGCTCGCCACCCACAAAGTGCTGCGCAACACTTATGCGCTGCTGGCCATGACGCTGCTGTTTTCCGCCGTCACCGCCGGCGCCGCCGCGGCGCTGAAGCTGCCGCATCCCGGCATCGTGCTGACGCTGGTCGGCTACTTCGGCCTGCTGTTCCTGACGACGAAGCTGCGCAACAGCGGCTGGGGCGTGCTCTCGGTGTTCGGCCTGACCGGTTTCATGGGCTACACCCTCGGCCCGATCCTCAGCGCCCACCTCGCCATGCCCAATGGCCATGAGACGGTGATGCTGGCGCTCGGCGGCACCGGCGCGGTGTTCCTCGGCCTCTCCGCCTACGCCGTCGTCAGCCGCAGGGACTTCGGCTTCATGGGCGGCTTCCTCGCCGTCGGCATCCTGGTCGCCTTCCTCGCCGGCCTGGCGGCGATCTTCTTCGAGCTGCCCGCCCTGTCGCTGGCCGTTTCCGCCGCCTTCATGCTGCTCGCCTCGGGCCTGATCCTGTACGAGACCTCGCAGATCATCCACGGCGGCGAGACCAACTACGTGATGGCCACGGTCGGCCTTTACGTTTCCATCTACAATCTGTTCGTGAGCCTGCTCTCGCTGCTGGGCTTCGCCAACAACGAGTGAGGCCGCGCTAATCCGCGGAGGCCGCCATGAAGCGCATCGTCCTGTTCCTCGCCACCAACTTCGCGATCCTGGTCGTCCTCAGCATCGTCGTCCAGCTGCTCGGGCTGGAGCCGGTGCTGGCCGACGGCGGGCTCAACCTCGGCGGCCTGCTGGCCTTCGCCGCCGTCTTCGGCATGGGCGGCGCCTTCATCTCGCTCGCCATGTCGAAGTGGAGCGCCAAGCGCATGGTCGGCGCCCACGTCATCGAACAGCCGTCCTCGGAAGTCGAGCGCTGGCTGGTCGAGACGGTGCGGCGTCAGGCTCAGGCTGCCGGCATCGGCATGCCCGAAGTGGCGATCTACGAGGCGCCCGAGGTCAACGCCTTCGCCACCGGCATGAGCCGCAACAACGCGCTGGTGGCGGTGTCGACGGGGCTGCTGCGCGCCATGGACCGCGGCGAGGCCGAGGCGGTGCTGGCGCACGAGGTCTCCCACGTCGCCAACGGCGACATGGTGACGCTGGCGCTGATCCAGGGCGTGGTGAACACCTTCGTCATCTTCCTCTCGCGGGTGATCGGCCACGTCGTCGACCGCGTCGTCTTCAAGACCGAGCGCGGCCACGGCCCGGCCTATTTCGTCACGCTGATCGTGGCGCAGATGGTGCTCGGCATCCTCGCCTCCATCATCGTCTTCTGGTTCTCGCGCCAGCGCGAGTTCCGCGCCGACGCCGGCGCCGCCGGCCTGGCCGGGCGCGGCAAGATGATCGCCGCGCTCGAGCGCCTGCGCGCCGCCCACGAGCCGGCGCCGCTGCCGGACAAGATGGCCGCCTTCGGCATCTCCGGCGGCGCCGGGGCGGGGCTGAAGCGCCTGTTCATGACCCATCCGCCGCTCGAGGAGCGCATCGCCGCGCTGCAGCGCGGCGTCTGACACCGCCGCTCGCCACGGGCAGAAAGGTGAGGCCATGGGTGCATCGGCCTGGCACGTCCGCACGAAGGAAGAAGCGCTCGCCGACCTCCAATCGACGCCGCAGGGCCTGAGCGGCGAAGAGGCGGCGCGCCGCCTCGCCGAACACGGCCCCAACCGCCTGCCGCCGCCGAAGAAACGCGGCCCGCTCCTGCGCTTCCTCGCCCAGTTCCACAACGTCCTCATTTACGTCCTGCTCGCCGCCGTCGCCGTGACGGCGGCGCTCGGCCATTACGTCGACAGCGGCGTCATCCTCGGCGTGGTGCTGGCCAACACCGTCATCGGCTTCTTCCAGGAAGGCAAGGCGGAGGCGGCGCTCGACGCCATCCGCGGCATGCTCTCGCTCACCGCTTCCGTGCTGCGCGACGGCCGCCGCCGCGAGATTCCCGCCGAGGAACTGGTGCCCGGCGACATCGTCTTCCTCGCCTCCGGCGACAAGGTGCCGGCCGACCTGCGCCTGGTCGAGGCACGCAGCCTGCGCGTGGATGAAGCCGCGCTCACGGGCGAATCGGTGGCGGTGGAGAAGGATGTTTCCCCCGTTGCGGCGGATGCGCCGGTCGGCGACCGCCGCCCGATGGCCTATTCCGGCACGCTGGTGACCTACGGCCAGGCGAAGGGCCTGGTGGTGGCCACCGGCGAGGCCACCGAGATCGGCCGCATCGGCCGCCTGCTCGCCGAGGTCGAGGACATCGCCACGCCGCTCTTGCGCAAGATGGCGGTCTTCGCGCGCTGGCTGACCGGCGCCATCCTGGTGTCCGCCGCCGGCCTGTTTGCCTTCGGCGTGCTCGCGCGCGGCTTCTCCGCCGCCGAGATGTTCACCGCCGCCGTCGGCCTCGCCGTGGCGGCGATCCCCGAAGGGCTGCCGACCATCCTCACCGTGACGCTGGCCATCGGCGTGCAGCGCATGGCGCGCCGCCACGCTATCGTCCGTCGCCTGCCGGCGGTGGAGACGCTGGGTTCCGTCACCGTGATCTGCTCGGACAAGACCGGCACGCTGACGAAGAACGAAATGACCGTGCAGCGCGTCGTCTCCGCCGAGCGCGTGTATGAAGTCGGCGGCGCCGGCTACGCGCCGCGCGGCGGTTTCGGCGTCGATGGCGCTGCCGTGACGCCGCAAGAGGCGCCCGAGCTGGCCGGCATCGCGCGCGCCGCGGCTCTGTGCAACGACGCCGCGCTGCACGAGCGGAACGGCGAGTGGAAGCTGGAAGGCGACCCGACCGAGGGCGCGCTGCTCACGCTCGCCCTCAAGGCCGGCCTCGAGCGGCACTACGAGAGCGAATCGCTGCCGCGCGTCGACGCCATCCCCTTCGAGTCCGAGCACCGCTTCATGGCCACCCTGCACCACGACCATGCCGGCCACGCCTTCGCCTTCGTCAAGGGCGCGCCCGAGCGGCTGCTGCGGATGTGTACGCGCCAGCGCGTCGCCGGCGAGGACCGCCCGCTCGACGACGCCTTCTGGCAGCGCCAGATCGAGGCGCTCGCCGCAGCCGGCCAGCGCGTGCTGGCGCTGGCGGAAGCGCCGATGGAAAAGGGCAAGCGCGAGCTCGACTTCGCCGACGTCGAACAGGATCTCACCCTGCTGGCGCTGGTCGGCATCATCGACCCGCCGCGCGAGGAGGCCATCACGGCGGTGGCGCATTGCCGCGCCGCAGGCATCCGCGTCAAGATGATCACCGGCGACCATGGCGTCACGGCGCGCGCCATCGGCGCCGCCATGGGCATCGGCGACGGCCGCCGCGCGCTGACCGGCGCCGAGATCGAGGAACTCGACGCCGCCGCGCTGCGCAGCGCCGTGCGCGAGGTCGACGTCTTCGCCCGCGCCAGCCCCGAGCACAAGCTGCGCCTGGTGCGGGCGCTGCAGGCCGAGGGCGAGATCGTCGCCATGACCGGCGACGGCGTGAACGACGCGCCGGCCCTGAAGCAGGCCGACGTCGGCGTGGCGATGGGCCTGAAAGGCACCGAGGCGGCGAAGGAGGCCGCCGAGATGGTGCTCGCCGACGACAACTTCGCTTCCATCGCCCACGCCGTCGAGGAGGGCCGCACGGTCTACGACAACCTGCGCAAGGCCATCGCCTTCCTGCTGCCGATCAACGGCGGCGAGTCGCTCTCGCTTGTCGCCGCCGTCCTGCTGGGACTGACTTTGCCGATCACGCCGGTGCAGATCCTCTGGGTGAACATGGTCAGTTCGGTGGCGCTGGCCATGACGCTGGCCTTCGAGCCGACCGAGCGCGAGGTCATGCGCCGCCGGCCGCGTCCGCCCGACGAGCCGGTGATCTCCGGCTTCCTCGTCTGGCGCATTGTGCTGGTCTCGCTGCTGTTCCTCGCCGGCATCTTCGGCATGTTCGAGCTGGCGCTCCTGCGCGGCGCCGCCGTCGAAGAGGCGCGCACCGTCGCCGTCAACACCCTGGTGGCGATGGAGGTGTTCTACCTCTTCAGCGTGCGCTACCTGCGCGCGCCGTCGTTCACCTTCGAGGGCGTCAAGGGCACCAAGCCGGTGCTGATCGCGGTGTTCTCGGTGTTCGCCCTGCAGCTGCTGTTCACCTACGCGCCCTTCATGGAGACCTTCTTCCATAGCCGCCCGCTGTCCTTCGCCACCGGCCTGCAGGTGGTGGCGGTCGGCGTCGCCCTGCTGGTGCTGCTGGAGATCGAGAAGTTCCTGCGCCGGCGGCTGGCCGTCGGCGCCTGAGGGCGGGATTCCCGGCCGTGCGCGAATCCCTGCGCCGCCTGCTGCCCGATCCCGAGCGCCTGCGCGCCAACCGCTGGCTGCGCTGGCTGGCGCCGGCGATGCAGCACCCGCGCCTGTGGCGCCTGACCCGCCGCGGCGTCGCCCTCGGCGTGGCCATCGGCGTGTTCTTCGGCCTGCTGATTCCCATCGCGCAGATCCCGCTCTCCGCCGCCGCCGCCATCGTCCTGCGCGCCAACATCCCCACCGCCGTGGCGAGCACGCTGGTCAGCAACCCGGTCACCTATGCGCCGCTCTACTACGCCGCCTACCGCATCGGCAGCGCGATCCTCGGCGAGGAGACGCCGCGCCAGGATGCCGCGCCCGCCGCGCCGCGCGAGCCGGGCGCGCTCGGCTGGGCGGCCCATTGGTGGGACCGCATCGCCGCGCTCGGCCGGCCGCTGCTGCTCGGCATGGCGGTCATGGCCAGCGCCGCCGGCCTCGCCGCCTGGCTGCTCGCCACCTGGCTGTGGCGGCTGAAGGTGTGGTGGGACTGGCGCCGCCGCGGGCGGAGGTGAGGCGGCTGGACGCTGGCGGAAAAAGTCAGTCCCTGCAGCACGGCGGATCAATGCCCGGCGTTGCGCGGCGCGGTCCGGTGCAGGACCAGGCCGACCTTCGAGATCGCCTTGCCTTCGGTCTCCTTCACCACCAGCTCGATGTCGCCCAGGGCGACACGGTCGCCGACGACGGGCACGCCCTTGATGCGGCGGGCGAAGACCTCGGTCAGGCTGAGGCCGGCGAGTTCCGCAGGCGGCGTCACGCCGTATATGGCGCAGACCTCGGCCAGCGGCGCGGCCGGGTCGAGGGTGAAGTCGCCGAAGAAGCGGCGCTGCGCCAGCGGCGCGGGCAGCGGACGGGCGGCGAAGAGGCCGCTGATGCGGTCGACGCTGTCGTTGTGCACGAGCAGGTAGACCACGTCGCCGGCGGCGATGCGCAGCGGCGCGGCCGGGTCCTGCAGCACGTTGGCGCGGAAGGCGGCGACGACACGCTCGTCGGCTTGCAGGGGCAGGACGTCCGGCGCGAGGCCTTCGGCGGGGCTGGCCGGCGGCACGACGTAGCCGATCAGTTCGAAGCCCTTGCCGCCGCCGATGTCGAGCGCCACGCGCTGGCGCGCCTCGAAGACGGGCGGCAGTTCCAGCTTGAGGCGCCGCGCCAGCGGCGTGATGGTCCAGCCCTGGCTGACGAGCGAAACGAGGACGACGAAGAAGGCGACGTCGAAGTAGAGGTGCGCGTGCTCGATGCCGGCCATCAGCGGGAACAGCGCCAGCACGATCGGCACGGCGCCGCGCAGGCCGACCCAGGAGATGAACAGCTTTTCCGCGGCCGGGGCGCGGTAGAACAGCAGCGACAGCCACACCGCCACCGGCCGCGCGACGAAGATCATGCCGGCGGCCACCAGCAGCGCCGCCGGCGCCACCGCGATCAGCTCGGTGGGCGTCGCCAGAAGGCCGAGCACGAGGAACATCACGATCTGCGCCAGCCAGGCGAGGCCGTCGTGCACGCTGAGGATGTCCTGCGCGGCGTGCACCGGCCGGTTGCCGAGGACGATGCCGGCGACGTAGATCGCCAGGAAGCCGCTGCCGCCGGCGAAGGCGGTGGCGGCGAAGACGAACAGCCCGCCGGCCAGCGCGAGCAGCGGGTAGAGGCCTTCGGCGAGGCGGATGCGGTCGATGCCCCAGGCGAGCAGGCGGCCGCCGGCATAGCCGGCGAGCAGGCCGAGGCCCATCTGCTGGACGAAGAGGAGGCCGAGCCGCCACGACGGCGCCTCGCCGCTCGCCAGCAGCGCCACCAGCGCCACGGTGAGGAAGATCGCCATCGGGTCGTTGCTGCCGGACTCGATCTCCAGCACCGCCGACACCCGCCGCTTGAGGCCGATGCCCTGGTTGCGCAGCAGCGAGAAGACGGCGGCGGCGTCGGTCGAGCCGACGATGGCGCCGACCAGCAGGCCCTGCATGAGGCTCAGGTCGAGCGCCCAGGCGGCGATGGCGCCGGTGATGGCGGCGGTGACGACGACGCCGAGCGTGGCGAGCGAGAAGGCCGGCCGGAAGCCGAGGGCGAAGCTGGCGGTGCGCGTGCGCAGGCCGCCGTCGAAAAGGATCACCGCCAGGGCGATGTTGCCGACGATGTAGGTGGCGCGGAAGTCGTCGAAGCGGATGCCGCCCGGGCCGTCCACGCCGGCGAGCATGCCGACGGCGAGGAACACCAGCAGCAGCGGGGCGCCGACGCGGAAGGCCCAGGCGCTGACGAGGACGGCGGCGACGAAGATCAGCGCGCCGACGAAGAGCAGCTCGTTCGCCGCCTGCACTAGCGTCTCGGCGCCGCGAGCGTGTCGCGGCGGGCAATGAAGAGTTGCGGCGTCATGCGGCGATTATCCCCGAAAGCAAAAGTCAGTGCCGCCGGGACGGCGTCCGGGTCCGCTCGGCAGCACGGCGCGCTTCGGGGCGGACGGGATTTCCTGCGCCCTGGCCGGGAACTTGCCCGCCGCTGCCGGCGTCCCACGTTCGCGCCTGTGCGCAGCGCGCAGATTCCCCTACTCGACAACAGGACAAACCGCATGAACCCGGAACAGCAGAAAGCCGTCCTCACCATCGCCCTGCTTGCCGCCTTTGCCGACGGCGCCAACGACGAACGCGAGCGCGAGGAGATCCGCCGCCTGGCCGAATCGCTCGGCGCGGCGCCCGGCGCGCCCGACGTCGCCGGCCTCTACCGCGACGTCCTGCTCAAGCGCGCCGGCCTGCAGGAGGCCGCCGCCGCCCTCGCCGAGCCCGGGCACCGCCAGCTGGCCTACGAGATGGCGGTCTGCGTCTGCGACGCCGACGGGCGCGCGACGGAGGCCGAGCGCGGCTTCCTAGCCGGGCTGGCGCAGGCGCTGCGGCTCGACGCCGGCGTCACCGCGCCCCTCGACCGCCAGGGCGAGGCGATGGCGGAGCTGGCCGAGGCCGCCGCGCCGGCCGCGGCGGCCGGCCCGGTGGTGGCGGCAACGCCGAACGTGCCCGAGGCCGAGCTTGACCGCAGCATCCTCAACTACGCCATCCTCAACGGCGCGCTCGAGCTGCTGCCGCAGTCCTGGGCCTCGATGGCCGTCATTCCGCTGCAGATGAAGATGGTCTATCGCATCGGCAAGGCGCACGGCTACGAGCTCGACCAGGGCCACATCCGCGAACTGCTGGCGACGCTCGGCGTCGGGCTGACCTCGCAATACCTCGAGCAGTTCGGCCGCAAGCTGCTCGGCGGCCTGCTCGGCAAGGCCGCCGGCGGCCTCGGCAGGCAGATCGGCCGGGCCGCCACCGGCATGGCCTTTTCGTTCGCCACCACCTACGCCCTCGGCCACGTCGCCAAGCGCTATTACGCCGGCGGCCGCCAGATGGACGGCGCGCTGCTGAAGGAGACCTTCCGCAACCTGCTCGAGCCGGCGAAGCGGATGCAGGCCGAATACCTGCCGCAGATCCGGCAGCAGGCGGACAGCCTCGACATGGCGAAGGTGATGTCGCTGGTGCGCGGCCAGTAGGGCCGGCTTCGCCGCAGGCGCGCGCGTCGCCGCGCCTGCGGGAAAAAGTCAGTCTCCGCGGGACGGCGCCGTATCCAGTGCCACCAGCATGTCGCAGCGGGTCTCGAACAGCACGTGCTTGGTGACGCTGCCGAGCAGCAGCTCCTCGAGTTCGTTCTGGCCGTGCTTGCCCATCACGATCAGGTCGGGCCGCATCTCCTCGGCCAGCTCGCGGATGCCGGCGGCGGGATGGCCGTGCAGCATGCGCTGCAGAAAGTCAGTGCCGGCGGCGCGGCGCGGTTCGAGGAAGGCGCGCAGGGCGTCCTGCGCCTGCTGGCGCGCGGCGGCCCGGTAGCCCTCGAGCACCTTGTCCTCGACGCTGGCGTAGCGCAGCGTACTCTCGTAGGGCGCCTCGTACACGTGGGCGACGGTGACCTCGGCGCCGCCGGCCAGCGCCTGCGCCCATTCGAGCGCGCGCGCCGAGGAGGGCGAGAAGTCCACCGGCACCAGCAGGCGCTTGTAGGGCGAGAGCGGTTCCTGCTTGACCACCAGCACCGGCCGCCGGCTCTTGCTCAGCACCTTCTCGGCGGTGGCGCCGAGGAACAGCTCCCGCACCAGGTGCGCGCCGTAGCCGCCGACCACCACCAGTTCGGCGTCGAGCGCCTCGGCCTCCTCGGCGATCTCCACATACGGGCGGCCGATGCGCACGGCCGTGCCGGTGGCGATGCCGTATTTCTCGCCGAGGCGGCGCGCGCGTTCCTTCAGTTCGGCGCCGGCGGCCTCGACCAGCTTCTGCTCGGTCTCCAGCGGCGTGCGCTCGAGGATGTTGGTCAGTGCCTCGAGCGGCAGGCTCGGCACGACGTGCATCAGGACCAGCTTCTTCGCGCCGAGCGATTGCGCCAGCATGGCGGCGCGCGTCTCGGCCTTGCCGGCGTGGGAGGAGAGGTCGGTGGCGATCAGGATGTGTGCGGGTTTTTCCATGTCAGATCTCCTGTGGATTCAGTTCCTGGCCGATGGCGCGCGCGGCGAACTCGGCGGCGTCGTCGAAGGGCTGCAGCACGCGGTCGGCGCCGGCGTGCTCGAGCCGGAGGATGTCCGCCGGCGCGTGCGCGGTCATGGCGACGCGGCCGCCGTAGCCGTGGCGCCGCAGCGCGTCGAGCAGGCCGAGGTTCACGTCGAGCTGCGGCAGGGTGCTCACCACCCAGCGCGTGCCGGCGAGCGGCAGCGTCTCGGGAAAGGTCGGGTCCTCGGCGTCGCCGAAGCGGATCGCCATGCCGCGCTGGCGGCAATGCGCCACCGTCTCCGGATCGAAGTCTACCCCGAGCACCCGTGTTTCCAGCCGCGCCAGCCGCTGCGCCAGGTGCTTGCCGTAGCGGCCCATGCCGAAGACGATGACGTCCGCCCCGGCCGGGCCGGCCTCGTTCTTCTCGACCGCCAGCTCGCGGAAGGGCACGCGCCGCTCGAAGCGGCCGAGCCAGGGCTTGAGCCGGGCGTAGAGCGGCTGCGAGTAGAGGATCATGTAGGTCGACAGCGTGATGGTGACGAGGCCCACCAGCGTCACCAGGCCGAGCGCCTCCTGGCCGACGTGGCCGAGGGTGATGCCCATGGCGACGAAAACGATGGAGAACTCGCTGATCTGCGCCACGGTGAGGCCGGCGAGAAAGCCGGTGCGCTTGCGGTAGCCCATCCAGCCCATGATGGCCATGACGATGAGCGGGTTGCCGATCAGCACGAACAGCGAGAGGACGACGGCCGGGCCGAGGTCGCCGCCGAGCGCCGAGAGGTCGAGCTTGGCGCCGAGGTCGATGAAGAAGAACAGCAGCAGGAAGTCGCGCAGGCTGGTGAGCCGCGTGCTCATCGCCTCGCGGTAGGGCGTCGAGGCGAGCGAGAAGCCGGCGAGGAAGGCGCCGACCTCCTTGCTGAAGCCGAACAGCTCGCCGGCGGTGGCGAGCGCCGTGCCCCAGGCGACGGCGGCGAGCAGCAGCAGCTCGGGCGAGCCGGCGATCCGGCGCAGCAGGTGCGGCAGCACCCAGCGCATCAGGGCGGCGATGACGGCGAGCACGACGGCGAGCTTGACGGCGACGGTGGCGGCGATCGCCAGCCAGCCGCCGCCGCCGCCGGCATGGTGCGCGCCGAGCACCATCATCGCCACCACCACGGCGATGTCCTGCACGATGAGGAAGCCCATGGCGATGCGCCCGTGCAGGGAGTCGATCTCGCGCTTGTCGGAGAGCAGCTTGACGATGATGATGGTGCTGGAGAAGGTCAGCGCCACGGCGACGTAGAGCGCCGTCATGGCCGACATGCCGAGGGCCAGCGCGATCAGGTAGCCGAAGACGATGGTGAACAGGAGCTGGCCAAGGCCGGTGGCGAGCGCCACGCTGCCGAGGTTGCGCACCAGGTGCATGTCGAGCTTCAGTCCGACCACGAACAGCAGCAGGGTGACGCCGATCTGCGCCAGCAGGTCGATCTGGTCGCGCGCCGTCACCCAGCCGAGGGCCGACGGACCGACGGCGATGCCGACCACGATGTAGGCGACGATCAGCGGCTGGCGCAGGCGCACGCCGAGCGCGCCGACGGCGGCGGCGGTCAGCAGCAGGACGGTGAACTCGGTGTAGGCGTCGGCGAACATCTTCCGCCCCTCCCGGCGGATCGGCGATGTTGTCAGGGCTTGTCGGCGGTGAGCTTCTTCAGCGCCTCCATGATGTCCATCGGCATCGGGAAGACGATGGTCGAGGTCTTGTCGCCGGCAATGTTCACCAGCGTCTGCAGGTAGCGCAGTTGCATCGCCTGCGGCGACTGCGCCAGCACCCTGGCCGCCTCCAGCAGCTTCTCGGAAGCCTGCTGCTCGCCCTCGGCGTGGATCACCTTGGCGCGCCGCTCGCGCTCGGCCTCGGCCTGGCGGGCGATGGCGCGCACCATCGATTCGTCGATGTCCACGTGCTTGATCTCGACGTTGGCGACCTTGATGCCCCAGGAGTCGGTCTGCGCGTCGAGGATCTGCTGGATGTCGACGTTGAGCCGCTCGCGCTCGGCGAGCATGTCGTCGAGCTCGTGCTTGCCGAGCACCGAGCGCAGCGTCGTCTGCGCCAGCTGCGAGGTGGCCTCGAAGTAGTTCTCGACGTGGATGATGGCCTTCTGCGGATCGACGACGCGGAAGTACACCACCGCGTTCACCTTCACCGAGACGTTGTCGCGCGAGATGACGTCCTGGCTCGGCACGTCCATCACCACCAGGCGCAGGTCCACCCGCACCATCTGCTGGATGCCCGGCACGACGAGGACGATGCCCGGCCCCTTCACCTTCCAGAAGCGTCCGAGCAGGAACACCACGCCGCGTTCGTACTCGCGCATGATGCGGATGCTGGCCGCCGCCAGCGCGATGAGCAGCAGCAGCGCGCCGCCCCAGCCGAAGTCCCAGATCATCATGATCGTTCTCCTTTGCCTTCCGGTTCAACTACGAGGGTCAGTCCGTCCACCGCCACGATGCGCGCCCGCTCGCCGCTTTTCAGCGGCGAAGCGCTGCGCGCATGCCAGCGCTCGCCGAAGGCCAGCACCCAGCCTTCGCGCGCGAAGTCCTCCAGTGCCTCGGCCGTGCCGCCGGCCATGGCCTCGACGCCGGACACCACCGGGCGGCGCCGCGAGCGCAGCGCGAAGGCGCCGACGCCGCCCAGCACCAGGGCGCTCGCCGCCGCCAGCGGAACGATGAAGGCGAGCGAGATCTGCAGGCCCGGCACCTCTGCGTCGATCAGCATCAGCGACCCGGCGACGAAGGCGACGATGCCGCCGATGCCAAAGGCGCCGAAGCTCGGCACGAAAGCCTCCGTCGTCATCAGCGCCACGCCGAGCAGGATCAGCAGCGCCCCGGTGGCGTTGATCGGCAGCATGGCCAGGGCGTAGAGCGCCAGCAGCAGGCAGATCGCGCCGACGATGCCGGCGACGCCGAAGCCCGGCGTGTAGAACTCGAAGAGCAGGCCGTAGACGCCGAGCATCATCAGGATCAGCGCGATGTTCGGGTCGGCGATGGCCGCCAGCAGCCGTTCCTTCCAGTTGCGTTCGACCGTCACGACGGCGGCGCCGGCGAGCGAGAGCGTGGCGACGCCGTCGGCGAGCTTGACCTTGCGGCCCTCGGCCTTTTGCAGCAGCTCGGGCAGGTCGGCGGCGACGAAGTCGACCACCTTCAGCTTCAGCGCCTCCTCGGCGGAGAGGCTCTCCGCCTCGCGCACGGCGCGCTCGGCCCACTCGGCGTTGCGTTCGCGCAATTGCGCCAGGCTGCGGATGTAGGCAGCGGCGTCGTGCACCGCCTTTTTTTCCATGGCGGTGCCCGGTGCGCCGCCGCCCTTGCCCGCTTCCGGCTTCTTCTCCGCCGGCTTGCCGGCATCGCCGCCGATGCCGATCGCCACCGGCGTCGCCGCACCGAGGTTGGTGCCCGGCGCCATGGCGGCGACGTGGCTGGCGTAGAGCAGGTAGGTGCCGGCGCTGGCGGCGCGCGCGCCGCTGGGCGCCACCCAGGTCGCCACCGGCACGGGCGAGGCGAGGATGCCCTGGATCATCTCGCGCATGGCCGAATCGAGTCCGCCCGGCGTGTCGAGCTTGAGCACCAGCAGGTCGGCTTTCGCGCGCTGCGCGTCCTCCAGCGCGCGCAGGAAATAGGCGGCGCTCGCCGGGCTGACGGCGCCGTGGATCTCCGCCACCTTCACCGTCGCGGCGAAGGCCGGCAGCGGGAGGAACACGAGCGCGGCAATGAGGAGCAGCAGGCGTTTCATCGTTTGTCCCCGACTTGTCTCTGTCCGACAGGCTTTGGCACGAAGCGTTCCCTGCCACGCCTAATCGAGCGCTTCGGCGCCGATGGCCTCGAAGGCGCCGCAGGATTGCAGGTCCGATTCTCCGGCGGCGGGCAGCTGCGCCGCCAGCTCGCGCAGCGCGCTGCGCAGGCCTTCCTCCAGCACCGGGTGGTAGAAGGGCAGGCGCAGGAGTTCGCGCACCGTCATGCCGCGGTCTAGCGCCAGCGCCAGCAGGTGCGCCATGTGTTCGGCGGCCGGCGCGCACATCTCGGCGCCGAGCAGCCTGCCGGTGTCTTTTTCCGCATAAATGCGCATCAGGCCGTGGTTGCGCTGGCCGGCGCGGGCGCGGCCCTGGCGCGCGAAGTCGATTTCGCCCTCGATGAAGGTTCCCGCCGCCAGGTCGGCGCGGCGGCGGCCGGCGACGGCGATGTTCGGCTCGGAAAAGACGATGGCGAGCGGCGTGCGCCGCGCGAAGCAGGCCGGCTTTTCGCCCGCGGCCAGGCGCATGGCGTTGAGCCCGGCGATGTGGCCTTCGTCGGCGGCCTCGTGCAGCAGGGCGCGCTCGCCGTTGGCGTCGCCGGCGAGGAACAGCGGCAGGCCGGCGACCTGCAGGGTGTTCGGGTCGACCGGCGGCAGGCCGCGCGCATCGAGCGCGACGCCGAGCGTTTCCAGGCCGAGGCCGCCCAGGTTCGGCCGCCGGCCGAGCGCGGCTAGCACGGCGTCCACCGTCGCTTCGGCGTCGCCGGCGCGCACGCGGATGGCGCCGCCCTCGGCGCGCACTTCCGCCTCGGCGCCGAGGTGCAGGGCGAATTCGCCGCCGAGCAACGCCGTGGCGGCGGCACTGACTTTTGCGTCGGAGAGGCCGCCGAGGTGGCCGCGGCCGAAGGCGGCGACTTCGATGCCCAGCCGCGCCAGCGCCTGCGCCATCTCGACGCCGATGGCGCCGAGGCCGATGACCGCCATGCGCGACGGCAGCGTCTCGCGCTCGAACAGCGTGTCGGTGGTGAGCAGCCGCTCCCCCAATACCTGCCAGGCCGGCGGCACCACCGGGCTGGAGCCGGGCGCGAGGACGATGGCGCGCGCGGAAATTTCCCGGCCGTCCACCTCCAGCCGGCCGGGGCCGGCGAGGCGGGCGCGGCCGGAGACGGCGCGCTCGCCCAGATTGTCGGTGGCCTGCAGGGTGCCCTTGACGAAGCCGTCGCGCAGGCGCCGCACGCGGCGCAGCACGGCGGGCAGGTCGACGCCGAGCGCGCCGGCGCCGCGGATGCCGAACTCCTCGAAGGCATGGCGCCGGTGGTAGGCGTTGGCAGCCTCGATCAGCACCTTCGAGGGCATGCAGCCGACGCGGGCGCAGGTGGTGCCCCAGGGGCCGTCGTTGACCAGCAGGAAGTCCTGCGTGCGCTTCTTTACTTCGCGCAGGGCGGCGAGCCCGGCGCTGCCGGCGCCGACGATGACCACTTCGTAATTCGCGTTCATGGCGTCTTCTCCTGTCGGGTGCAAGCCCGCTTGCATCTTAACCCGGTCGGATGGAAAAAACGGGCGGCCGAAGCCGCCCCAATCTCCACTCTCGCACTGCTCGATTGCGTGGCGGGCCGCTCAGCGGCCGTCCACCGGCATGCCTTCGGCGTTCACGGTGACGACGGGCAGAGCACGCGCCTGGCTCAGCACTTCCTGCGCCACGTCGCGGCAGAGCAGCCGCGCCAGGCGGGGCTGCGGCTGCGGCAGGACGACGCTGCTGCAGCCGAGCTGCTCGGCGGCGTCGAGGATCTGGAAGGCCATCTCGCCCTCGCGCAACACCGCCTCGTAGGGAATGCCGGCGCGCACCAGCGGGTCGGCGGCGTCCTCGATCAGGTACTGGCCGCTCTCGGCCTGGAAGCGGGCGATCTCGTCGTGCGTGCGGAAGCGCAGCAGCTCGAGGCTGGTGACCGGCTCGGCGACGAACAGCAGGCAGGCCTGCACCGGCTTGCCGACCTGGTGCTGGCGCAGGGCGTAGCGGACGCCCCAGCGCGAGCGCTCGGTCGCATCGATCGGGATCAGCAGCCGCATCGCCGTCGTCCCCGGGCCGGCCGGGGCGTCGTTCGCTTTGTCGGTCATGATGTCTCCTTTCATCCTTGCGGTTCAGCGTCAGGGGAGGTAGTAGAGGACCAGCCAGGCCAGCAGCATCGTCATCACCCAGAGGGCCATGCCGCCGGTCGGCCAGCTGCGCAGCAGCAGGCCGTCGGGTTCGCGGTGGCGGCGGATGCCGGCGGCCAGGCGGGCGGCGAAAGTCCCGGCGCGCGCAGCGAGGCCGTCGCGCAGCCTGCGGTGCGCATGGCCGGCGCCGCGCGCCAGGGCCGGCAGCGGCGTGCGCCACAGCCAGTCGACGTCGAGCGTGAGGGTCGGCGTGCGCTTCAGCCAGGGCAGCATGACGAAGAAGGCGAGGCCGGAGAACAGCAGCAGCTGCAGCTGCGTCAGCACGTGCGCCGCCGTGTAGGGGACGTAGTCGACCGCGTAGGGCAGCAGGCGGTAGAGCGGTTCCGGCCACACGCCCAGCGCGATGCAGAGGAAGGCGAAGGCGATCATCGCCCACCGCATGCTGGCGGGCGGATCGCTCGGGCGCAGCCCCGAATCCTTCTGGAAGAAGACGAACCACGGGAACTTGATGCCGGCGTGCAGGAAGACGCCGGCCGAGGCGGCGGCGAGCGCCAGCCACACCCACAGCAGGTGGCCGTCGATGGCCGCCTGCGTCACCATCGACTTCGAGACGAAGCCGGAGGTGAGCGGGAACGAGGAGATGGCGAGCGCGCCGATGCTGCCGCAGATCGTCGTCAGCGGCATGCTGTGGAAGAGGCCGCCCAGTTCGGAACACTTGCGCCGGCCGGTGGCCGCGAGCACGGCGCCGGCCGACATCAGCAGCAGGGCCTTGTAGACGATGTGGGTGAAGGCGTGCGCGGCGGCGCCGTTCAGCGCCATCTCGGTGCCGATGCCGATGCCGGCGATCATGAAGCCGACCTGGTTCACGATGCTGTAGGCGAGGATGCGCCGCATGTCGTTTTCCAGCAGCGCGTAGACGATGCCGTAGAAGACCATGAAGAGGCCGATCCAGATCAGGAACTCGGTGCCGGGGAAGCCGCGCAGCAGCACGTACACCGCCGTCTTGGTGGTGAACGCCGAGAGGAACACCGTGCCGCTCCAGGAAGCCTCCGGGTAGGCGTCGGGCAGCCAGGCCGAGAGCGGCGGCGCGCCGGCGTTGATGAGGAAGCCGATGAGGATCAGCCAGTGCGCCACCGAGTCGGGCGCCATGCGGACGAAGGCGGCGTCGCCGGTGTCGAGCAGGTGGCCGGTGATGCCGGCGAAGAGGACGACGCCGCCGAGGAGGTGGATCATCACGTAGCGGCGGCTGGCGGCCCAGGCCTGCGCCGTGCCGGCGCTCCACAGCACCAGCGTCGAACCGACCGCCATCAGCTCCCAGAAGACGAACACCGTGACGAGGTCGCCGGCCAGCGCCACGCCGATGGCCGAGCCGGCGTAGACGTAGGCGGCGGGGATTTCCAGGCGGCTCTGCTGGCGCAGCGCGAAGAGGCCGCCGCCGCAGGCCATCAGGGCGAAGATGGTGGCGAACAGGCGCGACAGCTTGTCGACGCTGAGCGGCGCCAGCTCGTAGCCCAGCCACTGCGCGCGCCACAAGGCGCCCTCCGGCAGCTGCCAGAGGCAGAACAGGGCGGCAAGCGGCAGCGCCAGCACCGCCGCGCTGCGCGCGCCGCCGCGCAGCCAGGGCAGGGCGAAGGCGCCGAGCACCAGCAGCAGGCCGGGATGGACGAGCCACTCACTCATCGCCGTCGGCCTCGTAGTAGCTGTCCGGCCGCTTCAGCAGCAGCCCCAGCCCCTTGGCGGCGAGGATCATCGCCGCGCAGGCGGCGAAGCCGTACCAGGCGTGGAAGCCGAACAGGGATTCGACCTCGAAATGCGGATGCAGTGCGATGGCCAGCTCCGCCAGCACCGTCGCCGCCAGCACGGCGAGGAATAAACGCCAGAGCAGTTTCACGTTCTTCGGTTCGTCCAGCCAGTGCGGCTTCATGGCAGGCCTCCGAGCATGTCGCGCGCCAGCGCCAGCGGCACGTCGGGCAGGAAGAACAGCGCCAGCGTGCCGGCGGCGGTGAGCGTGAGCGCGATCACCATCGGCAGCGGCGCCTCGCCGTGCGGGGGGTGCGCGTCGCCGGCGCTGGCGGGGCGGAAGAAGGCGCGCCAGAGGATGGGCAGGAAGTAGCCGGCGTTGAGCAGGGTGCTGGCGGCGATCACCGCCACCGCCGGCCAGTGCGCCGCCGCCATGGCGCCGGAGAGCATGTACCACTTCGAGACGAAGCCGGCCGCCGGCGGCAGGCCGATCATCGACAGCGCGCCGACGGCGAAGGCGCCCATGGTCCACGGCATGCGCCGGCCGATGCCGTCGAGCTGGCTCACCTCGGTCTTGTGGGCGGCGGTGTAGATGGCGCCGGCGGCGAAGAACAGGGTGATCTTGCCCAGCGCGTGGGCGGCGATGTGCAGCGCCGCGCCGACCAGCGACAGCGGCGCCAGCAGCGCGGCGGCGAGCACCACGTAGGAGAGCTGGCTGACGGTGGAATAGGCCAGGCGCCGCTTCAGGTTGTCGGCGTTGAGCGCCACCACCGAGGCGGCGAGGATGGTGAAGCCGGCGACGGCCACCAGCCAGTCGGCGGCGCCGTCGAGCGTGTCGAGGCCGAAGACGTACACCACCACCTTCACCACGCTGAAGACGCCGGCCTTCACCACGGCGACGGCGTGCAGCAGCGCCGAGACCGGCGTCGGCGCCACCATCGCCGCCGGCAGCCAGCGGTGGAAGGGCATCAGCGCCGCCTTGCCGATGCCGAACATGTAGAGCGCCAGCAGGCCGGCCAGCGCCAAGCCGTCGAGCCGGCCGGCGAGGATGCCCCCCGGCCGGAAGTCGGTGGTGCCGGCGACGTGCCAGGTGAACACCAGCGCCGGCAGCAGGAACAGCACCGAGGTGCCGACCAGCAGGCCGAGGTAGGTGCGCCCGCCGTTCTTCGCCTTGTCGCTGCCGTGGTGGGTGACCAGCGGATAGGTGATCAGCGTCAGCAGTTCGTAGAAGACGAACAGGGTGAACACGTTGGCGGAGAAGGCGATGCCCAGCGCCGCGGCGATGGCCAGCGCGAAGCAGACGTAGAAGCGCGTCTGGTTCGCCTCGCCGTTGCCGCGCAGGTAGCCGATCGAGTAGAGCGAGTTGACGATCCACAGGCCGGAGGCGACCAGCGCGAAGAGCATGCCGAGCGGCTCGACGGCGAAGGCCAGGTCGAGGCCGGGCAGGACTTCCAGCAGGCGCACGCCCGGCCGCGCGCCGGCCAGCACGCCGGGCAGCAGCGCGGCGACGCACAGGAGCAGCGCCGCCGCCGTCGTCAGCGTCACCGTCTCGCGCCAATTCGGCGCGCGGTGGCTGAGGGCGATGCCGACGGCGCCGACGAGCGGCGTCCCCAGCGCGGCGAGGATGAGATGCTCGGACGCCATCAGGGCGTCCCCAGCAGCATCGCCGCCGCCCGCGCGGCGGAACCGACGGTGACGGAGGTGTCGAGGCCGAACCAGATCGTGGCGCCGACCAGGGTCCAGGCGGGAATCGCCAGGCCCGCCGGCGCCTCGCGCACCGCGGCGAGGTCGGCGCGCGGCGCGTGGAAATAGGCCGCCTCGACGAAGCACCAGACGTAGGCCACCGCCAGCAGCGAGGAGGCGACGATGAGGAACACCAGCCACCACTGGCCCTGCTCCAGCGCGGCGAGGATGAGGTACCACTTGCTGACGAAGCCGGCCGTGCCGGGCACGCCGATCAGGCTGAGGCCGCACAGCACGATGCCGAAGGCGGTGAGCGGCATGACGCGGCCGATGCCGCGCACGCGCGCGAGCGTCACCCCGCCCATGCCGGCCATGACGGCGCCCAGCAGCAGGAACAGCCCGCCCTTGGTGACGGCGTGGTTGACCAGGTGCGCGACGGTGGCGGTGAGCCCCGTCACCGAGTCGAAGGAGATGCCCAGCACGATGTAGCCGATCTGCGCCACGCTGGAATAGGCGAACAGCCGCTTCAGGTCGTCCTGGAAGATCGCCACGGCCGAGGCGGCGAACATGCCGGCCAGCGCCAGGATGAGCATCAGGTCTTCCATCGGCAGGCGCTTGAACACGGCGGTCTCGCCGAACACCGAGAAATAGAAGCGCAGCAGGGCGTACACCGATACCTTGGTGGCGGTGGCGGCGAGGAAGGCCGACACCGCCGAGGGCGCGTAGGCATAGGCGTTGGGCAGCCACTGGTGCAGCGGGAAGAGGGCGAGCTTCAGCGAGATGCCGACGGTGAGGAAGGCCAGCGCCGCCAGCACCGGGCGGTGGCTGGTCATCTCCTGCAGGCGCACGCCCATGTCCGCCAGGTTGAGGGTGCCGGTCTTCAGGTAGAGCAGGCCGACGCCGACGACGATGAAGGTGGCGCCGATGGTGCCCATGATCAGGTACTGGTAGGCGGCCACCAGCGCGCGGCGGTCGCGCCCGAGCGCGATCAGCACATAGGAGGAAAGCGAGGAGATCTCCAGGAAGACGAACAGGTTGAAGGCGTCGCCGGTGATGGCGATGCCGGCCAGTCCCGCCAGGCACAGCGCGAACATGGCGTAGAACAGGTAATGGACGTCCTGTCGCAGCTCGCGCTCGATGCTGGCGCGGCAGTAGGGCAGCACCACCGCGGCGATGCCGCAGACCAGCATCAGCATCAGGGCCGAGAGGCTGTCCACGCGGTACTCGATGCCCCAGGGCGGCGCCCAGCTGCCCAGCGCATAGGAGATCGGCCCGGCGGCGTTCACCTGCAGCCACATGAGGATGCTGACGGCGAAGGCGGCCCAGGCCGCCAGGGTGACGAGCACGAAGGCCGCGCCGCGGCCGCGCACCAGCACCGCCAGCGGCGCGGCGGCGAGCGGCAGGACGACCTGGAGGGCCGGCAGGTGCGCGGCGAGATTCATGCTTCGCCTCCGCCGTCGGGCGCCTGGTCGCGCCGCAGGATCTCGTCCTCCTCGATGCTGTCGTAGGCCTCGCGGATGCGCACCACCAGGGCGAGGCCGAGGGCCAGCGTGGCGACGCCGACGACGATGGCGGTGAGGATCAGCACGTGCGGCAGCGGGTTGGAATAGACGCGGAAGCCCTCGGCGACGATGGGCGCCGTGCCGCCGGCGATCTTGCCCGGCGCGACATAGAGCAGGTACACCGAAGTCTGGAAGATGCCGAGTCCGACCAGCTTCTTGATCAGGTTGCCGCGGGCGATGACGATGAACAGCCCGGCCATCGCCAGGAAGATCATGGCCCAGTAGTCGTAGTGGTCGACGAAGTGGGCGAGCATCTCACTCATCCTCGGCGCCGCGCCCGGCGAACAGGTAGAAGACCTTCAGCATCACGCCGCAGACGGTGATCGCCACGCCCAGCTCGATCCAGAAGATGCCGCGGTGCTGTCCGGCGACCGGGTCGGCGGACAGCACGAAGTAGTCGAGGAAGTTGCCGCCGAGCAGCAGGCCGGCGACGCCGACGCCGAGGTAGAGCAGCACGCCCGCGGCGATCATCGTCTCGACCAGCCGGTCCGGCAGCACCTTGCGCGCGTTGTCGAGGCCGAAGATGACGGCATAGAAGACCATCGCCGCGGCGAGGATGACGCCGGCCTGGAAGCCGCCGCCCGGGCCGAAGTCGCCGTGGAACTGCACGTAGAGGGCGAACAGCAGGATGAAGGGGATGAGCAGCTTGGCCACCACCCGCAGGACCATGTCGCGCGTCATGGCGTTTCCTTGTCGGCTGTCGTGCGGCGGCGGCGCAGCAGCGCGATGATGCCGGCGCCGGCGGTGAACACCACCGTCGTCTCGCCCAGCGTGTCGAAGCCGCGATAGCTCGCCAGCACGGCGGTCACCACGTTCGGCACGCCGGTCTCGCGCGGGCCTTCCTCGAGGTAGCGCGGGGCGACGTGATGGTGGATGGGCGCCTCGGGGTCGGAAAAGGCCGGCAGGTCCCAGGTGCCGTAGACCAGCACCAGCCCGGTGGCCACCGTCACGGCGAGCGGCAGCCAGGGTTTGTGCGCCGGCTTCGCCTCCTCGCTCCTGCACAGGTGCAGGGCGCCGAGCAGCAGCACGGTGGAGATGCCGGCGCCCACCGCCGCCTCCGTCATGGCGACGTCCACCGCGTCGAGCGCCACCATCACAGTGGCCATGAGGAAGCTGTAGAGTCCGGACAGCACGACCACCGCGAACAGGTTGCGCGTGCGCGCCAGCACCACCACCGCCAGCATCATCAGGGTGAGCAGCGCGTTGACGATCAGGGTTTCGATGGCGGCATCTCCCCGTCGAGCTTCGGCGCCAGCCCGCGCATCAGCGCGGCCTTGGTCAAGGCGTGGGCGGCGACCGGGGCGGTGAAGAACAGCAGCAGTCCGACCATCGCCAGCTTCACCGTCACCAGCGTCAGGCCCGCCTGCAGCATCAGGCCGAGCAGGACCAGGCCGGCGCCGAGCGTGTCGGTGACGCTGGCGGCGTGCATGCGCGTGTAGAAGTCGGGCATGCGCAGCAGGCCTATCGCGCCGACGAAGCAGAAGAAGCCGCCGGCGAGGAGGCAGGCCCAACTCGCCGCGTCAACCAGCCAACTCATCGCGCCGCCCCGTTGCCATTGCCGTTGCCCGGGTCGCCGAGCGCGCCCTGGCGGAAGAACTTCAGCACGGCGACGGTGCCGATCACGTTGAGCAGGCCGTACACCAGCGCCAGGTCGAGGAAGTCCGGCCGGCCGGTGAGGAAGCCGAACACCGCCAGCAGCAGCACCGTGCAGGTGCCGACGGTGTTGGTCGCCAGCAGGCGGTCGAAGACGCTGGGGCCGCGCGCCGCCCGCAGCAGGGTCAGGGCGAGCGTCGCCAGCAGGGCGAGGGCGGCGGCGGCGAACATCAGGGGGCGGCCTCCTTCTCGAGGGCGGCGACGCGGCGGTCCATCTCGCTGCCGGCAAGTCCGGCGGCGGCCTCGCGCGTCAGGGCGTGCACCAGGAACGTGTCCGCCTCGACCTCCACCGCGACGGTGCCGGGCGTCAGCGTGATCGAGTTGGCGTGGATGACGAGCCCGAGCTCGCTTTTCTGCGAGGGGCGGAAGCGCGCCAGCGTCGGCGAGATCGGCAGGCGCGGATCGAGGATGCGGCGGCTGACGTCCCACGACGAGCGGACGATTTCCCGGAGCAGCCAGGGCCAGTAGGAGATGAGCGCGCGCCAGCCGAGGTGGATCGGATGGCCTTCGCGGTCGACGACGTCCATGCGGCGGGCGAAGGCCAGCACCGCCAGCGCGCAGCCGGCGCCGGCCGCCAGCAGGAAGGGCGTGAACAGGCCCGAGAGCAGGAGCCAGAAGGCGTACAGGACGAGGAAGACGCTCGCGGCATGGAGCATGGGACCTCCCGGTTGCGGAAACGGTGCAGCAGGGGAAATCCTAGAGAGGGAAAGCCGCCCTGAAAATTCGGGCGCCAGCGTACGGCCGACCCCGCCTGCGGGAACCTGCCAGGCGGCGCGCGAATCGGAGGAGAATACGCGTTCCACGTAGGGGCACGGGCGAATTACGCCATCCGCCATGCTTGCGCACAATAAGCCTTCGATAGACAGGATCGACCTGAAAGAGCCGATGCTCACCGCTCGCCGCCTGCGCTGGACCGATGCGCTGCTGTTGATCGCGGGTTACGTCGCGCTCGACTGGGCCAGCTTCTTCCATCCCCTGCACGGTCTCAACATCACGCCGTGGAACCCGGCGCCGGCGCTCGGCCTGGTGTTCCTGCTGCGCTACGGCTGGAAGGCGGCGCCACCGCTGGCGCTGGCCGTGCTGCTGGCCGAGGTGTGGGTGCGCGACCTGCCGCTCGCCCTGCCGGTCTCGCTGGCGATCGCCGCGATGCTGGCAGCCGGTTATGGCGCCATCGGCGAACTGCTCAGGCGGCGCCTCGGCGGCCTGGTGATTTTCTCGGACCGCAGCGGCATGCTGCAGTGGGCCGGCATCGTCGTCGCCGGCACCCTGTTGACCAGCCTGGCCTTCGTGCTGGCGCTGGTGGCGCTCGGCCTGATCCCGCCCGAGGACTGGCGCCAGGCGGTCGGCCGCTACTGGATCGGCGACGGCGTCGGCATCCTCGTCACCATGCCGCTGCTGTGGATGCTGTTCGACGAGCAGGGGCGCGCCCAGCTGGGCGCGACGCTGGGGCGCCTCGACACCGCCTGGCATGTCCTGCTCGCGGCGGTCGCCCTGTGGGTGGCCTTCGGCCTCGGCGCCGAATCCGAGTTCAAGTACTTCTACGTCCTTTTCCTGCCCATCGTCTGGGCGGCGGCGCGGCAGGGCCTGGCCGGCGCGGTGCTGAGCGCCGCGCTGGTCCAGACCGGCATCATCGTCGCCGTGCAGTCGCTCGGCTTCGCCGCCGTCACGGCATTCGAGATCCAGGCGCTGACGGTGGTGCTGGCCCTGGTCGGCTTCTTCGTCGGCATCGTCGTCGACGCCCAGCAGCGCATCAGCGCCGAGCTGCGGCAGACGCTGCGGCTCGCCGCGGCGGGGGAAATGGCCGGCGCGCTCGCCCACGAGCTCAACCAGCCGCTGACGGCGCTGTCCGCCTACGGCACCGCCTGCGAGGAGCTGCTCGCGCGCGGCGACACCGGCGACAACCTGAAGAACGCCATCCGCCTGATGGTGTCCGAATCCTTCCGCGCCGCCGAGGTGGTGCGCCGCCTGCGCGACTTCTTCCGCACCGGCACCACCCGGCTCGAGCCGATCCCGCTCGCCGAGCTGCTGCCCGCCGCCGCCGCGCCCTTCCGGGCGCGCGCCGGGCAGGCCGGCGTGGAACTGATGCTTGCGCCGGCGCCGGAAGGCATCGTCATGGCCGACCGGCCGCAGGTCGAGGTGGTGATCCGCAACCTGCTCGCGAACGCCTTCGACGCCGTGGCGGGCCAGCCGGCGGGCAGCCGGCAGGTGCGCCTGTCGGCCGAGCCGGAAGGGCCCGACCGCGTCTGCATCAAGGTCGAGGACAGCGGGCCGGGCCTCTCCGGCACGGCGGCCGCCCGCCTGTTCGAGCCCTTCAGCTCCACCAAATCGAGCGGCCTCGGCCTCGGGCTCGCCATCAGCCGGGCGATTGCCGAGGCGCACGGCGGCAGCCTGCGCGCCGAGGTCGGCGGCCATGGCGTGTTCCGCCTGCAGCTCCCCTTCGAAAGGAAAGCCCCGCATGCCTGACACCACCGTCTTCATCGTCGACGACGACCCTTCCGTGCGCGACTCGCTCGGCCTGCTGCTCGGCCTGCGCGGCTACCGCACGGCGATCTTCGCCGATGCCGAAAGCTTCCTGCACGCCTGGCAGCCCGACTGGCGCGGCTGCGTCCTGCTCGACATCCGCATGCCCGGCATGGACGGCCTCGAGCTGCAGAAGCGCCTGCACGCGCTCGACTGCGGCCTGACGGTCGTCGTCATGACCGGCCACGGCGACGTCGAGTCGGCGCGCGAGGCCTTCAAGGCGCAGGCGGTGGATTTCCTGGAGAAGCCGCTCGACCAGGCGCGGCTGATGGCGGCCCTCGACGACGCCCTCTCGAAGTGCGAGTCGACGCGGCAGGAGGCCGACCGCCGCGACGCCTTCGCCCGCCTGCTGGCGACGCTGACGCCGCGGGAGCGCGAGGTGATGGACATGATCGTCGCCGGCGGGCACAACCGCGACATCGCCGAGCAGCTGGGCATCAGCCCGCGCACGGTGGAGGTGCACAAGGCGCGGGTGATGCAGAAGCTGCAGGTGGACGGCGTCGCGCAGCTGGTCCGCCTCAGCCTCGGCGCGGCGGGCGGCGCAAACGCGGAAGGGGACTGAATCGCGACGTGCCGGCGGCCTGCCCGCTCACGCCGGCGGCGGCTTCGGCGCCTGCTCCCCGCCGGTGAGGATCGATTTCAGCTCGGCGAAGCGCTCGGGCTCCGCGTCCGGCGGCGGCAGCGGCCGGTTGCGCGCCGCCTCGGCTTCCAGCGCCGCGACACGCTGCTCGAGCGCGGCCTTCTCCTTCTCGAGGGCGGCGACCTGGCGTCGCAGCCGCGCGCCGCTCCACTGGCCGCGCAGCACCGTGGGCGTGGAGACCAGGCCGGCGATCAGCACGCCCAGCCCGATGGCCAGCAGCAGCACCACGGCCAGGGTGCTCTCGAAATGCCACAAGGCGACCGTCACCGTGACCAGCGCATTGTTCTGCAGGGCGAACAGCACCGCGGCGATGGCGAAAACGATGCCGAAGATCAGCATGAGCTGCATGGCGGAGCCTCCCGTTTATGCCTTGCCGCCCGGCCCGCCCTCGCCGCGCCGCTTCGACTCGGCGACGAATTGCTGGTAGCACTCGAGACCGCAGAAATGCTCGACGTATTCCGCGCCCTCCGGCGTGAAGGCGGCGCTGAGCGGCACTTCGTGGCGGCAGACGGCGCAGGTGATGTTCGGTTCGCCGGATGGCGCAATGGGCTTGTCGGTCATGGCATACCTCGACTGTACAGGCGACCCGCACATCTTACTCCCGCCCCGCGCGCCGTCGCCAGCGGGGACGACGCTGCGAAGGGGAAAGGAGAGGGCGGCCGGGGGAAAGTCAGTCGCTGCAGGACGGCGTGCGCGTGCTGCCGCCCCGAATGAGCCCCTGACTGGCTCAGGGCCAACTCCCGCTGATCGGCCGGAGCGGATGTTCATTCTGAAAACAGCTACTACCGCTGCCGGCAGGAGCAGTCGCCCGCAGTTGCCATTCCATTTGCGCAATGGCAGCATGAGGGCGGCAAGCAGCAAGAGATGGCGCGCTCCATTTAGTTTGCACTTTGGGACCTATAAAAAATAGCTATTCGATTAATGCGTCGATACTCGAATGCCAACAACTCCTATTTATCCATCGGAAGTGACGGAAAACGATCTGTCATTTAGGCAGAACAATTCACGTTGGGCGCCTTCATCATCCATCACCTGAGCGGAGGACTGCACTTGACTGACGACACTGGAACCATTGCCAAGAGTGGGAAAATTCTACCGTCCCTACTCGAAAAGATGGCCGATGGAAAGTTTCTGGTTCTTCTACTCTCCTTCTTTCTGTATCTCGATATTTGGCTGCTCCGTGCTGGCGTCGATCCAACCACCCTAGCCCTTGATTCCGGGTACGAGGCACTGAAGAAGGTTTCAGTTTTTGCCGTAGTCATGTTTGTGCTCTCGTACTCACTTCTGATGGCCGGTTTCTTTCCCATACTCCGCAAGTTCATTGGCCTCGGTCAGCTCCACTTCCGCTCAACCGTCGTTTTCTCCAACCAAACGCCTGACGGCAAGCGCTTGTCTGACTGGTCTATGGCATTCGTCGTGCTCTCTGTTTATGACGCAGCTCTTGGGTACTTTTCTGCAACTACGGAGTACCGAGGGCTTGCTGTCTTCGTACTCAACTTCTTGCAGGCCGACGGCATTGAGATCGTAATCTTTCGGCTAAGCGTCTTCTTTCTCTGGCTGGCCTGTGCCGCCTTCGCTCTCG
Organism: Denitratisoma sp.; assembly: GCA_032027165.1. Lineage (NCBI taxonomy): Bacteria > Pseudomonadati > Pseudomonadota > Betaproteobacteria > Nitrosomonadales > Sterolibacteriaceae > Denitratisoma > Denitratisoma sp. Next base: position 2,052,368 of record JAVSMO010000001.1, on the reverse strand, counting down.
AAGTAGATGATCCCAGTGCAACCGCCTGACGCCCAACCCATCCATCAACACGGACGCTGCGCGATGAAGCCGCGCAGAGCCTGTTACTTTGAGCGTTATGCGTCATGACCTACGTCCTTCGCAAAGCGGTCCTAGATATAGTCCCGGAAGTTGAGATTACGCCGGAAGAATTCGTGACCCTAAAGGCGGCCCGCGAGATCTTGACCGACGCGTTCGCCATAGAAGAGAAGTACGAGATTGTTGTCTCTAACTTCCTTTCCGTCGAAAAGCAGCTTCTGGATATCGCGGTCACAAACGCAGTTCGAGACACCCTGAGCTACGGCGAATTGTTCGAGATCAGATCAGCGTTAAACATACGCATCGTAAACCTCCTTACGGCTACCAAGCTGTACTTCGACCAACTGCCCCAGCACATTGCTGATTGCGTTCCCGATAGGGTAGATATCGCCGACACCGTAAAGCGACGCTGCTCGGAGGAATACGATAAGTTCTTCGAATATCGCTTCATGGAAGCCCTTCGAAATCATGTACAGCATCGAGGAATCCCAATTCACTTCATCCGACAGGATGGTCATTGGACCTCGTTTGACGAACTCGGACAGATGGAGTTTTCCGTCTTCATCGCGGCACAAAGGGACGTACTTGAGTCCGACGGAAAATTCAAAAAGACCGTGCTTTCGGAAATGACTCAAGATGTAAACCTACTTGCCGCGGCGAGGAGGTATGTCGAATCATTGAGTTCAATTCATCAATTCGTCCGAGATTTAATCTCGGACTCCGTTACCGCAGCTCGGGCCAGAATCGAATCAGCGCATACGAGATACTCAATGGTATTTGACGGCAGCCTAATAGGCCTTTCCGCTCTAGACGTGGGAGAAGCAGGCGTCCGCTCATCTTTTCCGTTGCTGCTTGAGTGGGACGATGTGCGAATCCAACTCCAAAAGAGAAATCGGCAACTCGTTAACTTGGCGAAACGCTACGTCACAAGCAAGGTTCCAAATTTATGATGTAACGCATAATCCACCGGACCTGCGCGAAGAGCCGCGCAGGCCGGTGATTTTTAACATTGATAGTCCGTTTCGGGTTGTGAGCTGCCGTTCGGCAGTAGCGTGCAAAGGTTCGCTCCGGCCGAGCTTGAGACGTTCGTCACCTCAACTCAAATCCCGTCCCTGGCCGCATCCCCGCCGTATTCCGGAGACTGACTTTTGCGTCAGCCCGTTCCGGCTTCAGTGCGGGGCGTTCCGCTCGGTCTTGTCCATGGCGGGGGCGGGGTCGTGGGCGGGGACGGCGCCGCCCGCCAGCATGCGCGCGGCCTTGGCGATCTGCTGCGCGGCGCGGCGCAGGGCGCTGGCGGCGCGCAGGCGTGCGTCCATGTCGGCCACGGCGAGGCGGTCCTGCGCGCCGGCCTCCAGCAGTTCGGCCTTGAGGTTCTGGTAGTCGGCCTCGAAGCCGTCGAGGGCGGCATCGATCTCGGCGGGCGAGGCGTGCGGAGCGTCCGGATCGCAGCGGGCGAAGAGGGCCTCGGCCTGCCGCCGGAAGTCCTCGTGGCCGGCGGGGAAATCGCCGGGTGCCGACTCGGCGGCGGCGGCGACGGCTTCCTGCGCCTGGTCCGCCGCCGTCTCGTAGTAGCGGGCCACGCGCAGGATCTGCGGCAGGCGCGCGGCGCTGTCCTGCGACAGGGTGGCGCGGGAGAGGCGGGCGATGAAGTCGGCGATGGCCAGGTTGAGGCGGTCGACGATCCGCTCGTCGCGCGCCAGCGCCGCGCGGTCGCCGCCGGCGCCGGCCGCGGCGGTGCGCGCCATGCGCAGGGCGATGCCGCCCATGCGCCGCACTTCCTGGCCGAGCGCGTCGAGCGCCAGGGCCGGCACCGCCAGCACGGTCCGGTCGAGATGGCGCGGCCGCGCCTCGTCTTCCTCGGCGCTGCGGAAGCGGGCCTCGAGGAAACCGGTCAGCCATCCGGTCAGCGGCCAGATCAGCGCCACGCCGAGCAGGTTGAAGGCAGTGTGGAACAGCGCCAGCTTGGCGGCCGGCGCCGAGTCGAGCCCGAGCGCCGCGCGCAGCATGCCGAGCGCGGCGAGCAGCCAGGGCAGCAGCAGCAGGGCGACGGCGGCGGTGAGGACGTTGAAGAGGACGTGCGCCGCCGCCGCCCGCTTCGCGTTCGAGGTGGCGCCGACGGTGGCGATGACCGCCGTCACGGTGGTGCCGACGTTGGCGCCGATGACCACCGCCGCGGCGGCGTCGACGCCGAGCATGCCGCCCTGGGCGGCGGTGAAGGCCAGCACGAGGGCGGCGGCGGAGGCCTGCATCAGCACCGTCATCAGGACGCCGACCAGCACCAGGGCGAGGACGCCGAGCGGGCCGTCCCAGTGCGGCAGCGTGAAATCGGCGGCGACGCCGGAGAAGGCGTCCTTGAGCAGGTCGATGCCGAGGAACAGCACGCCGAAGCCGGCGATGGCGGTGCCGAGCGCACCGCGCCGGCTGCCTTCCCCCGTCAGGCGCAGCAGCATGCCGAGGCCGATCAGCGGCAGCGCCAGCAGCGCGATGTCGAACTTCAGGCCGACCAGGGCGACCAGCCAGCCGGTCATGGTGGTGCCGACGTTGGCGCCGAACAGCACCCACAGCGACTGGCCGAGGCTGAGCAGGCCGGCGTTGACGAAGCCGATGGTGGCGACGGTGACGGCGCTGGAGGATTGCACGAGGATGGTGACCAGCGCGCCCGAGACGAGCCCGCGCAGCCGCGTCTGCGTCGAGCGGGCGAGGGTGCGCTCGAGCGCCGGGCCGGCGGCGAGCTTGAGGCCGTCGGTCATCAGCCCCATGCCGAGCAGGAACAGGCCGACGCCGCCGGCCAGTCCGCCGAGCACGGCGAGCCAGTTCACGGCTTCTTCCGGTGCAGCGCCGCCTTGGCCAGCACGTGGGCGGAGACCGGCGCGGAGATGAAGAGGAACACCAGCACGGCGATCTCGTGCAGGCTGAGCCCCGGCGCCGTCGTGCTGAAGTACAGGGACGAGGCCAGCACCATGGCGCCGACGCCGAGCGTGGTGGCCTTGGTCGGGCCGTGCAGCCGCGTGAAGAAATCCGGCAGCCGCGCCAGCCCGATCGAGCCGAGCAGGGCGAAGGCGGCGCCGAGCAGGATCAGCGCGGAGACGATGGCTTCGATGGCAGGGTTCATTCGATGATGTCTCCGCGCAGCAGGAACTTGGCCAGCGCCACGGTGCCGACGAAGCCCATCACGGCGAGGATCAGCGCCGCCTCGAAATAGGCGCTGCTGCCGGCGCGCACGCCGAACAGCACCAGCAGGGCGATGGCGTTGATGGTCAGGGTGTCGAGCGCGAGGATGCGGTCGGTGGCGTCCGGGCCGCGCACGAGGCGCCACAGGTTCAGCGTCATGGCCAGTCCGATGAGGACGAAGCCGGTTTCGATGGCGAAGTTCAGCATGCGAAGACCTCCTTCAGCGGCGCTTCGTAGCGCGCCTTGATGGCGGCGACGAGCGCCTGCGGGTCGGGTGCGTCGAGGGCATGCAGCGAGAGCACCCAGCGGGTTTGATCGACGTCGATGGAGACCGTTCCCGGCGTCAGCGAAACGATGCTGGCGAGGATGGTCGCGGCGAAGGGGTCGCGCAGGTCCAGCGGCACCTCGACGAAGGCCGGCTGAAGGTTCGCGATCGGGCCGAGGACGCGGCGCGCCACCGCCGCGTTGGCGACGACGATGTCGAGGGCCACCCGCGCGGCGAGCCGCAGGGCGAGGCCGGGGCGCCGCAGGCGCGGCGCGTCCGGCCAGAACGGCCGCGTGACCGCCGGCAGCAGCACGGCGAGCAGCGTGCCGACGGCGAGCGCGCCGACGGACGCCGCGTTGCTCAGCGCCGCCCAGAGCAGGAAGATGGCGGCGGACAGGGCCGGATGCGGGAGCAGCCTTCGTATCATTGGACTTCCCTCCCCCCAGCCCCCTCCCCGCGGGAGGGGGTGACGGCGGTTCGCCGCTGCGCGGCTCCTTGTTGTGGCTTGCGCCCCTTCGGGCGGCCGTGCGGGGCGCTCATGGCCGCCTCTGCCGCCAGATCGAGCGGACGTCCTTGCCCAGCACGGTGCCGATGTAGGCCTTCGGCGCGTGCAGCTGGGCGGCGGCGCGCGCGGCGTAATCCGCCACCGGCCGCGCGAACAGCGCCAGCAGCGGGCCGGCGGCGACGAGCAGGACGATGGCCGTCGCCCGCTGCCAGCCGACGGGTCCGGCAGCCGGCGCCGGCAGGTCCGGCTTGCGCTCCCAGAACAGGCGGCTGCCGTTGCGCGCCAGCGACGCCATGAAGAGGAAGCCCGCCGTCAGCAGCACGCTCCACACGGCGACGGCGGCGGGGGTCGGGCGGAACGCTTCGAGCAGCATCAGCTTGCCGATGAAGCCGGAGAAGGGCGGCAGCCCGGAGACCGTCGCCGCCGCCAGGAAAAAGCCCAGCGCCAGCCACGGCGCCGCCAGCGCCGGTCCCGGCAGGAAGGCGTCGGAGGCGTCGCCGCGCCGTTCGGCGATGCGCTCCGCCAGCAGGAAGAAGGCGGCGCCGGCGAAGGTGGACTGGACGAGGTAATACAGCGCCGCCGCGGTGAGGTCGGCGCCGGCCAGCGCAGGCACGGCCAGCAGGATGCCGGCGGAGCCGAGCACCAGCCAGGCGGCGAGCTCGCGCAGCCGTCCGGCGGCGAGCGCGCCGAGGGCGGCGAAGAGCACCGTGGCCAGCGCCAGCGGCGTCAGCCAGCCGGCGAGGAGGTCGGCGGTGGCCGCCGCCGGGGCGAAGGCCACGACCTGCACGCGCAGGAGGGCGACGATGCCGACCTTGGTCATGAGGGCGAAGAGCGCCGCTACCGGCGCGCCGGCGGCGGCGTAGCTCGTCGGCAGCCAGAAGGAGAGCGGCAGCAGCGCCGCCTTCAGCGCGAAGACGGCGACGAGCAGCGCGGCGGCGAGCCGCGCCAGGGCGGGATCGTGCCCGGTGCCCTGCAGGCGCAGCGCCACGTCGGCCAGGTTGAGCGTGCCCAGCGTGCCATAGAGCAGGCCCAGCGCGATGAGGAACAGCGCCGAGCCGGCGAGGTTGAGCACGACGTAGGCGAGCCCGGCGCGGGTGCGGGCGAGGCCGCCGCCGTGGGCCAGCAGCGCATACGAGGCGAGCAGCATCACCTCGAAGAAGACGAACAGGTTGAACAGGTCGCCGGTGAGGAAGGCGCCCTGCAGGCCGACGATCTGCAGCTGGAAGAGCGGATGAAAATGCCGGCCGCGGGCGTCGAAGCCGTGGCTGGCATGCAGCAGGCTGACGGCGGCGAGCAGCGCCGTCAGCAGCGTCATGCCGGCGGCGAGGCGATCCACCGCCAGCACGATGCCGAAGGGCGCCGGCCAGTCGCCGAGGGCGTAGACGAGGATGTCGCCGCGGTCGGCCAGCAGCGTCAGCCAGGCGGCGGCGGCGATGCCGGTGAGGGCCGCGGCGAGGCCCGTGCCGCGCTGGAAGGCGAGCCCGCGGCCGGTGCCGGCCAGCAGCACCAGCGCCGCGGCGAAGGGAATCAGGATCGGCAGGATCGGGGCGTGCTGGATCACTGCGAATCCTCCCTCCCCGGTCCTTTCGCGTCGACGTGGTCGTCGCCGGATTCGGCCAGCGCGCGCAGCGCCAGCATGACGAGGTAGGCGGTCATGCCGAAGCCGATGACGATGGCGGTGAGCACCAGCGCCTGCGGCAGCGGGTCGGTGTAGAAGGCGCCGTCGCGGATCAGCGGCGGCGCGCCGGGCATCAGGCGGCCGCTGGCGAAGAGGAACAGGTTCACCGCGTAGGAGAGCAAAGTCAGTCCCAGCACCACGGCGAAGGTGCGCGCGCGCAGCAGCAGGAAGACGCCGCAGGCGGTCAGCGTGCCGATGGCGATGGCGAGCAGCGCTTCCATCAGGCGGCCTCCGCGTCGCGGCGCGACAGGCGGCCGAGTTCGGCCAGCGCCATCAGCACGGTGGCGACGACGACGAGGTAGACGCCGAGGTCGAACAGCAGCGCCGAGGCGATCTCCACCTCGCCGATCAGCGGCAGGCCGAGGCGGCCGTGGGCGCTGGTGAGGAAGGGCCGGCCGAAGAGCCAGCTCGCCGCGCCGGTGCCGGCGGCCAGCGCCAGGCCGAGCGCGAGCAGTTGCGGGGTGCGCCGCGGCAGGCGCGGCCGGGCGAAGTCGATGCCGGCGGCGAGGTATTGCAGGATCAGGGCGACGCCGGTCACCAGCCCGGCGACGAAGCCGCCGCCCGGCAGGTTGTGCCCGCGCAGGAAGAGGAAGGCGGAGACCGCCAGCGCCAGCGGCAGCAGCGGGCGCATCAGCATCTGCAGGAACAGCGGGTGGCGCTCGCCGCTCCACGGGCGGCCGTCGGCGTCGTGCGCCGGCGCGACGAGCACCAGCCGGTCGAGCAGCGCATGCGCGGCCAGACCGACCATCGCCAGCACGGTGATCTCGCCCAGGGTGTCGAAGCCGCGGAAGTCCACCAGGATGACGTTCACCACGTTGGTCCCGCCGCCGCCGGGCACGGACTGCTCGAGGAAATAGGCCGACACGGTGTCGAAGGGCGAGGTCAGCAGCGCCCAGGCGGCGGCGCCGAAGCCCAGGCCGGCGGCCGCCGCGAGCAGCGCATCGCGCGCCAGCCGCGCGCGGCCGCGCTCCGGCGGCGGCTGCTGCGGCAGGTAGTGCAGGGCGAGCAGCAGCAGGACGATGGTGACGACTTCCACCGCGAGCTGGGTCAGCGCCAGGTCGGGTGCCGAGAAGCGCTCGAAGGTGAGCGCCACGATCAGGCCGACGACGCTCATCAGCACGATGGCGGTGAGCCGGCGCCGGTGCAGCACGGTCGCGCCGACGGCGGCGAGCGCCAGCGCCGCCAGCGCCCACAGGCCGGCGGCGTCGGCCGGCAGCATGACGACCGTCTCGCCGCGCCGCGCCGGCGCCGAGTGCCAGGCCCAGCCGCCGAGCGCCAGGGCGAAGGCGACGAAGAGCATGGCGTAGCGCTGCAGCGAGCCGTTGTCCGCCATGCCGACGGCAGTGCGGGCGAAAGCCGCCAGCCGCTCGTAGAAGCGCTCGAAGGCGATGCGCGCGTGCAGCGAGGGCAGGCGCTCGTAGAGGGCGAACAGCGGCCGCCGCAGGGCATAGACCAGCACGCCGCCGGCCAGCGCCGCCAGGCTCATGGCGAAGGGGGTATTGAAACCGTGCCACAACGCCAGCCGGAATTCCGGCAGCGGCCCCTGCAGCACCGCGCCCGCCGCCGCCCCGAGCAGCGGCGCCACGCTCCACTCCGGGAAGATGCCGACCAGTAGGCAGGCCACCACCAGCACCTCGATCGGCGCGCGCAGCCAGCGCGGCGGCTCGTGCGGCTGGCGCGGCAGGTCGATGGGCGCGCCGTTGAAGAAGACGTCGTGGATGAAGCGCGAGGAGTAGGCCACCGCCAGCACGCCGGCCAGGGTGGCGAACAGCGGCAGCAGCCAGCCGACTTCCTCGAAGGCCGGGTGGCCGATGGTTTCGGCGAAGAACATCTCCTTGCTGAGGAAGCCGTTGGCGAGCGGCACGCCGGCCATGGCGCCGGCGGCGACGATGGCCAGGGTGGCGGTGATGGGCATGATGCGGAAGAGGCCGTTCACCTTGCGCATGTCGCGCGTGCCGCACTCGTGGTCGACGATGCCGGCGGCCATGAACAGCGAGGCCTTGAAGATGGCGTGGTTGATGATGTGGAAGACGCCGGCGACTACCGACAGCGGCGTGTCGAGGCCGAACAGCAGGGTGATCAGGCCGAGGTGGCTGGTGGTGGAATAGGCCAGCAGGCCCTTCAGGTCGTGGCGGAACAGCGCCACCCAGGCCGAATACACCAGCGTCGTCGCGCCGACGCCGCCGACGATGTAGAACCACGCGTCGGTGCCGGAGAGCGCCGGATGCAGCCGCGCCAGCAGGAAGACGCCGGCCTTCACCATGGTCGCCGAATGCAGGTAGGCCGACACCGGCGTCGGCGCCGCCATGGCGTTGGGCAGCCAGAAGTGGAAGGGGAACTGCGCCGACTTGGTGAAGGCGCCGAGGAGCACCAGCAGCAGCATCGGCACGTAGAGGGCGTGGCCGCGGATGCGCTCGCCGGCGGCCAGCACCGTCGACAGCTCGAAGCTGCCGGCGATGTGGCCGAGCAGCAGCACGCCGGCGAGCAGCGCCAGCCCGCCGGCGCCGGTCACCGCCAGCGCCATGCGCGCGGCGATGCGCGAGTCGTGCAGCTCGCGCTTGTAGGCGATGAGCAGGAAGGAAGCCAGGCTGGTGATCTCCCAGAACACCACCAGCAGCAGCAGGTTTTCCGACAGGGCGACGCCGAGCATGGCCGCCATGAACAGCGTCAGCAGGCTGAAGAAGCGGCCGAGCCGGTCGGCCACCGGCAGGTAGTAGTGGGCGTAGAGCACCACCAGCAGGCCGATGCCGAGGATGAGCAGCGCGAAGAGCATGCCGAGGCCGTCCAGGCGCAGGGCGAGGTCGAGGCCGTGCGCCGGCAGCCAGGCGAGGCGCGCGACGACCGTTGCGCCGGCGAACACCGGCGGCAGCAGCGGCGCGAGCAACGCCAGGCACAGCGCCATCGTGCCGGCGCAGGCCCAGGCCGCCGCGGCGCGGCCGAAGCGGGCGGCGAGGAGCGGCAGCGGCACGCCGGCGAAGGCGGCGGCGAGGGCGAGGAACAGGAGGCTCGAATCGGTCACCGGTCGTGGCGTCTTCTTGTCGGGGCAAGCCCATTCTCGCCGAGGCGGTGCGCAGGGGCAAGCCGCTCAGGAAAACCTGCGGCTGCCCTTCGGGAAAAGCGAAGAATGCCCCGCCTATCGCAGCGGGCTGCCGCGGTAGAGGAGGCCGCGCCGCACCAGCCACTTTTCCGCCTCGACGGCGAAGAACACCGCGGTCGACAGGAGCAGGCAGATCGCCAGCTCGTCCCAGTCGAGCGGCTCGGTCTTGAAGACCGGATTGAGCGCCGGCACGTAGATCGTCGCCAGCTGCAGGCCGAGGGTGAACACCACCGTGGCCATCAGCAGCGGGTTCGACCAGAAGCCGAGGCGGAAGGTCGAGTCGCGCTCGGAGCGGATGGCCAGCGCATGGCCGAGCTGCGACAGGCACAGCACGGTGAACACCATCGTCTGCCAGTGCGCGCCGCTGTGGTGGATCGACCAGGCCTGCAGCAGCAGGCACACCCCGCCCATGGTGAGGCCGACCCAGACGATGTGCTGCCACATGCCGTGGGCGAAGATGCTTTCCGTCGGCGCGCGCGGCGGCCGCTGCATGACGTTGCGTTCGGCGCGCTCGGCGGCGAGCGCCAGCCCGGGCAGGCCGTCGGTGACGAGGTTGATCCACAGGATGTGGATCGGCAGCAGCGGGATCGGCAGGCCGAGGAAGGGGGCGAGGAAGATGGTCCAGATCTCGCCCGAGTTGCTGGTCATCGTGTACTTGATGAACTTGCGGATGTTGTCGAAGATGCGCCGCCCCTCGCGCACCGCATGCACGATGGAGGCGAAGTTGTCGTCGAGCAGCACCATGTGCGCCGCCTCGCGCGCGACGTCGGTGCCGCCCTTGCCCATCGCCACGCCGATGTCGGCGCGCTTGAGCGCCGGCGCGTCGTTCACGCCGTCGCCGGTCATGGCGGCGAACTCGCCGGCCGCCTGCAGCGCCTGGACGATGCGGATCTTCTGCTCCGGATCGACGCGGGCATAGACGCGGATGTCCTTCACCTGCGCGGCGAAGTCCGCGTCGGAAAGCGCGGCCAGCTCGACGCCGCTGACGACGCGCCCGCCCCGGTCGAGGATGCCGAGCCGCTCGGCGATGGCGCGTGCCGTGGCCGGATGGTCGCCGGTGATCATCACCGGCACGATGCCGGCCGCCTGGCATTCGTCGACGGCCTGCGCCGCCTCGTCGCGCGGCGGGTCCATCAGGCCGACCAGGCCGAGGAAGGTGAGGCCGCTCTCAGCCTCTGCGGCATCCGCCGGCAGGCGGTCGAAGCGGCGCTCGGCGAAGGCCAGCACGCGCAGCCCGCGCGCGGCGAGGCGGTCGGCCTGCGCCAGCGCGGCGGCGGCATCGAACGGTTCGGGCCCGTGCGCGGTCAGCCGCCGGGAGCAGCGATCGAGCACCGCCTCCGGCGCGCCCTTGACGCAGGCGAGGAAGCCGGCGCCGTCGGCATGCAGGGTGGCCATGCGCTTGCGCTCGGAATCGAAGGGAAACTCGCCGTGCCGCGGCGACTGACTTTCCAGCGCGGCGAGATCGACGCCGCGCGCGATCGCCGCCTCCAGCAGCGCCACTTCGGTGGGATCGCCGACGATGCCGCCGTCGGCCGCGGGGGCGGCGTCGTTGACCAGCGCCAGGGCGCGCAGCAGGCTCGGCCAGGGCTCGGCGCGCTCGTCCTCGCCGTCCGCCCAGAAGGCCTCCGCCCGCATGCGGTTCTGCGTCAGCGTGCCGGTCTTGTCCGAGCAGATGTAGGTGATCGAGCCGAGCGTCTCCACCGCCGGCAGGCGCCGGATGAGGGCGTTCTGCTTCACCATCTTCGAGGCGCCCAGCGCCAGCGAGATGGCCACCACCGCCGGCAGCGCCTCGGGGATCGCCGCCACGGCGAGGCTGACGGCGGTGAGGAACATCAATACCGGCGGCTCGCCGCGCAGCAGGCCGGCGGCGAAGACGATGGCGCAGATCGCCAGCACCGCCCAGGCCAGCCGTGCGCCGAAGCGGGCCAGGCGCTTCTGCAGCGGCGTCTTCACTTCCTCGGCGCCTTCGAGCAGCCGGGCGATGCGCCCCAGCTCGGTGGCGAGCCCGGTGGCGACGACCACGCCGGTGCCGCGGCCGTTGGCGACCAGCGTCCCCTTCCAGGCCATGTTGCCGCGGTCGCCGAGCGCCAGATGCGCCTCGGCGAGGGCCTCCGTGCGCTTTTCGACCGGCTGCGACTCCCCGGTGAGCGCCGCCTCGGCGACGCGCAGCTGCGCCGCCTCGATCAGGCGCAGGTCGGCCGGCACCACGTTGCCGGCCTCCAGCAGCACGACGTCGCCGGGCACCAGCCCGTCGGCCGGCAGGGTCGCCACGGCGCCGTCGCGGCGCACGCGGGCCGAGGGCGCCGCCATCATGCGCAGGGCCGCCATGGCGCGCTCGGCGCGCCACTCCTGGGTGAAGCCGATGACGGCATTCAGCAGCACGATGACGATGATGGCGATGGTGTCCGAAGGCTCGCCGACGATGCCGGAGACCACCGCCGCGGCGATCAGCACCAGGATCATGAAGTCCGAGAACTGGTCGAGCAGCATGCGCGCGACGGAACGGCTGCGGCCTTCCGGCAGGGCGTTCGGGCCGTGCCGCGCCAGGCGCGCGGCGGCCTCGGCGGAAGTCAGTCCCCGCGCATCGGCGTGCAGCGACTGCAAGGTCGCGTCGATGCGCAGGGTGTGCCAGTCCGGCGTGCCGGCGGGATGGCGGGTGTGCTCAGGCGCCATGGAGGAACAGGATATAGCTGTTGAGGAGATAGAGCGCCAGCATGAACACGCTGATCCAGCTGACGCTGCGCCAGAGCGGGCCGGCCGGCCGGTAGAACAGGCCGGTAATGGCCATGCCGGTCATGATGATGGCGGACACGGCGGACAGGGCGTGCGCCTGCGACACGCTCGCCAGCAGGGGGCCGTCGACGTAAAAGATGTCGTCGATGGCAAGGATGAGGATGTCGAAGAGATTGCTGCCGAGCAGGTTGGCCACCGCCATGTCGAGGGCGCCCATGCGCACGGCGGCGACGGTGACGGCGATCTCCGGGGCGGAGGTGGCGGCGGCGACGAACAGCGTGCCGACGAAGGAGTCGTGCCAGCCCATCTGCACGGCGATGTCGGCGCCGACGAAGGGCAGCCAGATGCCGGCGGCGACGACGACGCCGGACGCCAGCATGTAACCGATGGCGGCCCGCCTCAGGCCGATGTGCGGGTAGCGCTCCGCCACGTCCTCGACGAATTCGGCGACTTCGCGCCGCTCGTACTGGTAGAGCGTGCGGATGGCGAGCAGGTAGAGCGCCACGATCAGCGGGGTGTAGGCGCCGATGTGGCCGATGGCGAGCGTCTCCCCGCGCCGGGCCAGCAGCAGCGAGAAGGCGACCGCACCGATCAGCACGATGCCGAACCCGGCGGACAGGATGTGGCCGCGGCTGGCGCGGCTGTAGATGGATTCGGCGGGGTGCAGGAAGTCGACGACGACGAGGATGGCGAGGTTGAAGACGCAGCTGCCGAGCACGTCGCCGACGGCGATGTCGGGCACGCCGGCGATCGTCACGGCCGAGATGCCCGTCACCAGTTCCGGCAGCGAGGTGACGGTGGCGAGCAGGACCAGGCCGACCCAGCTGCGGCCCACGCCGGTCTTCTCGGCGATGACGTCGCCGTAGCGCGACAGCCGCGCGCCGGCCAGCCCGATGGCGGCGATGCAGACGAGGAGCTTGAGCCAGATCATCGGGCGGTCCGCAGGAGGAGCCAGGCGGCGGCGATGGCGAGCGTGGCCAGCGTCACCGGCACGCCGATGCGGGCGTGGCTGCGCCAGTCGATGCGGATGCCGCGCCGCGCCGCGCAATCGACGACGATGATGTTGGCGATCGAGCCGACGATGAGCAGGTTGCCGGCCAGGGTGCTCACCAGGGCCAGCAGCGGCCCCGACCAGGGCTCGGCGGCCGCCGGCAGGAGCAGCATCACCGCCGGCACGTTGGAGACCAGGTTGGAGGCGACGAAGGTCGCGGCGAACAGCATCGGGGGCGAGGCGAGCGACAGCCCCGCCGCCTCGAGCCAGGCCATCGCCTGCGCCGCCAGGCCGGTCGCCTGGAAGGCGTGGTTGACGACGAACAGGCCGATGAACAGCACCAGCAGCTCCCAGTCGACCAGCCCGAGCATCTTGTTGCTGTGCAGGCGGCGCGAGAGCAGCAGCAGGCCGGCGCCGGTGAGCGCCGCCACTTCGCGCGGCAGGCCGGTGAACAGGAAGACGGCGAGCAGGGCGCCGGCGACGAGCAGGCCCTTGGCCGTCTGCCAGGGGTCGAAGACGGCGTCGTCTGCCTCGCGCCGCTCCGCCTCCGGCACGGCGACGGCATCGCCCGCCAGCGCCCACTGGCCGCGCGAGAGCAGGGCGATGAAGGCCCAGGTGGCGGCGAGGCCCGTCAGCACCGGCACGGCCGCTTCCAGCGCATAGCCGGCGAAGGACAGGCGCAGCGTCTCGCCGATCAGCATGTTCTGCGGATTGCCGATCAGCGTGGCGGCCGAGCCGACATTGGCGGCGCAGGCCAAGGCCAGCAGATACGGCACGGGATTCAGGCGGCGCTTCAGGCAGGCGTCGGCCAGCACCGGCGCCATGGCCAGGCAGACGATGTCGTTGGAGAACACCGCCGAGAGCGCCGCCGCGGCGGCGATCAGCAGCGCCAGCAGCGCGGGCGGGCTCGCCTCGAGGGCGGCGATGCGCCTTGTGACCCGCGTGTAGAAGCCGCCCAGGCGCATCTGCGCCGAGACCACCATGAAGGAGAACAGCAGCAGGAGCGTCGGCAGATGCACCGACTGCGCCGCCTCCTGGGGACTGACTTTTCCCAGCGCGACCAGCGCGATGGCGCCGAGCAGCGCAATGCCGGTGCGGTCGATCTGCAGGAAGGGCAGGCCGCCCAGGATCATGCCCAGGTAGACGATGACGAAAATGACGAGCGTTGCACTGTCCATGCGATAGGGGGGTGGAAGGTCCCGCCGAGCGGACATGCTACAACGCGCCCGCCCCGTGCGCCGCGGAAATCTGCAGCGCGGCTGAAATATTGCCGAAATATTGCGGAAACATTGCGTGACGACAATGCGCGACGGCACTCAACTCAAAAAGGAAAGACATGTACAAGAAGCTCATTGGCGCGGCGATTGCCGGCCTTGTCGCCGTGCCGGTCATGGCGCAGACCAACGTCACCCTCTCCGGCAAGCTTGCCGCGGGCTGGGAGAACTACAAACTGTCCGGCGGCGGCAACACCGGACACGATGCCGAGTCGCGCGTCTCCGACCAGTCCTCGCGCCTCATCTTCCGCGTGAGCGAGGATCTGGGCGGCGGGCTGAAGGCCTGGGGCCAGATGGACATGCGTTTCACGGTCGACGCCGGCGCGCTCAGCATGGGCGGCAACACCGGCATGGGCCTGCAGGGCAACTGGGGCAAGTTCACCGTCGGGCGCTGGGATCTTCACTACAACGAGTTCGGCGCCATCGAGAGCAACCGCGCCGGCTCCAACCAGACCAACTTCGGCGACGGCATCATGTCGCAGGTCAGCTCCACCCACACCGGCGGCGCCGGCACCGAGGTCGTGTCGATCATGGCCAGCGCCAGCCGCACGCCGAACATCGTGATGTGGGACAGCCCGAACTGGAACGGCTTCACGGCCCGCCTGGCCTATTCGACCAGTCCCTTCGGCACCGAGGGCAACACCAACCGTGCGGCCGGCGATCCCGGCGGCGGCAGCGGCTGGAACGGCGCACTGCGCTACAACAACGGGCCGTGGACGGCCGGCGTCAGCTACTGGAACGCCAGCAGCGAGAACCGCGTCGCCGGCACCCGCGCCGCGGACCAGAAGGCCTGGCGTGCCTGGCTGGGTTACGCCTTCGCCATGGGCCTGAAGGTCGGCTTCGGCTGGGATCGCAGCGAGCTGGACAACCACATCCTCGGCGCGGCCGACGCCGTGGCGGCCGGCAACACCCGCCGCAACGCCTGGATGATCCCCGTCAGCTACAGCTTCGGCGCGCACACGCTCTACGCCAAGTACGCCCGTGCCGGCAAGGCCGGCGGTTCCGCCATTGCCGCCGGCACCGGCGGCGACTTCAAGGCCAGCGCCTGGCATCTCGGCTACGACTACGCCTTCTCCAAGCGCACGTCGGCCGGCGTGTTCTACACGAGGCTGAACAACGACAGCAACGCGGCCAACACCGTCGGCGCCGCCTACAACTTCAAGTCCGGCAACGGCGCGACGGCGACGCGCCGCGGCGAGGACGCCAGCCAGTTGTACGTCGGCATGACGCACAGCTTTTGAGAAGCAGCGACTGCCGTCAGGCAAAACGGCCGCCCGCGGGCGGCCGTTTTGTTTCTCTTGTATTCGGGGAAGGGGCTAATCCGGCCGCTACTTGACCAGCGTCACCGGCACGTCGGCGAGGTGGATCACCTTGGAGGTGACGGAGCCGAGCAGCGCGCCGGCCACGGCGCCGAGGCCGCGCGTGCCCATGACGATGCCGTCGCAGTTCTGCTCGAGGGCGGTCCTGGCGATGGTCTCCGGGACCGGGCCGATCAGCACCTGAGGTTCGTAGCGCACCTTGGCGGCGTCGAGGATCGCCCGGGCCGATTCCAGGGCGTCGCCGCCCTTGGATATCTCCATGGCCTCGACTTCCTCCTTCTTCAGGAAGCTGCGCACCTCCCACTCGCCGATTTCCGGCTGGACGTTGAGGAGGCAGACCTCGAGGGCGGGGTTGTTCCTGGCCAGGTCGACGACGTGGTGCACGGCGCGGTCGGAATTGGGCGAGCCGTCCACGGGGACGAGGGCTTTGCGCATGTCAAGAATTCCCTTAGAAGTAAAACGATTGACGCGATTATCCCACTGTTCGCGCGGAATTTGACTGCTGCGGCCGGATTGCGGAAAACACGTACGCGATTCCCGGCGAAAGTGTCCGGCCCGATGATAAAATCCCGCGCTGCCGAATTTGGAGCGCCCGATGTCCTGCAAACGCCTCAGCCCGGCCCGCCTGCTTGCGGCCGGTTCGCTCTTCCTTTTTGCCCCGGTTTCCCAGGCGGCGGACAGCCCCGCCGTGGCAGGCATCCCGGTCGACTTCATCCTGTTCGCGCTGACCCTGCTCGGCGTGGCGATGTTCCACCACCATGTGCTCAAGGTTGCGCTCGGCGGCCTGGCGGCCATCGCTGTGTACAAAATCCTGTTTACCGGTTTCAAGACCGGTGACGGCCTCGCCGGCTTCGGCCTGCACATGGCGCACGAATGGGTGCTGCTGGTGAACCTGCTCTGCCTGCTGGTCGGCTTCGCCCTGCTGGCGCGCCACTTCGAGGACAGCGGCGTGCCGGAAGTGCTGCCGAAGCTGCTGCCCGAGGGCTGGCTCGGTCCCTTCGTGCTGCTGGTGATCATCTGGGTGCTGTCGGGCTTCCTCGACAACATCGCGGCGGCCCTGATCGGCGCCACCATCGCCGCCAGCGTCTTCAAGCGCAAGGTGCACATCGGCTACCTCGCCGCCATCGTTGCCGCCTCGAATGCCGGCGGTGCCGGCAGCGTGGTGGGCGACACCACCACCACCATGATGTGGATCGCCGGCGTCAGCCCGTTCGACGTGGTCGAGGCCTACGTCGCGGCGGCAGTGGCGCTGTTGGTGTTCGGCTTTCCGGCGGCCCTGCAGCAGCATCGGCACCAGCCGATCCTGCGCGACATCCAGGCGGCGCACCGCATCGACTGGGCGCGCGTCGGCGTCGTCGGCGCCATCCTGGTCGGCGCCGTCGCCACCAACGTCACGGTCAACCTGAAATTCCCCGAGGCGGCGGACCACTTCCCCTTCCTCGGCGTGGCGGTGTGGGTGGTGCTGCTCGCCGCCATCCCGGTGAGGAAGCCCGAATGGAGCCTGGTGCCGGACGCCTTCAAGGGCTCGATCTTCCTGCTCGCCCTGGTCACCTGCGCCTCGATGATGCCGGTGGAGAAGCTGCCGCCCGCCTCCTGGCAGTCCGCTTTCTCCCTCGGCTTCATCTCTTCCGTCTTCGACAACATTCCCCTGACGGCGCTGGCGTTGAAGCAGGGCGGCTACGACTGGGGCTTCCTCGCCTATGCGGTAGGCTTCGGCGGCTCGATGATCTGGTTCGGCTCTTCCGCCGGCGTGGCGGTGTCGAACCTGTTCCCCGAGGCCAAGTCGGTCGGCCGCTGGCTGCGCCACGGCTGGTTCATCCCGATCGGCTACGTGGCGGGCTTCTTCGCCCTGCTGATGGTCCTCGGCTGGCATCCGCAGGAGACGCAGAAGGCGCCCCCGGCCGCCGCGCAGGCCGTGCAGGCGTCGAAGTCCCTGTAGAGGTCGGCCTTCAGGCCGACAAGGGCGATCGATTTGCCGCCTCCCGTCGGCCTGGAGGCCGACCTACAATAGCGGCAATCCGAACCGGACTCATCCATGCACGAAGGGCTACGCGTCGTCCTGCTCCTGCTCACCGCCGCCGTCGTCATGGTGGCGCTGGCGAAGGTCGCGCGCCTGCCGTCGATGCTGGCCTATCTCGCCATCGGCGTCGCCGTCGGCCCGCACGCGCTGGGCTGGCTGCACGAGAGCGAGCAGACCGGGCGCCTGGCCGAGTTCGGCGTCGTCTTCCTGATGTTCTCCATCGGCCTCGAGTTCTCCCTGCCGCGGCTGATCTCCATGCGCTGGCAGGTGTTCGGCCTCGGCGGCGCCCAGGTCGCGGCGACGGCGCTGGCGACCCTGCTGATCGGCCTCACCGGCGGCATCCCCTGGCAGGGCGGGCTGGCGCTGGGGGCGATCTACGCCATGTCGTCGACCGCCATCGTCGGCCGCCTGCTCGCCGAGAAGCTGGACCTGCACTCCGCTTCCGGGCGGCGCACCATGAGCGTGCTGCTGTTCCAGGACCTCATGGTGGTGTTCATGCTGATCCTGATCCCCGCCCTGGTCGACACCTCCCACCTCGCCGCGGCGCTGGGCAAGGCCCTGCTGCAGACAGTGGCCGTGCTGCTGCTGGTCATCGTCGTCGGGCGGCCGCTGATCCGGCGCTGGTTCGACATCGTGGTGCGGCGCAAGTCGGCCGAGCTGTTCATGCTCAACGTCCTCTGGATCACCATCGCGCTGGCCTTCCTCACCGACTGGGTCGGCCTCTCGCTGACGCTGGGCGCCTTCCTCGGCGGCATGCTGATCTCGGAGACCATGTACCGCCACCAGGTGGAGGCCGACATCCGCCCCTTCCGCGACGTGCTGCTCGGCCTGTTCTTCATCACCATCGGCGCCCAGCTCGACCTCGCCCTCGTCTGGCAGCGCATCGAGTGGGTGGCGCTGGTGCTGGCCGGGCTGGTGGCCGGCAAGGGCCTGCTGATGCTGATCGTCACGCGCCTGTCCGGCGCCGACACTTCGGTCGCCTTCCGCACCGCGGCGCAGCTGGCGCAGGCCGGCGAGTTCGGCTTCGTCCTGCTGACCCTGGCGAGCGCCAACGGCCTGCTCGCGCCGGAGGTGGTGCAGCCCTCGCTGGCCGGCATGCTGCTGTCGATGCTGGCGGCGCCCTTCATCATCGAGCGCGCGCGCGCGATCGGCGATCGGATGTCGCGGGACGAGTGGCTGCGGCATTCGGCCGCCCTGCAGGAGGTGGCGGCCCACGCCTTCGGCATCCAGGACCACGCCATCGTCTGCGGCTACGGCCGCACCGGCCAGAGCGTCGCCCGCTTCCTTTACAAGGAGAAGATCCCCTTCATCGCCCTCGACATGGATGCCCACCGCGTGCAGCAGGCGCTGACGGCGGGCGAAAACGTGGTGTTCGGCAACGCCGAGCGGCGCGAGGTGCTGCTCGCCGCCGGCCTCGAGCGGGCGCGCATCGTCGTCGTCACCTCGCCGGACGTGCCTTCGGCCCTGAAGGTGCTGGGCATCGTGCGCGCCCGCCGGCCCGACCTGCCCGTCGTCGTGCGGGCGGCCGACGACGCCCACCTCGACGAGTTGAAGCGCGCCGGCGCCACCGAGGTGGTGCCGGAGGTCATGGAAGGCAGCCTGATGCTGGCGGCGCAGACGCTGACCCGCCTCGGCGTGCCGCTGCGCCGCGTGCTCCGCGACGTCGAAGAGGCGCGCGAGAGGCGCTACGAACTCCTGCGCGAACGCTACGGCGATGCGGGACAGGCCGCGCCGGAGGAGAAGCCATGATCCTTCCGGCCAAAGACCATCGGAGGGCCGCGGCATTAGGGTTTTCCCTAGCCCTGTTGATATTGATGCCTTGAAAGTTTAGGATCAAACGATCTTTGGAATAGTGCCGTGGCGGGCGATCCCTGCCATGGCCGAAAGATGAGAGGAGCCACAGCTCCCGGATATCCCGATCGCAACCCACCTGAGGAGAGAGACATGAGCAACGAGAGCAAGACCGAAGACAAGAAGCTGTCCCGCCGTTCCTTCCTGAGCAAGGCCGCCGCCGGCACCGCCGGCGCCGCCGCAATGGGCTTCCCGATGATCTCGGTGGCGCAGTCGCCGATCACCATGCGCTGGCAATCCACCTGGCCGGCCAAGGACATCTTCCACGAATACGCGCAGGACTTCGCCAACAAGGTGAACGGCATGTCCGGCGGCCGCCTCAAGATCGAGGTGCTGCCGGCCGGCGCCGTGGTGAAGGCCTTCGACCTGCTCGACGCCGTCTCCAAGGGCACGCTCGACGGCGGCCATGGCGTGGTTGCCTACTGGTACGGCAAGAACTCCGCCGTGGCGCTGTGGGGCTCGGGCCCGGCCTACGGCATGGACCCGAACATGGTGCTGGCCTGGCACAACTACGGCGGCGGCAGGCAGCTGCTCGACGACATCTACAAGAGCCTCAACCTCGACGTGCAGTCCTTCCTCTACGGCCCGATGCCGACGCAGCCCTTCGGCTGGTTCAAGAAGCCGATCACCAAGGAGGCCGACGTCAAGGGCATGAAGTTCCGCACCGTCGGCCTCGCCGTCGACATCTACAAGGACATGGGCGTGGCGGTGAACCCGCTGCCCGGCGGCGAGATCGTGCCGGCCATCGACCGCGGCCTCATCGACGGCGCCGAGTTCAACAACGCCTCGTCCGACCGCCTGCTCGGCTTCCCCGACGTCAGCAAGGTCTGCATGCTGCAGAGCTTCCACCAGTGCTCCGAGCAGTTCGAGATCCTCTTCAACAAGAAGAAATACGACTCGCTGCCGGCCGAGCTGAAGACCATCATCAACCACTCGGTGGAGGCGGCTTCCGCCGACATGTCGTGGAAGGCCATCGACCGCTACTCGAAGGACTACATCGAGATGCAGGAGAAGCAGGGCGTCAAGTTCTACAAGACGCCGGACGCCATCCTGCGCCGCCAGCTGCAGGCCTGGGACAAGATCGTCGCCGCGAAGAGCGCGGAGAACCCGACCTTCAAGAAAGTGAACGATTCGATGAAGGCCTTCGCCCAGCGCGCCTGCCGCTGGCAGAACGACACCAACGTCGACTACAAGATGGCCTACAACCACTTCTTCGCCAGGAAAGGCGCGCCGGCCAAGAAGAAGGGCTGAGTCTCGCCCCGATATCCGCCCGGCGTCCGCCGGGCGGATTTTCCTTCCCCGGATTCCAACATGCAGAAGCTGCTGCTCTTCGTCGACAAGGCGAGCACGCTGGCCGGCCAGATCTCCGGCTGGTCCATCCTCGCCCTTACCCTGCTGATTTCCTGGGAGGTCTTCTCCCGCTACGTGCTCAACGTGCCGCATGCCTGGGTGCTCGACGCCCAGATCATGCTCTACGGCCTGCTCTTCATGATGGCCGGCGCCTATACCCTGGCCAAGGGCGGCCACGTGCGCGGCGACGTGCTCTACGGCTTCTTCGCGCCGCGCACCCAGGCCACCATCGACCTGGTGCTCTACATATTGTTCTTCCTGCCCGGCATCTTCGCCCTCAGCTATGCCGGCTGGATCTACGCCAACGAATCGATGGCGATCAACGAGCAGACCTTCAGCCCCGAGCCGCTGCCGTTGTATCCCTTCAAGTTCGTCATCCCGGCCGCCGGCTTCGGCCTCATGCTGCAGGGCCTGGTCGAGATCGCCCGCTGCGTGATCTGCCTGCGCGACGGCGCCTGGCCTTCGCGCGAGGAGGACGTCGAGGAGGTCGACGTCGACAAGCTGAAGGAGATGGTGCACGTCAAGGACGAGGACATCGCCAAACTGGATGAGCTCGTCGTGAAGCAGGCGGAACACAAATGAAGAAGGAACTCCGCTTCGGCTTCGGCCTGATGGCCATCATCCTCGCCACCACGGCGGTGCTGATGCCGTGGGCCAGCATGACCAACGGCCACCTCGGCCTGCTCATGCTCTCGCTGGTGGTGGTCGCCATCATGCTCGGCTTCCCCACCGCCTTCACCCTGATGGGCATGGGCGTCTTCTTCGCCTGGCTCGCCTACAACAGCACCGGCCCGGACCTGGCCGTGCGGCAGACCCTGGACCTGATGGTGCAGCGCGCCTACTCGGTGATGAGCAGCGACGTGTTGATCGCCGTCCCGCTCTTCGTCTTCATGGGCTACCTCGTCGAGCGCGCCAACCTGATCGAGAAGCTGTTCAAGAGCATCCACCTCGCCATGGCGCGGCTGCCCGGCTCGCTCGCCGTCGCCACGCTCATCACCTGCGCCATCTTCGCCACCGCCACCGGCATCGTCGGCGCGGTGGTGACGCTGATGGGCCTGCTCGCCTTCCCCGCCATGCTGCGCCACGGCTACGACATCCGGCTGTCGGCCGGCGCCATCACCGCCGGCGGCTGCCTCGGCATCCTCATCCCGCCCTCGGTGCTGCTGATCGTCTACGGCGCCACCGCCGGCGTCTCGGTGGTGCAGCTCTATGCCGGCGCCTTCTTCCCCGGCCTCATGCTGGCGGGCCTCTACATCGGCTACGTCATCGTCGTGGCCAAGCTGAAACCGCAGTGGGCGCCGCCGCTCTCCGCCGAGGAGCGCATCGTGCCGCTGCCGCCGCACAACCGGGCGCTGTCCGACGCTCTCGGCCGCAAGGCCCTGCCGGCGCTGCTCTCGGCGCTGAAGGGGCGCGCCAACCTGGATGTCCCCGCCGCCACGATCCTCAAGCAGCTCGTCATCGTCCTGCTGCCGGCCGCGGTCTGGTTCGGCAGCATGGGGCTGGTGTACAAATCCGTCACCGAGCCGCCGGAGCAGGTGGACGTGTCCGGCCTGCAGGAGATGGGCAGCGGCGCGGCCGTCGCCGAGGAGGAGGGCGGCGAGGAGGAGAGGGCCGAAGGCATTTCCGAACCGCCCGCCGAGGAAGAGGAAGAAGGCGCCGAAGGCGTCAAGGAACCGCCGGCGGATGGCGTCAGGGAACCGCCCGCCGATGGCGCGAAGGAGGCGGCGGCGGAAAAACCGGCGGCAGCCGAATCCGTCGCCGCGCCGCCCGAGCCTGCCGCCGAGGCGGAACGCCTGCCGGCGCCGATGAGCTACTGGATCGTGCTCGCCGTCGGCACCGCCGCCGTGCTGTTCTTCTACTGGATCTTCGACTTCGCCCGGCTGGAAATCTTCAAGATGCTGCTGGGCTCGTTTTTCCCACTGGCGATCCTGATCCTCGCCGTGCTCGGCTCCATCGTTTTCGGCCTGGCCACGCCGTCCGAGGCGGCCGCGGTCGGATCGTTGGGCGGCATCCTGCTGGCGGCGGCCTACGGCCGGCTGAACCTGGGCGTGCTGAAGGAGTCGGTGTTCCTCACGGCGAAGACCTCGGCCATGGTGTGCTGGCTGTTCGTCGGCTCGTCGATCTTCTCGGCGGCCTTCGCGCTGCTGGGCGGCCAGGCGCTGGTGGAAGAATGGGTACTGTCGCTCGACATGACGCCGCTGCAGTTCATGATCCTCGCCCAGTTCATCATCTTCATCCTCGGCTGGCCGCTGGAATGGACCGAGATCATCGTCATCTTCATGCCGATCTTCATCCCGCTGCTGGCGCACTTCAACGTCGACCCGCTGTTCTTCGGCCTGCTGGTGGCGCTCAACCTGCAGACGGCCTTCCTCTCGCCGCCGGTGGCGATGGCGGCCTTCTATCTGAAGGGCGTGGCGCCGCCGCACGTCACGCTGAACCAGATCTTCGCCGGCATGATGCCGTTCATGGGACTGCAGGTGGTGGCGCTGGTGCTGCTCTACATGTTCCCCGACATCGGGCTGTGGCTGCCGAAGGTGCTCTACCAGTAGTAACCGGTCAGGCGTTCGTGGCCGGCTGCCGCTCGAGACAGGCGCGATGGCTCCTGGCGGCGCCGAGGATGTGTCCGGCCCACCACAGGGCGAGGAAGGTCTGCAGCTCGTTCCGGTCGAAGTTCCCGGTGGTGGCGATCTCGGCCGAGAGGTAGTCGAACTCCTCGCGCTCGCTGCGGTAATCCTCGAGGTCCGGATAGCCGCAGTCCACGAGAAGCGCTTCCTCGGCGGCGAAGTGCTCGCGCGCGAGGGCCATCAGTTCCCGGAAGGTCTCGTCGAAGCGTGCCTCGTTGGCCTCGTCGAGGCAGTCGGCCAGGGCGTTGCAGCGCGCCAGGATGGCCTGGTGCTGCGCGTCGAGGGCTTCGTTCCCGACGCTGTGGCGCGGCTCCCATTGCATCCGGTTGGCCATTGACGGTCTTCCCTTCTCAGAACCCGAGTGATTCAACGACTGCGACGAGGTCGGCGAAGCTGGCCGCCTCGAGCTTCTTTGCCAGCGCCGCCTTGTCCAGCCCCTCGCATTCGAATTTGCTCAGGCTGACCTCGAAGGGCAGTTCGCGGATCTCCAGCGTCGACATGAAGCCGATGTTGCAGATGTGCGCGATGCACTGGCGCTCCGGCTCGGAGAGTTCCAGGCCGTGGTGCCTGAGGATCTCCATGTAGCGCTCGGCGGCGAGGTTGAGCCGGCCGCTGATCTCCATGGTGTTGTTGCGGCCCTCCGTGAGGATGGCCAGCGGCGGCCCGAAGAAGACCGGCGTCTTGCCGACCTTGCGGGTCTGCTCCTCGCGCGTCAGCGCCGGGGCGACCCAGGCGGGGTCGCCCCGGACGGGAGCGGGCTTCTCGGGCGCGTCTGACATCAGCGGGGCATCAGTGCGGGATCGGATGCAGCTTTTCGTGCTTCGCATCCTTCATGCCCTTCGGCAGCTGGGGCGGCGGCTCCGGCTGCAGCTGGGCGAAGCCGCGGTTGCGCGCGCCGTCCTGCACGTTGTGCGGGTTGTGGCACTCGGTGCAGGTGAACCAGCGTTTCTTGCCGGTGCTGGTGAACTCGCCGATGCGCTTGCCGTGGATGCCGTCGCGCCAGTCGCGCAGCTTGTCGCCGTGGCACTTGCCGCACAGCAGCTGCGGCTGGTCGAAGCTGATCGGGTCGCCGAAGTGGTCGACCAGCATGTTGCGCTTGGTCGTGTGGTGGCAGTCCATGCACCAGATGCGGCCGCGGCCGTGCTGCAGATTCGCGAGATCGGGCACCATCGCCTCCATGGTCGGGTTCGGCTTGGCCCTCTTGTCCTTCGGCAAGGTCGGCGGATTGGCATTGGGGCCGACGCCGTTGTGGCAGGCCGTGCCGCACATCGGCATCAGCGCCAGCTTCTCCGAGCGCGGCTTGACCACGGCATGGCCCGCGGGGAGCTTCTCCAGCCCCGGCATCTTGCCCATCGGTACGGTGCCGTCGTAGGGGTCGCCGTACCAGAGCGCCGCGCCCGTCGTCGGCGAGCACTTGACGTTGGGCAGGCCGGGCTTGACCTCCTTCTGGGTGACCTCGGAGGCACCCTTGCGGCTCTCGAAGCAGACCGGCGGCTCCTTCGCAGCTTCCGCCGGCGCCGCCGCCTGGGCGGGTTCGGCGGCCTTTTCCGCGGCGGAGACGGCGTAGAGCGTGCTGCCGAGCAATGCCGCAGCCAATGTGTAGATAGCTAGTTTTTTCATGGTCGTTGCCTCACTTCGCCGCGACGTACTTGATATCGCCCTGCAGGATGCCGATGGCGCCCTTGAGCAGGATGGTCAGGATGAAGAAGCCGAAGGCCCAGATGCCGAGGGTCAGCAGCCACTCGACGAAGGTCGGGTAGTACTCGGTCACCTCGCCGATCGGCGTCGGGATGAAGCCCGGCACGATCAGGCCCATGCCCTTCTCGATCCAGATGCCGGCGAAGGCCATGACGCAGGGGATCGGCAGCAGCTTGAAGTTGTTGCGGATCGACGGGATGAGGAACAGCACGAAGGAGCTGACCATCAGGATCACCGCGCCCCAGAACCACGGCACCAGATTGGTCAGGCCGTGCAGGCCGAACATCAGGTAGTAGAGGCCGTTGGCGTGCTCGGTGCGGGCGTACAGCTCGACCACCACTTCGGACAGGGTGAGGAACAGCGCGATGCCGAGGCACCAGGTGACGATGGTCGTCAGCAGCTTGATGGCGCTGTCGTCGACCCAGAACTTGGTGTTGTTGCGGATGATCAGGAAGGCCAGGATGATCAGGCAGGGGCCGGCCGCGAAGGCCGTCGCGATGAAGCGGATCGGCATCATGCTGTGGAACCACATCGGGCGCGCCGGCATGGTCGAGATCAGGAAGGCCGTCACGGTGTGGATCGACAGCGCCCAGACGATCGCGACCCACACCAGCGGCATGAACCACTTGTAATTGATCGGCTTGCCGGTGTACTTGCACCACAGGTAGTAGAAGCCGCAGATGGCGTTGAGGATCAGGTAGCCGGTGAGCACCAGCACGTCCCAGCCGAGCATCGAGTGCGGGAAGTTGTAGATGCCGATGAGCGGGAGCATGTGCCAGAGGCGGTCCGGCCGGCCCATGTGGGCGAAGACGAACATCGTCACCATGATCACGGCGGAGATCGCCAGCATCTCGCCCAGCACGGCCACCTTGTGCATGCCCTCGTGGTGGTAGGCATACGCCGGGAAGACGATGGTCACCGCCCCGGCGGCGACGCCGACGAGGAACACCAGGTTGGCGAAATAGAGGCCGTCGTGGATCTGGCTGGTCATGCCGGTGACGATCAGGCCCTCGGTGTTCTGCAGGTAGAACACGTACATCATGCCGACGATGAGCACCGCCAGCGAGCCCATCCAGGCGTAGAACTTGGTGCCGCCCTTGAGGACGTAGCCCACATAGTCGGCAGCGAAACGGGTCAGTTGTTGCACGGCTCGCTCCTCAATCGTAGAAGTAGAAGAATTTCGGGAAGGTGTTGAGCTCGGCCTTCAGGCGGAAGACGTTCTTCCGCTCGAGGATCTTGCTCACTTCGCTTTCCGGGTCGAGCAGGTTGCCGAACTTGCGCGCGCCGACCGGGCAGACCTCGACGCAGGCCGGGTAGCGGCCGTGGCGGGTGCGCTGCAGGCACCAGTGGCACTTCTCGACGACGCCGCGCATGCGCGGGCGGTTGCCGAGGTAGTGCGTCACCGGATTCATCTCTTCCTTCGGCAGGACCGGGCTGGTCAGGTTGATGCGGCGCGCCCAGTAGGGGCAGGCGCCCATGCACATGCGGCAGCCGATGCACCAGTTGTAGTCGATCACCACCGGGCCGTCGGCCTCGCGGTAGGTCGTGCGCACCGGGCAGACTTTGACGCAGGGCGGCTTCTCGCACTGCATGCAGGCGATCGGCATGTAGGTGGCGTCCTGCTCCGGCACCGCCTCGGGCGTGTAGTGGTACTGGCCCTCGAGCACCTGGCCGGCCGGGGTGTAGGCGTTGCCGCCGACCTGGATGCCGAGCCCCTCGGGGTAGCCGTGGTCCATCTTGCCCTGCTCGAACTTGCCGCGCTCCATGCGCAGCACCTGGATCCACTCGATCTTCTCGCCGGGCTTGGTGCCGCGCGACTGGTTGTTCTCGGCGACGCAGGCATGCACGCAGCGGCGGCAGCCGATGCACTTGCGGATGTTCAGCGCGTAGCCCATCAACACGCCGGGCTGCGGGCCGGTGGTGTCGACGGTGACCTGCTTGCCGTATTCCTGGGAGTAGCGCCGCTCGAGCCGGGCGCGCGCCTCGGCCTTCTCCGCGTCGGTCATCAGGCGGTAGTTCTTCTGGAAGTGCTCGGCCCACTCGGCCGCCGCATGGGCGTCGTCGGACTGGGTCATCAGCGCCGCGGTGCCCATCAGCGTCGACATGCTCAGCATGCCGCCGGCTTTCAGGAAGTCTCGGCGCGAGGTTTTCGGGGCGCTGGCGGCGGGGTCCGCGGACGCCGGCGGCGCCGTACAGACGGATGGTTGCTCCTCGGCCGGACAGGCCTTGGGAGTCTCCTTGGTGGTCACAGTGGTCCTCCTTTAAGCGGAAATAATTTAATGCTCAGAAGATGCGGCAAGCCCAAAAACTGTCGCGCGATCATACTCGGGGATGCCGGCTTGGCAACTGAGGCAAGTCAAATTTCGGACGGATCGTTGCGGCGCGGATGATGTTCAGATTACTTTCTTTAACATGAAGATAAGGCAGACCTCTGTCCACTGATTACCTCGGGCCCGGCTCAGGAAAAATGCTTGGGCGAGCATGCCAGCCCAACGCGGACGGGCCTCTTCCCGGCAGCGGTCTGCTGCTGCCGAAGGTGCGCCACCAGTAACCGGTCAGGCGCCTGTCGTGGCCGGGCAGTACTGCGCGGCCACGACGGCGAGAACGGCAAACGCGATCTTGCCGGGACGTTCGGCGATGCCGAAGGCCCGCGCGGGATTGCCACGCGGGTCGACCTCGACCACCTTCGTTCCGGGCTTCACCGGGGCTCCTGCATGCGTGAGGCCGCGCAGGCAACCGTCGAGCGGGGCCCTGACGATTTCGGCGCCGATGCAGGCGACCGGTTCGCCGCGCGCCACGCTTGCGCCGATCCTGCGGTCGGTTTCGAAACGCCCTTCGGCCGGCGCATAGACGTAGCGCTCGCGGCCGTAGCCGTCGATGGCACGCGGCTCGCCCGAGAGCGGCAGCGACGAGCCGGAGGCGATGATCCGTCCCAGGCCGTCCCAGGCCGTTTCCACGACGAAATCGGCGGTTTCACCCGCGATGAAATTGGGACCGAGGCCGATCGTCAGCGGCGCCAGGCCGGACTGCCTTTCGGGAACCGAGCGCTTGTTCATGCGAGCGTCGATGAGGACCTGCGGCCGCAGGTATTCGAGCATCTTCGCAAGGCTTTCCGCCACGAGCGGAATTTCCCGCCGCTGTTCCAGCATCAGGCGGACCGAGAACACGTCCGAGGTCCGCCTGCCGGTGACGCCAGACAGGATTGCGCTGTCGCCGTACATGGCGTCCGTGAAGGCCATGCCCCGGCGCGCGAAGTTCGGTTCCGCGACGTCGTGGATCAGCACCGCATGCCCTGCCGAGAACAGCGCATGCGCCACGGCGGAGCCGATATCGCCGCAGCCGCGCACCAGACACAGAGCCATCTTCTAATCGTTGGCCACGGCTTGCCTGTGATGCTCCGCCACCGAGTCGAGCGCCTGTTCCAGTGGCATGCCGGCCTCGACGCGATCCATGATCAGCCGCTGCAGGATGGCGCCGAGCATCTCGCCGTTCGGCCGCATCGGCTCCACCATCTCCCGCAGGAATTCGCAGGTCGGCGGGTCGAATGCGAGGGTGGCCAGCATGGCGTCCATGTCGCCCCGCGTGGCCATCGCATAACAGAGGTCATAAAGAAGGTCGGTGGTCTGCGCCACCTCCTCGGATGAAGCCGGGCCGAGGTTGCCGCGCACCTCCGCTGCAAGGTCGCGGCGAAAATCCTCGAGCGCGTAGCTGACTTCTCTCTTGACGACTTGTTCAGGCGTGAATTCCCATTCCATGATCAGTTCCCAAAGATTGCGGTGAAGGCTTCCGCGTCGTCGGCGCACACCGGGCAGGTGTCGCACGGCTCTGACGAGACGAAGAAACGGTCGCAGCGGTTGCAGCGCTGCTTGGCGAGCTGACGCAGGACCGCCGGCTCGCGTTCGGGCGACGCGTCGAACGACTCGGCGGCGTCGAGCACGCGCGGCTGGCAGACTTCGAGGCAGGCGCCGCAGCCGACGCAGCGGTCGATGGCGAAGGCCAGGTTCCAGTTCTCGTCGTCCTCGCGGATCTGCATGGCGCCGGTGGGGCAGACGCGGAAGCAGGCCTCGCAGGCGGTGCAGCCGCGCTTCAGGCGGATGTCCATCAGCGGCAGGGCGGTCTGCCGCTCGATGCGGAACGGCTCGCCGTTCTTGCGCTTGCAGACGATCTGCAGCAGCTCGCGCATCTCCGGTACGAACCAGGGGCCGGCGCGAATGGCCTTTTCCTCCACCGGTAACTCGGTCGCCGGCGTTGCCTCACGCGCCACCTCGTCGACGCCGCGCCCAATCAGGCGGCGGAACAGCTGCCGGCGGCCGGCGCGGAAATCGCCCGCGGCCCCGGCCTGGCCGGGCGCATCGTCCAGCGTGGCGGCCAGCCATTCCTCGGGCGCGGCCTCGGCTTCCAGTGTATCGGCAGCTTCCAGGTGGGCGGCGAGCTGCGTTTCTCCCTTGGCGCCATGTGCGCACTGCCCGCAGTGCCGGCTGCCGCGCAGCGCCACCGCGATGCGCCGCTTGGCGAGATAGGCCAGCATCGCCGCATCCAGCGCGCCGAGGCAGGGCACCACCGCATCGCCGGCCAGGCCCGAGGGCGCGCAGGCGAAGCTGAAACGGTCGGTTTTGATGGCGCGCCGCAGCAGGTCGAGGCGCGGCAGGTTGTCCGCGCCCAGCGCCGCCGTCGGGCAGGCCGTGGTGCACAGCGCGCAATTCTGACAGCGCGCCGTATCGAGGCGGATGCCTTCGTCGAGGAGCGCGACCGCATCGTGCGGACAGGCCTCGGCGCAGCGCTGGCAGTTGCTGTAGCGGTAGCGGTAGCGGGTGCAGCGTGTGGTGTGGAATTCCGGCAGCGAGACGGTCATGTGGCTTTCAATACTGCTGGATCGCGGTGCCGGATTCGCACGTATTCTTGGGGATGATGAAGCCGCTCGGCATGCCGGAAGCGGCAGCGCCCGTCGCCGCGCGCCAGGCCCGCTCGCCGCCCTTGACGGCATAAATGTCCTTGGCCTTGCTGGCGCGCTCCAACGCCTTGCCGACTTCGATGGCCCGCGCATCGGTGTCGGCGATGACGACGACGATGCCGGTCGGGTTGATCTTG
This sequence comes from Denitratisoma sp., assembly GCA_032027165.1. Classification (NCBI taxonomy): domain Bacteria; kingdom Pseudomonadati; phylum Pseudomonadota; class Betaproteobacteria; order Nitrosomonadales; family Sterolibacteriaceae; genus Denitratisoma; species Denitratisoma sp. Next base: position 2,022,647 of record JAVSMO010000001.1, on the reverse strand, counting down.
AGATCCTTGCGATAGGGCAGCGTGTCGGCCAGTGGCGCGGACAGACGCTTGGCCGCGTTGCGGGCATCGATGACGCAGCAGGGCGTGCCGCTGGCCAGGAAGGCCTTCAGGGCCGCCGTGTCGCGGAGACTGACTTCCGCTGCGGCGGGCATTGCTAACGTCAGCGCGGCGACGGCGGCCGCGACAAGCCTTTTCACCCGGTTCCCTCGTTCGGCAGCCCGAAGTCCGGCCCGCTGGCCAAGGCTGCAAGATAGGGATCGCTCTGGAGCAGGCCCTCGGACGCCGCAATCCGGCGCACGCCGCCCAGTTCGACCCAGGCGGCGAAGTCCGGCGCCGGATCGGCGAGCGGCGCCAGCCACAGGCGCTCGCCCCAGCGCTCGCTGAGACCGGCGAGGATGTTGAGATCGGCGTCGTCCGTCATGTCGACGCGCAGCAGGGCGCTGGATGCGCCCCGCTTGAACATCTCGCCGATCCACCAGGCGGCATGGGTGCCGCTGCGCGTGCCGTCCGCCCTGAGGATTTCCCAGCAGGGCTCGCACACCGAAGGCGTCATGACGCGGAAGTCGGCGTTGGAGACGGCATCCATGCTCCAGCTGACCTGCATGCGCCGCAGCGGCAGGTAGAGTCCGATTCGCTCGGCTCCGAACTCGGCGGCCAATGCCTCGACCAGGCTGCCGTCGAGCAGCGCGGCTTCGCCGATGTAGACCCGCTGCGCGCCCGCCAGGAGCAACTGGCGGAGGGCGTCCTGTCCGCGCTCCGGCGCGACGATGCCCTCGATGCGCTGCGGGTTGGCCGGAATCACGTTGCAGTCGAACAGGAACGCCGGCGCGCTGTCGTCCGTTGGCAGGGTCTCGCACAACGGGCGCAGCGCCACTTCCGGGGCGACCGCGGCCGAAATCTCGTGGGGAGCGTTCATCGCGTCTATTTCCGGTACTCGAACTTGTGGTACACGAAGGGCCACAACGGGCACTCGGCCTCCGGCGCCAGTCCGGCCAGCAGCGGCCGCAGTTCCTCCAGCGTGGCGAGGATCGGGTCGACCTGCACGCCGAGGAAGCCGGGCCGGAAGCGGTTGAGAGCGATCAGGGCGTCGTCGATCATCATGACGGCGCCTTCCTGATTGGCGTGCTGGGTGAAGTACAGCGCCAGTACCGCGAAAGCCAGACCCTGCAGGAACTGCGCTTCCGGATCCGCCTGGCCGGCAATGCTGTTGCGGATCAGCCGCGACCAGCGCTCGTTGAGCCAGTCGTGGGCGGCGGCGAGATCGTTGCCGTCCCACAGATGGGCCAGTTCCTCCCACTGGAAATGGGCATGCGTAGGCGCCTCCGGCGGCGCGAAGGCGCGGGGTGAAAGGTCGAGGAGCGTGGTCATTTCGCCCCCGGGCAGGCGCCGCAGACCGGTTCGTCCGGGTTGAACTCGACCTTCACCTCGCTCTTCGGCACCACCAGCCTGCCCTTGTCCTGGTCGTCTATGCGCAGGCGGAGCGCGGCGATCTCGGCCTCGGCAAACTCGCCGAGCAGCCGCGCCATCTCTCGGTAGAAGGATTGCTCGGCGGCGCGTTCAATCAGCCGTGCGTAGCCGCGTACCCATTTGCCGAGGTGCACCGTCCAGAAGCGCTTCAGCTCGCGTTCCTGTCGCCTGAATGCCGCCTGGTCGCCGGCGGCCAGCGCGGCGGCGCAGCGCTCGAGCAGCTCGGCGACGAAGGAGAGCTCGACGCCGAGCTGGTCCTCGAAGACGAAGAAACGGCCCTTCTTCAGTTCGAAGCCGGCGTGCTTGTAGGTTTCCCTCACCGCGAAGAGCGGTTCCTGCTGGTAGCGCCCGGTCAGGCGCACCGACTCCACCGGCGGAAAGCCGCCGGAGGCGGCAAACAGCGTCGAGTATTCGATGGCCAGCGCTTCGCACAGCGCAGCGGTGTCGGGCGCGGTGAAGTCCTTGCCGAAGCGCAGGCCGGCCTCGGCCAGGCTGTCCAGCGACTCCGGTTGGCGCAAGGCATCGACGAATGCCGGCCCCGCCTCCTCGACGAATACGCCGGCGAGCAGGCGGCAGATGCCGGCGCGCGCCAGGTAGTCCTCCTGCGTTGCCTCTTCGTGCGTCGCCACAGGAATCGGCAAGGGAATGCGCGCGGCAGGTTCCAGCGCCAGATCGTTCAGCATGCTTGTCCTTTCCTAAAAAAACCGGCCCGCCAAGAGGAGGGGAATCGCGGCGGGCCGGAACTCCTCGCTTACATGCTCTATATCAGTGGCCGCCGCCACCCGCCTTGTGCTTGACGCTCTCCGGTCCGCCCCAGGCCGCCATCTCCGGATGCATCTTGCGGTGCAGGTCGCCGGTGTAGGCGTAGCGCATCGTCTCCTTGAAGGCTTCGACGTGCTTCTCCCAGGAGGCCTCGATGTCGCCGTACTTGTCGTTCGGCCCGGCCTTGGTCACCTTCGCCACCGTGTCGTACCAGCCCTGCGAGCCGCCGATCGGATCGGCCACCACTGGGATGATGTCGTTCGGATGCACGCCGCGGTCGTCCCACCAGACGTTCTGCAGGTCCGGATCCTCCGTGCCGCCGAAAGCCGGCTTCTCCTTCAGCTTCAGCGTCGCCAGGCGGCCGTACTCCCAGTGGCCGAAGGCGGTCGGGATGGAGATCACCTTCGGATGGATGCCCTCGGTGACGTAGGCCTTGGTGACCAGGTGGCCGACGCGCGTCTCGATGCGCACCAGGTCGCCGGTCTTCACGCCCAGCTTCTTCGCCGTCTCCGGATTCATCCAGGCCGGGTTGCTGTGGGCGATCTCGGCCAGCCACTTCACCGCCGCCGTGCGCGACTGCTTGTGCACGTTGAGCTTGAAGGTGGACAGGATCATCTCGTCCTCCTTCATGGTTTCGTGCCAGGGGATGCGCTTGAAGGTCGGCATCGGGTTGAAGCCGTATTCCGCCCACTGGTCGACGCGCACGTTGATGATGCGGTTGCCGGTGGGGAAGCCGACGTAGTTCTTGCCGTTGCGCTTGACGCCGATGGCCTTGCCGTTCTTGCTGATCGTGCCGTCCTTGCCGACGACGGCACCGGCCATGTCGGCGTCCGACAGCTCCTTCTTGTGCAGCCCGTAGTCGGCCTTGATCTCGCGGCCGGTCTTGTCGGTGACCTTGCCGGTCTTCGGATCGAGCTTGCCGTAGATCGGCCAGCAGCCATGCTTCTTGAGGAAGTCGAGGCCGCCGGCTTCCTTCAGGCCGGGGATGTTGTCGAAGTGCTGCTTCATGTAGTCTTCGGCGTCCTTGAAGTTCCAGAACTGCTTCATGCCGCGCTTGCCGTCCGGATCCAGCTTGTGAATGATGTCGCGCAGCAGGATGCGGTTCTCGCGCGACTCGCCGAGCGAGGCATGCACCGGCTGGCGGATGCCGAGCCAGGGCCACAGCGAGTTGGGCATCGACTCCGGCTCCCAGCGCTCCAGGTAGGGGCAGTCCGGCAGGATGATGTCGGCCAGCGCCGTCTCTTCGCCCATGTGCGAGCTCATGGAGACGATGTAGGGCAGCAGCTTCTCGTCCTTGAACAGCTTGCCCCACACGGCCCGGGCCCCCGGGTTGGTGTAGACCGGGTTGTCCTGGTAGGTGAAGTAGACGTTGATCTTCTGCTTGCCCTCGGCGATCCAGAACGGCACCAGGTGGCTCACCTTGTGCCCGGCCAGCGGATACTCGGTCGGGTGCGACAGGTAGGAATCGTGCTTCGGCCCCGGCGGCTGCGGGTTCGGCTGCGGCCAGCCCATGCCGCGCGGCAGGCAGTAGCCGCCGCGCGTCTCGATGTTGCCGGTCATGATCGGCAGCATCATGCAGGCCTTCTCGTTGTAGGAGCCGTAGAGGTGCTTGGCCGGGCCGCGGTAGGTGAACAGCGTCGCCGGCTTGGTCAAGGCGAACTCGCGGGCGATGCGCTCGATGGTCTCGGCCGGCACGCCGGAGATTTTCGAAGCCCATTCCGGCGTGAACGGTTTGTAGTGCTCCTTCAGTTCCTTGACGGAGACGTTGGTCCAGGTCTCGATGAAGTCCGAATCCTGCAGGTTGTCGCGCAGGATGACGTGCCCCATCGCCAGCGCCACCGCGCCGTCGGTGCCGGGGAAGACCGGGATCCACTCGTCCGAGAAGCCCGCCGTGTTCGACAGCCGTACGTCGAAGGTGACGATCTTCATGTGGTTGTCGACGCGGCCTTCCGTCACCCGCTGCGACAGCGGGTTGTGGAAGTAGGCGGCCTCCAGCACGTTCGAGCCGAAGTTCAGCACGTACTTGGCGTTGGCGAAGTCCGGCGTCTCGATGTCCGGCCCCCAGGTGGGTTCCATGCCGATCTTCTTCGAGGATTCGCACACCGAGGTGTGGTTCACCACCGTGGCGGAGCCCAGCGTCTTCATGAAGCGGTCGATGGTGCCGCCGGTGCGATTGCGGCCGTACTTCAGCATGATGGTGTTCGGGTCCTCCTTCAGCGCCGCGTCCAGCTTCTGCACCACTTCGGCGAGCGCCTCGTCCCAGGTGATGCGCTTCCACTTGCCTTCGCCGCGGGCGCCGACGCGCTTGAGCGGGTAGAGGATGCGGTCCGGGTCGTAGCTGTACCACATGCCGGCGTTGCCCTTGGCGCACAGCCGCCCGCGCGTGGACACGTGCTCCGGGTTGCCTTCCAGCTTCACCACCCGGCCGTTCTCGACGAAAGCGATGGCGCCGTCCTGGATATTGCAGACGTGGCAGTTGACCGGGATGGCCTTGCGCTCGGCCAGCGATTCGGGATTGAAGTCCTTGCCGCCGAGTTCATGCTCCATCGCGTTGAGCAGGCGGGGCGCGGCGGCCGCCGCCGCCGTGGTGCCGGCACTGACTTTCAGGAAGGTGCGGCGCGTAACTTTTGGCATTTCCATGTTTCTGTCTCCTCGTGGCCGGTCAGTACAAGGTCTGCAGTTGCTGCGGGCCCATCAGCAGGGCGTAGCGCAGGGTGGCGCTGCCGAGCAGGATGAGCAGGGCGGAGAGCATCAGCATCGCCGCGGTGGTCTGCTGGCGCATGTGCGCGAGGAACAGGATGGCGACCGGCGCCGCGGTGCCGAGCAGGATGCCGCCGCCGACGAAGATCGTGCCCATCGTGCCGCTGGTCAGGACCATGAAGGTCAGCTCCGAAGCCGAGCCGCCGTAGTTGGTGGTGCCGAGGATGGAAATCAGCGCCACGCCGACGCCGGCCGTCGACCACAGCATGTACTCGCGCAGCACCTTCTGCGCCTCGGCGTTGCCGCCCGCCAGGAGCGAGCCGACGGCCGAGCCGGAAGCGATCGCCAGGGCGACGAACAGCACCGGCATGATCGGCGTGTTCCAGATCGGCCGCGACTGATGCACCGTCAGGTCGTAGCCGGTGTAGATCGGCAGGCCCAGCGCCAGCAGGGCGGCGATCATGGCCAGCAGCTTGCCGCGCGCGCTGTCCTGTCCCTTCTTCAGTTCGAGGACGTAGAGCACCGAGACGACGCCGAAGGCGACGATGTTCAACGCCCCCCAGGCCAGCGGCGAACTGAAGTTGAGATAGGCCGGGTTGAGGGTATTGAGGAAGCGCAGCGGCTGCGACAGATCGGCGATCAGCAGCAGGCCGCCCACCGCCAGCAGGACGAGCGAGATGTAGGCTGCCTTCTCGCGCAAGGGCCGCAGCGCCGGCGTGATCCAGGAGCCGTAGGACAGGAAGGACAGGCCGGCCAGGATGCCGATGACGAAGAAGTAGATGGCGTAGCTCGCATGCCACGACACATCGTGAAACCAGACGTAATCACCCATGATTCACCCCCTTAGATTTTGAAGTGGCGCTTGAAGGCGGAACGTTCCTGCTCCATCACTTCCGGCTTGCTGTAGGCGTCGCGACCGAACTCGGTGGCGTTGCGGTCGGCGCCGATGTAGTAGACCTGCGGCTTGGTGCCTTCCTCGGGACGCAGCACCTGGGTGGCGTTGCGGGCGATCAAATAGGAAACCTCGCTATTCGGGTCGTTGATGTCGCCGAATACCCTGGAGCGACCGATGCAGGTCTGCACGCAGGCCGGCACCATGTTCTGCGTCACGCGGTGGAAGCAGAAGGTGCACTTGTCCACCACGCGGGTGATCGACGAGTAGGTGCGGTGCGCCGGCAGCATGAAGCGGGCGTTGTAGGGGCAGGCCGCCATGCAGCTGCGGCAGCCGATGCAGCGCTCGTAGCGCTGCAGGACGAAGCCGCCGTCCTCGACCTTGTAGGTGGCGTCCACCGGGCAGTTGCGCACGCACGGCGGATCGTCGCAGTGGTTGCACAGGCGCGGCAGGAACTGCTTCTTCACGACGGGATACTTGCCGACGACCTTGTACGGCACCCAGGTGCGATTGACGCCGAGCGGCGTGTCGTACTCGGCCTTGCAGGCGACCTGGCAGGCCATGCAGCCGATGCAGCGCCGCGTGTCGACCACCATGGCATAGCGCTTCTTGCCGGCAGCCCCCCGCGTTTCTATGGACGAAACCCTCAGTTCTTCGCTCATGTGACCATCTCCTCCTTGTTTTCTCCCGGCGACTGATCGATGACATCGGAAGATGTCCTGTTTCCAGCGGAGTCTCATCAGCAACAACCGTGCCTCGCGGTAAAGTTACTGATTTGATTGGAGTGGTCCCGGGCAAACGAGGAACATTGGTTACGTTTCGGTAACATCGTGCGCCGCAGCAAGTCACCGACGGGTAACCATTCTTTTTGCATGCCGAATGCAATCCTGGCGCCGGCCCTCACGACCGCAGGCGTGTCTGCTAGCATCGCCGCTATCGCTCAACGATTCGTGCCGCTTAGAAAGGCGGCCATCCTCAAGGAGGAACACTTGGATCGCAGGACTTTTCTGGCACTGGCCGCAGCGGTATCGGCTTCGCCGCTGTGCGCCGAAGCGCAGACCAACGCCGCGATGCGCATCGGCCTCTCTCCGGTGTTCCTCGACGACCAGCTCTCCTTTCTCAACGACTGGCGCGATTACCTGCAGGGCCGCATCGGGCGCGCCGTCCGCTTCGTGCAACGCGGCAGCTACCGGGAGATCATGGACCTGCTGCTGGAGCAGAAGCTCGATTTCGCCTGGATCTGCGGCTATCCCTACGTTCGGAACAGGGCCCGGTTGCGTCTGCTGGCGGTTCCCGTCATGGAAGGCCGGCCGCAGTACCAGTCCTACCTGATCGTGCCGGCGACGGACAAGACGACGAATTCCATCCTCGACCTGCGCGGCAAGGTGTTCGCCTACTCCGACCCGGATTCGAATTCCGGTTTCCTCTACCCGCGCTACGCCCTCATGCAGTTGAAGGAGAACCCTGAGCGCTTCTTCGCGCGCACCTTCTTCACATGGGCGCACCGCAAGATCGTCGAGGCCGTCGGATCGAACCTGGCCCAGGGCGGCGCGGTCGACAGCTACGTCTGGGAGACGCTTCGCCTCTATCATCCGGAGCTGACACGACGCACCCGGATCGTCGAGAAATCGCCCTACTTCGGCCACACCCCGGTGGTGGCAAGAACCGGCGTATCGCGGGCGGAGTTCGACACCATGCAGGAGGCCCTGCTGGGCATGTCGCAGAACGTCGCCGGGAAGGCCCTGCTGAAGCGCCTCAACCTGGACGGGTTCGTCGCCGGCGACGATGCCCTGTTCGACGGCATCGCGCGCATGATGCGGGCCCTGGATGCAAGGACCTGAGATGCTGCGGTTGCACGACCTCAGCTTCCGCTACAAGATCCCGCTGCGCAGCAGCGTGCTGATGCTGATCACGGCACTGGTGGTGACGGCCTCGCTGATCGTTCGCGAGTACGACGAACTGCGCCAGGACCTGGCAACCACCTCCGGCCACCTCGGCCGGGTGCTGGCCAATACGCTGGTGGCGCCGCTCACGCACGACGACCCATGGCGCGCCTACGAGATCATCAACTCGCCGTTCCACGGCGGCGCCAGCGAGTCGAATCCGCAGACCGCCTCGCTGGTGATGGTGCTCGACGCCAACCGGCGCGTCTTCGTCGCCACCGACCCGAACCAGTACCCGATGCTGTCGGATCCGTCGCGCGCGAATACCGACTTCTACGAGCTGTGGCAGGCCGTGGCCAGACACAACGAGCCGGATACGCGCCCCGTCGAGGTCAAGGGCTCGAAATCCCTCTACATGGTGACGCCGATCATTTCCGACGGCTACCGCCTCGGCACGCTGATCATGGGCTATTCCAAGGACGCCTTCCTGCCCCGCTTCTTCGGTATCGCCAAGCGCGCCGGCCTGATCACCCTGGCGGTGCTCGTGCTGCTGCTGCCGGCCAGCTGGTACTGGGGCCAACGCTTCGCCAAGCCGCTGGTCGACCTGGCGCAAAGCATGGGGCGGATCGGCAGGGAAATTCCGGATGAAGACGAAGTCGGGTTGTACGAGTCGAAGGACGAGATCGGCCAGCTCGGCGCCGCCTTCAAGACCATGCTGCGGGAGCTGCGCGAAAAGCAGTCGCTGGAACGGGAAGTGATGCTGTCCGAGCGCCTGGCCGCGGTGGGACGGCTGGCGGCCGGCGTCGCGCACGAGATCAACAATCCGCTCGGCGGCATGCTCAACGCCATCAGCACCTACCGCCGCCACGGCAACGACGATCCCCTGGCGGCCCGCACGCTGTCGCTGGTCGAGCGAGGCCTGGTGCAGATCAAGGACACGGTGTCGGCGCTGCTGGTGGAGTCGAAAATGCAGAGCCACTACCTGACGCGGCAGGACATCGAGGACACGCACACCCTGGTGCAGACGGACGCCCACCGCAAGCGTGTGCGCTTCGACTGGCGCAACGAGGTGGACGGCACCCTGCCGCTGCCGTCTACGCTGGTGCGCCAGGTGCTGATCAACCTGATGATGAACGCCATCCAGGCGGCGCCGCAGGAAGGCGAAGTCGCCTGTCGCGTCGAGCGCGAGGGCGAACGCCTGCGCGTGCAGGTCGGCAACAACGGCGACTACATTCCGCAGGAGCGGATGGAACATCTGTTCGAACCGTTTTCCAGCCAGCGAGAGGACGGCCACGGGCTTGGCCTCTGGGTGACCTGGCAGATCGTGCACCAGCTCGGCGGCGAGATCGTCGCCGAGAGCGTGCCAGACGAGACGCGCTTCACCGTCACGCTGCCCCTGGCGGAGGCGGCATGAACGCTGCAACGCAACCGGTGATCTGCCTGATCGAGGACGATCCCATCATGGGCGAGTCGCTGTGCGACCGCTTCCAGCTGGAAGGGCTGGCCTTCGACTGGCACCAGACCGCCGCCGGCGCCATGGAAGCCATCGGCCGGCATGCCTATGCGGCGGTGGTCAGCGACATCCGCCTGCCGGACCTCGACGGCGGCGAGATGTACCTGCGGCTGCGCGCCGCGCACCGCACGCTGCCGCCCTTCATCTTCATCACCGGCTACGGCGCCATCGACCGGGCCGTCGAACTGCTCAAGGCCGGCGCCGCCGACTACATCACCAAGCCCTTCGACCTCGAGCAGCTCATCGAGAAGGTCAAGGCACTGACCAGCGCCTTCGTTCCGCCGGCAGGGCGAAAGAGGCTCGGCGTGTCGCAGGCCATGCGCCGGATCGAGGACATGCTGCCGCGCCTGGCCACGCACGCCAGCACGATCCTCATCAGCGGCGAATCCGGCGTCGGCAAGGAACATGTTGCCCAGGCGCTCGACCGCCTGGCGCGCAAGAGCGAACAGTGCCCCTTCGTCCCGGTGAACTGCGGCGCCGTCACCGAGAGCCTGTTCGAGGCCGAGCTGTTCGGCTACGAGAAGGGCGCCTTTACCGGCGCCGCGCGCACCAAGAAGGGCTTCTTCGAGCAGGCGCACTGCGGCACGCTGTTCCTCGACGAGATCAGCGAGCTGCCGCCTTCCATGCAAGTCAAGCTGCTGCGCGCCATCCAGGAGCGGCGCATCGTCCGCGTCGGGGGCGAGGCGCCGATCCCGCTCGACCTGCGGCTGTACTGCGCCACCAACCGCGACCTGAAGGAAATGGTGGAGCTGGGCCAGTTCCGCGAAGATCTTTATTACCGCATCAACGTCATCCAGCTGAGGATTCCGCCGCTGCGCGAGCGCAAGGAGGACATCCTCTGGTTCGCGCGCATCTTCCTCGACGAGTTCTCCGCGAAGCACGGCGGCGGCCGGCGCGCGCTGTCGCAGCGCGCCGAGCAGGCCTTCCTCGAATACCCGTGGCCAGGCAACATCCGCGAACTGCGTCACGCCGTCGAGCGTGCCTGCATCATTTCCGCGGATGACACGCTCGGCCCCGAGGCCTTCTTCGGCGACGGGCTGACGACCTGGACCCCGCCGGCGGCGGATGGAAACCTCAGCGCCTACCTGCAGGAGTGCGAGCGCAACTACATCCGCCAGGCATTGCTGCTGCACAACGGCCACATTTCCCGAACAGCCGAAAGCCTGGGCATCAGCCGCAAGAGCCTGTGGGAGAAGATGCGCAAGCTCGGCTTGCAGGCGCACGGCTCGGACGAGCAGTAACCGGGTGCCGGGAAGAGTGCTTGATCCCGGTCTGTCATTTCGATGATAATAGAAATATGGAAATGAAATCGGCCGTCACGGCATTGGGCGCACTGGCCCAGGAAACCCGCCTTTCGATTTTCCGCCTGCTGGTCGAGGCCGGTCCGGAAGGGCTGTGCGCCGGCGACATCGGCGCGCGGCTCGGCGTGCCGGCGGCGACGCTGTCCTTCCACCTGGCGCAGCTGGCCAGCGCCGGCCTGGTGCAGGCGCGCCAGCAGAGCCGTTTCATCTTCTATTCCGCCGACTTCGAGGCGATGAACGGCATCGTCGGCTTCCTCACCGAGAACTGCTGCGGCGGCAGGCCGTGCCCACCCGCCAGGGCCAGGCGCAAGAAAACCACAGCATCCTGACCGATCGTGGCAAATCGAACCTTCAATGTTCTGGTGCTGTGCACCGGCAATTCCGCCCGCAGCATCCTCGGCGAGGCGCTGTTCAACCATCTCGGCGGCGGCCGGGTGCACGCCTTTTCCGCCGGCTCGAAGCCGACCGGGCGGGTGAATCCCGTCGCGCTGGAGACGCTGAAGCAGCACGGCATCGCCATGACGGACGCCCGCAGCAAGTCCTGGGACGAGTTCGCCGTGCCGGGCGGACTCACTTTCGATTTCATCCTCACCGTCTGCGACAACGCGGCGAACGAAGCCTGCCCGGTCTGGCCGGGGCACCCCGCCACGGCGCACTGGGGCATTCCCGATCCGGCGCACGTCGAGCCCATCGAGGCACGGCGCGTCGCCTTCGAGACGGCCTACCAACAACTCAGGCGGCGCGTCGAGGCCTTCCTCGCCCTGCCGCTGGAAACCCTGAGCCGCGAGGAGGCGATCGCCGCCGCCCGCCGCATCCACGAGGAAAAATGAATGAGCGCGCAATGTGAAATCGCGGTGAAGGCCTCGGCCCATGCGCCAATGAGCCTCTTCGAGCGCTGGCTGACGCTGTGGGTATTCCTTTGCATCGTCGCCGGCATCGCGCTGGGCCAGTTCCTGCCGGCGCCGTTCCAGGCGCTGGGCCGCATGGAAGTCGCGCAGGTCAATCTGCCCGTCGGACTGCTCATCTGGGTGATGATCGTCCCGATGCTGGTCAAGGTCGATTTCGGCGCGCTGCACGAGGTGCGCAAGCACGTGCGCGGCATCGGCGTCACGCTGGTGGTCAACTGGCTGGTCAAACCTTTCTCCATGGCGCTGCTGGGCTGGCTGTTCATCCGGCACCTGTTTGCCCCGCTGCTGCCGGCCGAGCAGATCGACAGCTACATCGCCGGCCTGATCCTGCTCGCCGCGGCGCCGTGCACGGCGATGGTCTTCGTCTGGAGCCGGCTGACGAACGGCGATCCGCTGTTCACGCTCTCGCAGGTGGCGTTGAACGACACCATCATGATCTTCGCCTTCGCGCCCATCGTCGGGGTGCTGCTCGGCATCTCGGCGATCGTCGTGCCGTGGGACACGCTGGTCACCTCCGTCGTGCTCTACATCGTCATTCCGCTGGCGCTGGCGCAGCTCTGGCGCCGCGCGCTGCTGACGAAGGGCCAGGCGCACTTCGAAGCGACCATGGCGAAGCTCGGCCCGTGGTCGATCTCGGCCCTGCTCGCCACGCTGGTGCTGCTGTTCGCCTTCCAGGGCCAGGCCATCCTCTCGCAGCCGCTCGTTATCGCGCTGCTGGCGGTGCCGATCCTCATCCAGGTCTTCTTCAATTCCGCGCTGGCCTATTGGCTCAACCGAGCGGTAGGGGAGAAGCACAGCGTCGCCTGTCCCTCGGCGCTGATCGGCGCCAGCAATTTCTTCGAGCTGGCCGTCGCGGCGGCCATCAGCCTGTTCGGCTTCGAATCGGGCGCGGCGCTCGCCACCGTGGTCGGCGTGCTGATCGAAGTGCCGGTGATGCTGCTGGTCGTCAAGGTGGTGAACGCCAGCAAGGGCTGGTACGAGCGGGGTTGATTTGGAACTGCTCGTAACCGCGCTGCAAAGCGGCCTGGCCAGCCTCGCCGCCTACCTGGCGGCGCATGTCCTGCTCTGCCTGGTGCCGGCCTTCTTCATCGCCGGCGCGCTCTCGGCGCTGGTGCCGCAGCAGTCCATCCTGCGCTTCCTCGGACCGGATGCGCCGAAGTATGTTTCCTATCCCGCCGCCGCCGGCGCCGGCAGCCTGCTGGCGGTGTGCTCCTGCACCGTCCAGCCGCTCTTCGCCGGCATCTACGGCAAGGGCGCCGGGCTGGGGCCGGCCATCACCTTCCTCTTCTTCGCGCCGGCCGCCAACATCCTCGCGCTGTCCTACACGGGCGTCGCACTCGGCGCCGACTTCGCCATCGCGCGCGTCCTGCTGGCGCTCGTCTTCGGCATCGGCATCGGCCTGCTGATGGCCCTGCTGTTCCGCGGCGACGAAAAGGCGCGCAGCCCCATGCCCGAAGCCTTCGCCGACGGCGGCATTCCGCGCCGCAACCTGGCGTTCGTCGGCACCCTCGTCGCCCTGCTCATCGCCGGCACGCTGAAGGTGGACGGGCTGCAGGCCGAACTGGCGCGCGTCACGCTGGCCTGGGACGGCGCCGCCGCCGCGCAGGCGATGCTCGACCGCCTGGTGCCGGTCGATGAACTCCGGGGCGCCGAGGGCCTCAGCCTGCAGGGGCTGACGCTGATCGTCCTGCTCGGGCTGATCGGCGCGGTGGCCTGGCGTGGGCTGGGCAGGGTCGACGAAGGCTTCAACCGTCTCACCGCCGTGTCGCTGGGACTGACTTTTGCCGTGCTGGCGTTCGCCGCCCTCGGCGTGCGCGCCGGCGGCGACGGACTGGCCGTCACCGTGACCGTGCGCACGCTTGCCGTCGCGGTTCTGTGCGGCCTGCTGCTGCCGCTGGCGCGCCGCTTCGACGCCTGGGACATGCAGCAGTGGCTGTGGGAAACCTGGCGCTTCGTGAAGATGATCTTTCCGCTGCTGGTGGTCGGCGTCTTCCTGGTCGGCGTGATCCGGACCTTCATCCAGCCCGAGTGGATCCAGGCCATCGCCGGCAGCAACACCGTGCTCGCCAATCTGGCGGGCGTGGTCTTCGGCGTCTTCATGTACTTCCCGACCCTGGTCGAGGTGCCGATCGCCAGGATGTTCCTCTCGCTCGGCATGCACCCGGGGCCGCTGATCGCCTACCTGATGGCCGACCCGGAACTCTCGCTGCAGAGCATACTCATCACTTCGGCCATCATCGGCAAGCTCAAGGCGTGGACCTACGTCGGCCTCGTCGCGCTGTTCTCGACCGCGGCCGGCCTGGCCTACGGCGCCTGGGTCGACGGCATGTCCTTCGCCGCGCTGGCTCTGACGGTCGGCGGCGGCCTCGCCGCGCTGCTGCTGGCCCTGCGCCTCATCGAAAGGAGACGCCCATGCTGATCAAGATCCTCGGCACCGGCTGCGCCAAGTGCAACCGGCTGGAGCAGCTCACGCGCGAAGCGGTTGCGGAGCTGGGAATCGACGCGACCTTCGAGCACGTCAGGGAGATGGACAGGATCATGGCCTATCCGGTGATGACGACGCCGGCGCTGGTGATCGACGAGGCGGTCAAGGTGTCCGGGCGCATGCCGAGCCGGGAAGAGATCGTCGGCTGGCTGAAGCCATAAGCCATTCCGGCGTCGCGCCCGGGTTCGGCTTGGACTTTCAGCGAAACAGGACTATCTTGAAGCAGCAGAACAAGAAATTGCCGGCAGGCAGCAGCCGGTCCATCCCAACGGTCAGAAAGGAACACATCATGAAACTTGCAAAGATCGCAATGACGGCACTGCTCGGCGCCTCGCTCTCCATTTCCGTACACGCGCAACAACCCGGCCAGGGCATGGGCCCCGGCGGCGGCATGGGGCCGGGCATGGGTCCCGGCGGCGGCATGGGTGGCATGGGCGGCATGGGGCCCGGCGGCCGGGGCATGCGCTTCGAGTTCAACAAGGACAACACGCCCGGCTGGAGCCTGATGACGCCGGAAGAGCGCACCGCCCACCGCGAGAAGATGCTGGCGGCGAAGACGCCGGAGGAATGCAAGGCCGTCCAGGAAGAGCACCACCAGCAGATGGCAGCGCGCGCCAAGGAGAAGGGCCAGACCCTGCGCGGCCCGCGCCAGAACGCCTGCGACCGCATGAAGGCGCGCGGCTTCTACAAGTAATACACGGCGTTTCATTTTGACGGCCCGCCCCTGGCGGGCCGTTTTCATGCGCCGTACTGCGGAGACTGACTTTCGGATGCGCTTGCTGCTGCGGCTGGTGTTCCTGTTCTTCGTTGCGATTGCGCCGGCGACCGCCGCCGAACCGCCTTCGCTGACCATCCACTACTTCCGCGCCGACGGCTGCCCGCACTGCGAGGACGCCGGCGCCTTTCTCGCCCGCCTCGCCGCCGAGGAGCCGCGCATCGCCGTGCGCGACTACGAGGTCAGCCGCGACGCGGCCAACCGCGCGCTGTTCCAGGCTGCGCTGCAGGCGCTCGGCGTGGAGGAGGGCGGCGTGCCCTTCATCTTCGTCGGCGACTGGGCCACGCTCGGCTACCACACCGACGCGACGAGCGGCGCCGAGATCCGCCGCCAGGCGGCGCGCTGCCTGGCCTCGTCCTGCCCAGACGCGCTGGCGGCGATCCGCGAAGGCCGCGCCCTCGCCGCGCCGCCGCGTCCGCACGACCCGGCCCCGCTCAGATTGCCGCTCATCGGCGAGGTCGATGCCGCCTCGCTGTCGCTGCCGCTGCTGACCCTCACGCTGGCCGGCCTCGACGCCTTCAACCCCTGCGCTTTCTTCGTGCTGCTGTTCCTGCTTTCGATGATGGCGCACCAGAAGAGCCGCGCGCGCATGCTCACGGTCGGCGGCATCTTCGTGCTGTTCTCCGGCCTGATGTACTTCGCCTTCATGGCGGCCTGGCTCAACCTTTTCCAGCTGCTCGGCCAGCTCGCCTGGGTGACGCTGGCGGCGGGTGTGCTCGCCGTCGTCGTCGGCGCGGTGAACGTCAAGGACTTCTTCCTGTTCGGGCGCGGCGTCAGCCTGTCGATTCCGGAATCGAAAAAGCCCGACCTCTTCCGCCGCGCCCGCGCCATCCTCGCCGCCGACAAGCTGCCGGCGATGCTCGTGGCCACGGTGTTCCTCGCCGTCGCCGCCAATTTCTACGAACTGTTGTGCACCGCCGGCTTTCCGATGGTCTACACGCGCCTCCTCACCCTGGGCGAGCCGTCGCCGGCCGTGCGCTATCTCTACCTCGCCTTCTACAACCTCATCTACGTGCTGCCGCTGGCCGCCATCGTCGTCGTCTTCGCGCGCACGCTGGGCGCGAGGAAGCTCGGCGAGCGCGAGGGCCGCCTGCTGAAACTGCTGTCGGGAACGATGATGCTGGAACTGGGCGTGCTGCTGCTGTTCGCGCCCGAATGGCTGAGCCGCCTCGGCGTCGCTTTCGCCCTGCTGGCGGTCGCGGTCGCCGTCACCTGGATCGCCGCGCGGCTGACGCGCGGCGGCGGGGGAAAGCCCGCCTAGGCCACCCGCGTCAACTCGGCGCGCGCCGCCGGGGCGCAGCCGCTGTAGACGTTGAGGTACTTCAGGCAGATCACGCGCAGGCAGGAGGCGATGTTCTTGTCGTTGGCGACGAGGCAGCCGTCGTGCACCTTCTCGATCAGGCGCGGCAGGGGCATCTTCGATTCGCTGGCCATGTCGTCGAGCACGTTCCAGAAGGCGCGCTCCAGCGAGATGGTGGTGCTGTGGCCGTGGATGCGGAAGCCGCGCTTCTCCGGAATGAATTCGTTGATCTGCGAGGTGGAGCACGCGTTGAACATGTGGTCCAGCACGTCGTTGATTTCAGAGTAGATATTCATGCCTGTTTCCTTGCGATGGGCAGTTGGCAATAATTACCACCACACGACTTGGCGTGGCCAATACCATGTGCAGCATACAAGAAGAGCGGCGGTTGGCGTAGACCGGCGCGTGGAGGAGACGATGGAGTTTTTCCGCAAGACCCTGGACCCGGTGTTCGCCCTGGCGGCGATCGCCATACTGGACATCTTCCTGTTCCTCATCCTCGGCGCCTGGACGGTGGGCGGCGGCGAGACCATGATGACCGGCCTGGTCGCCCAGCTCTTCCTCGGCGACGAGCTGATGCGCATTCCCTTCTGGCAGCTGGTGTTCCCGCCGCAGGGCGACTACTGGAAGATCTACATCAGCCTCGGCATGTTCTTCGGCGCCTTCGTCGGCGCGGTGCTCTCCAAGGAGTTCTACTGGCGCCTGCCGCGGCGCGCCTCGGAGTGGCTGATGATCACCGTCGGCGGCCTGCTGATGGGCATCGGCATCCGCCTCGCCTTCGTCTGCAACGTGTCGACCTTCTTCGGCATGGGCGCGGAGATGAACCTCGGCGGCTACCTCGCCATCTCCGGCATCATCGCCGGCGCCTGGGTCGGTTCGCTGATCTACAAGAAGATTCTGGAGGGTTGAAAATGTCCGCTGTCGCCGAATGCCTCGTCGCGTTCCTGTTCGGTTCCATCGTCGGCCTGCTGGTGCAGCGCTCGCGCTTCTGCAACACCGCCGCGCTGCGCGACGCCATCATGTTCAAGACCTACCGCAACACCAAGGCGCTGCTGGTGGCGATGATGATCCTCTCCATCGGCTTCACCGGCTTCATGACGGTGGGCGCCGGCCACCCGATGCAGTTCGACGTCGGCCTCAACACCTTCGCCGGCCTGTTCCTGTTCGGCATCGGCATGGTGCTGGCGGGCGCCTGCACGGTGTCGACGTGGGTCAAGGCGGGCGAGGGCAACATCGGCGCAATCTGGGCGCTCTTGTTCACCTTCGTCGGCATGTTCCTTTTCTCGCTGGTCTGGTCGTGGAACTACTGGCCGCCGGCGCCGCAGAGCATGACCGGCGAGCCCAACCTGCCGGCGCTGCAGCTCGGCTTCGCCAACGCGCGCACCCTGCAGGACAAGCTGGGCATCCCGGCCATCTTCTTCGGCCTGATCCAGTCGGCCGTGCTGTTCGCCATCTACCGCGCCATCCTGCGCCGCGAGCGGGCGCAGCACGCCAAACACGAGCAGCATCAGCAGGAAGCCGCCGGGCAGGAAGCCTGACGATCAATTGGGAGGAAAAAGATGGGACTGTTCGGATCGAAGAAGAAGGTCGAGGAAGCCGCCGCCGGCGGCGAGGCCGTGCTGTCCGACGGCAGCAAGGTGCAGGTGGCGCGGCGCGTCGACTGCCGCGGCGACTCCTGCCCGCGGCCGCAGCTGATGACCAAGAAGGCGGTGAACGAGATCGCCTCGGGCGGCGTCGTCGAGGTGCTGGTGGACAATCCCTCCTCGGTCGAGGCGCTGCCGCCGATGTGCGACGAGCTCAACGCGACGCACCTGGAAACCATCAAGGACCCGGCCTGCTGGCGGGTCTACATTCGGAAGGACTGAGCCATGTTCGCCCGCATCGCCATGCGCCTGCTCATCGCCGCCTCGGCCGTCGCCGTGCTGGGCGGACTGACTTTCGTGTACGTCAAGCCGCCGGAGAGCATGAAGGTGACGCGCGACGGCGTGCCGCTGCTGTCGCCGCCGGTGGCGCATCCGGCGACCGGCGAGGCGATTCCGCTGGAAGTCCTGGTGAACCACTACAAGGGAGGCGGACGCTGATGGATTTCGAGACGATCGTCCAGATCGGCATGTTCTGCGTCGCCTTCGGCATGATGGCGCTGGCCTTCTTCAGCGATTCGCTCTAGGGAACCCCGCCATGATGAACCGTGAGAGCCTGATTTTCTGCGGCGTGTCCCTGGCGGTGACGCTGGCGGTGAGCGCGGTCGGCTTCCGCCTCGCGGCGCTGCCGGACGAAACCGTCGCGGCCATGAAGAAGCCGGCCCCGGCCGAGACCCTGCCCGACGTCGACATCGGCGGCGGCTTCGGCAAGGTCTCCGTCATCGAACTGGTCGGCTACTACATGGAGAATCCGCCCGCGCCGAAGGGCGGCGGCGGGGACGCCTCGCCGGCCGTCAAGCGCTTCGGCGGCTGCTGATGAAACGCCTGGCCGTCCTCGCCATGCTGCTGACCGCGCTGCCCGCGCAGGCGGCGGAGGACTTCGCCTACGTGCGCGCGGTCCCGCCGGAAGCGGACCTGGTCGTGATCGATGCGCGCCCGTCAGCCGACTGCGCCGCGAAGAGCCTCGCCGGCGCGCGCTGCCTGCCGGCGGCGGATTTCCTGGGGCCCCACAACTGCCTGCCCAGCGCGCGCGACCTGCTCTGGCTGCTCGGCACCGCCGGCCTCTCGGGCGAGGAAACGGTGCTGGTGGCCGGCCAGGATGCGGTCGCCCGCGACTTCGTCGCCGGCCTGCTGCATGTCGCCGGCCAGCGCAGCGTCCGCGTGCTGACCGAGCCCGTCGGCCGCGTGCTGGAGCAGGGCGCCGCCGCCGGAGCGGGCCGCAGCCGCGGCATGATCCGCGAGGCGGTTTTTACGGCGCCGATGCGCGACGGACTGCTGCTTTTGCGCGACGAGCTGCGCGCGCAGCGTCCGCAGCCGCTCCTGCTCGACGGCCGCACGGAGCACGAATACTGGGGCGAGACGGTGCGCGCCGCGCGCGGCGGCCACCTGCCCGGCGCGATCAGCCTGCCGGCGCTGCAATTGCGCGGGGCGCAGAACCCCGTCCTGCCGGAAGGAAGTCCGGTCGCCTACGCCCACGACGCCCTCGAAGGCTTCGCCTACCTGACCCTGCTGCGCGCCGGGCACGGCGTGGCGGCGAAGCTGTATGCCGAAGGCTGGGCCGAGTGGGCCGCCGCCGGCGCGCTGCCGGCCGACAGCGTGTCCTATCCGGAGCGCGCGCAGCCCGCGGCGGAGAAAAGTCAGTCGCCGCAGGACGGCGCCGCGCGTTCGCCGGCGCTGCTCGCGGTGACGCTGGTCCTCGTCGTCACGGCCTTCATCGCCGGCTGGTTCGCACGACGGAGGGCGGCCTGATGGACATCCTCTTCCACGTCGGCACCGAGGCCGGTGCGCAATTTCTCGCGCCGCTGGCACGCGCCTGCCGCCGCGGCAACCGCGCCTTCGCCGCCTTCTTCACCCACGAGGGCGTGCGCGCGCTGCGCGACGCGGAGGTGCGGGCGGCGCTGGAGGGCGCGCGTAGCGTGGTGTGCGAGGAATCCTGGCACCGCTTCTGCGCCGACGAAGCCTGTCCGGCCGAGCTCGGCAGCCAGACGGTCAACAGCGCCCTGATGGGCGAGGCGCGCAAGGTGGTCAGTCTATGAGCGAGAAGAAACTGCTGGTGCTGGCCCGGCGCGACCACGCCGAGGCGATGCGCGTGGCGGCCGGCCTGACCATCTTCGGCCATGCCGTGAGCCTGGTCTTCATGGACCGCCCGGTGGAGGAGAGCGCCGAGAACGCCGCCAACGCCGAGTTGCTGGAGCTCTCCGGCATCGAACCGCAGACCACCGTCGCGGCGATGGCGGACGACTTGCCGCTGCTGGATGCGGACGGCCTGGCGCGGGCCTTCGCCGCCGCCGATGCCGTACTGAGCCTATGACCGAAGGAAATCCCCCTGGGATGAAGATTCTCGAACTGAATACCGGTCTGTTCCCCGACGCCCAGACCGTGATCGCCGCCATGCGGCGGATGGAGGCGGCGCACCGCGTCGAATCCATCGACCTTCGGCGCCGGGACATGGAGGACGAAGCCTGGGACCGCGTCGTCGACGCGATCCTGGATTCCGATCTGACGATTACCACCTGAGAAGAGGAGACAAAGGATGAAGACGTTATTTGCGACAAGATGGGGCGCACTGATGGCGGGAATGCTCTTCCTCCTGCTGACCGCGCGCGCGGCGACGGCGGCCGATCCCCTGGTGACGGTCGACTGGCTGAAGGCCAACCTCGGCAAGCCGGGCCTCGCCATCGTGGATTTCCAGCCGCCGCCCGACTACCTGCGCGCCCACATTCCCGGTGCCGTGAACAGCAACTACGCCAAGGACGGCTGGCGCGAGGAGCGCGCCGCCGACAAGGTGCCGGACATGTTCCCCGAGAAGCTCGACAAGCTCGTCGCCCACATCGGCGCCCTCGGCATCGACAACGCCACCCACGTCGTGCTGGTGCCGATGGGCATGAACTCCACCGACGTCGGCGTCGCCACCCGCGTCTACTGGACCTTCAAGGTGCTCGGCCACGACAACGTCTCCATTCTCGACGGCGGCATGGCGGCTTGGACCAAGGAGAAGGACAAGACCAAGGCCAACCCGGTGCAGGCCGGCGCGGCCAAGGCCGAGGCGAAGTCCTTCAAGGCCAGCCTGCGCAAGGAGATGCTGGTCACCATGGACGACGTCAAGAAGGCCAAAGCTTCAGGCATCCTGCTGGTCGACCACCGTCCCGAGGACCAGTTCGTCGGCATCAACCGCCATCCCAAGGCCACCGAGAGCGGCACGCTCGCCGGCGCCAAGAACCTGCCCAACGGCTGGCTGACGGTGAACGGCATGGGCCAGTTCCGCGACAAATCGCAGCTCGAGCAGCTCTACAAGGTCGCCGGCGTGCCGACCAGCGGCGAGCAGATCAACTTCTGCAACTCCGGCCACTGGGCCTCGGTCGGCTGGTTCGTCTCCAGCGAGCTGATGGGCAACAAGAAGGCGCGCATGTACGACGGCTCGATGCTCGAGTGGACCATGCTCAAGGGAGGCGCCATGGAGCAGAAGGTCAAGCTCAACTGACCGTGAAGTTGCGTTTCGTTCTGGCGTTCGCGGCCGCGGTGGTTTCCACCGCGGCCGCGGCGCAGGGCGAGCATCAACGGCGCCTCGCCGCCGAACTGGCAGTCATGGCGGGCGACGTGCGCCGCATCCAGTCGCCCGGCGAATTGCCGCTCCACCGCGAAGGCCTGCGCGCCCGCCTGGCCGGCGCGCTGTCCTCGCTGCCCCTCCTGATGCGCCGCGCCGAAGCCGATCCCGCCGCGGTGCCCGCACTGCGCGCGGCCCTGGCGAAGCGCGACTGGCGCGCCCTGCAAGCCGGCCTGGAGACGCTAAGGCACCGGCATCCCTTCGCGGCCGGCGCGCTCCTGCCGAACGAAGCCACGCCGGAGCGGCTGCGCCTCGGCGAAGCCATCCACCGCCAGGCCTGCGCCGGCTGCCACGAGGCGCCGGTGACGGAGACGCAGCTGCCGGCCTTCAACCTCTTCGAGCAGTCCAGGCGCACGCCGCGCGAGGAATTCGCGGCGCGCCTGCTGATCGGCGTGCGCGGCGACCGCAGCACCGCCTGGCGCAATCCCTTCAGCGATCTGGAACTGGCTGCCCTGCTGGCTTATTATGAGAACGGAAAGGCCGGCGGCCGCCGGTGAAGTTTTCCAGCCGGGACTTACGCAAAGGAGAGCACGCATGAAACGCACAACGGTTCTTGGTACCGCACTGGTTCTTGCGCTGGCATCCGGCAGTGCCGCCGCGCAGGACGCCACCTACAACATCCGCACCCTGACGCCGGAGACGGCGCTGAAGGCCGCGCAGGCGGCGCTGAAGTCATGCCGCGACGGCGGCTACCAGGTGGCGGTGGCGGTGGTCGACCGCTCCGGCCTCGCGCAAGTCATGCTGCGCGACCGCTACGCCGGCGCACACACGCCGAAGACCGCCATCGGCAAGGCGTGGACGGCGGTGAGCTTTCGCAGCAGCACCACCGCCATGGCGGAGATGACCCAGCCGGGCAAGCCGGCCAGCGGCATCCGCCAGTTGCCCAACGTCGTGATGGTCGGCGGCGGCGTCCTCATCGAGGGCGGCGGCAACATCCTCGGCGGCATCGGCGTCTCCGGCGCGCCCGGCGGCGACATCGACGAGAAATGCGCCAACGCCGGCATCGCCGCCATCAAGGACGCGCTGGAGCTCTGAACTACTTCACCCGATAACCCGCGTGGCAGGCCACGCACTGCGCCGTCGTCGCGGCCAGTGCGGCCAGCGCCGGCCTGACGTCGCCGGTGGCGGCGGCGTCCTTCGCCGCGACGGCGAAGCGGCTGGCGTTGCGGTGCATGGCGGTGCCGGCCTCCTGCATGCCCTTCGGCATGTACTTCGCCACGTCGTGCGCGCCATGAAGCTGAAGCGAGCTCATGCCGAGGCGCCGCTCGGCGATGTCGGCGGCGCGGTCGTATTCCTGCTTCGCCAGCGCCTCCTGGATTTCCTGCAGCGCCAGCAGGTGGTCGCGCATGTTGGCCAGGGTGTGCTCGCGCAATGTCTTCGGGAAATGAACAGCCTGGCGGGCGTCCTTCGGCGCGGCCTTCGCGGTCTTTGCCGCCTGCGCATGGTGCTGCATGTGCAGGGCGTGGTCGTGCTGCTGGGCGCGGGCGGTGCCGAAGCACAGCGCAGCCGCCAGCGTGGCGATCAAAACGCGGTTCATGTGAATTTCTCCTCGATTGAAACAGCCGGCAGGGTAGGGCGCGCGGCCCGGCCTGCGTTATGATCCTGATCATATGATTAGCGACTGGCCCGTCCTTGCCGCCGACCATCCCGAACTGACGCACATTCCGCCGGCGCTGCGCGATGCCGCCCGCCTGCGCGCGTTCGCCGCCGGGGAGACGCTCTTCCGCCAGGGCGACCGGCCGAAGGCGATGTACTGCGTCCTCGACGGCGAGGTGCGCCTGCTGCGGCACTCGCGCACGGGGGGCGAGGTGGTGCTGCAGCGCAGCCGCGGCGGCTTCTTCGCCGAGGCCAGCCTGGAATCGAAGGCCTATCACTGCGACGGGGTGGCCGCTGCCGACGGGCGCCTGCTGGCCTTTCCGATCCGCGAGTTTCGCGAGGCGCTGGAAGGCGACGCGGCCTTCCGCAATGACTGGATGGCGCAGCTCGCGCGCGAGGTGCGCCGGCTGCGCGCCCGCTGCGAGCGCCTCAGCCTGCACGGCGCCGAGGCGCGCATCCTGCACGCCATCGAGTCCGAGGGCACGGCGGGCACGCTCGTGCTCGCCCAGTCGCGCAAGGCCTGGGCGGCCGAGCTCGGCCTCACCCACGAGGCGCTTTACCGCACGCTGGCGCGGCTGCAGGACGAGGGCACGCTCGCCGTCGACGGGCCGCGCTTGACGTTGCGTCAACCCGGCAGGCGTTTATGATTAAAGGGCCATGAGCGACCGCCCCTGGAACATCCTCGTCCTCTGTACCGGCAACTCGGCGCGCAGCATCCTCGCCGAGGCGCTGTTCAACGCCCTCGGCGGCGGCCGCGTGCGCGCCTACTCCGCCGGCAGCAAGCCGGCCGGCCAGGTGAATCCCTTCGCGCTGGAACTGCTGGAGGCGCAGGGACTGGAGACTGCCGGCCTGCGCAGCAAGCGCTGGGACGAATTCTCCGCGCCGGGCGCGCCGGCGCTCGACCTGGTGGTGACGGTGTGCGGCAACGCCGCCAATGAAACCTGCCCGGTGTGGCCGGGCAACTTCCTGCGCGCCCACTGGGGCGTCGACGATCCGGCCGCCGTGACCGGCAGCGACGACGACAAGCGCGCCGCCTTCATGAAGGCCTACGCCCTGCTCGCCGAGCGCATCCTCACCTTCCTCAGCCTGTCCTTCGAGACGATGGAGCGCGCCGAACTGCAGCGCCATCTCGACGAGATCGGCCGCGCCGGCGCCGCCGCCGCCGTGCCGCAGGGACTGACTTTTACCTACGATGATTGAACTGACCGAATCGCAGAAACGCCTGCGCACCACGGTGCTGCTGCTCGCCATCGGCGCCTACCTGCTGTCCTTCTTCCACCGCGTCGCGCCGGCGGCCATCGCGCGCGACCTCGCCGCCGCCTTCGAGACCAGCGCCGCCTCGCTCGGCGTGCTGGCGGCGACCTACTTCTACGTCTACACGGTGATGCAGATCCCCACCGGCGTGCTCGCCGACACGCTGGGGCCGCGCAAGATCCTCACCCTCGGCGGCATCGTCGCCGGTGCCGGCTCGCTGCTCTTCGGCCTGGCGCCGACCTTCGACATCGCCGTCGTCGGCCGCACCCTGGTCGGCCTCGGCGTCTCGGTGGCCTTCATCGCCATGCTCAAGCTCGTCGCCGTCTGGTACGAGGAGAACCGCTTCGCCACGCTCACCGGCACGGCGATGTTCATCGGCAACATCGGCTCGGTGGCGGCCGGCGCGCCGCTCGCCTGGGCGGCGCAGGCCGCCGGCTGGCGCTCGGTGTTCGTGGTGGTCGGCGTCCTCTCGCTGGCCATCGGCCTCGCCTCCTGGTTCCTCGTGCAGGACAAGCCGGGCGAGAAGCGGGGAGAGAAGCGCGCCGCCGCGCCGCACGGAGCGAAGGTCGACCGCACCGCCTGGCTCGGTAACCTGATCGTGGTCATGAAGAACCCCGCCACCTGGCCCGGCTTCTTCGTGAACCTCGGCATCGCCGGCAGCTTCTTCGCCTTCGCCGGCCTGTGGGCCGTGCCCTACCTGACCCAGGTGCACGGCATGACGCGGGCGGTGGCCTCCAACCACATCAGCGTGTATTTCATCGGCTTCGCCATCGGCTGCGCGGTGATCGGCCGCATCTCGGATCGCATGGGCAAACGCAAGCCGCTGATGGTCGGCGGCGCCATTTTGCATGCTCTCGGCTGGTGGCTCTGGATCGCCTCGGGCCCCTTGCCGTTAGGGCTCACTTACCTGATCTGCGGCGTCATGGGGCTGGTCACCGCCAGCCTCACGCTGTCCTGGGCCTGCGCCAAGGAAGTGAACCCGCCGCTGCTCTCCGGCATGGCCACCAGCGTGGTGAACGTCGGCGTCTTCCTCGGTCCGGCCGTCCTGCAGCCCCTCGTCGGCTGGGCCATGGACCGCGGCTGGGACGGCGCCATGGCCGAGGGCGCGCGCCTCTACGCCCCGTCCGCCTACGCCACCGGCCTGCTCATCCTCGCCGGGGCCGCCGCGCTGGGCGCCGCCGCCACGTTCTTCGTGCGCGAGACCGGCTGCCGCAACATCTGGCAGCAATAAGCTTCAGGTCTGAAGCAATAAGGCTGCATTATCGGCCCATCGCAATCGCGATTGCGGCGCACGAAACGGGCGCACGATAATGATCCACCCGCCGGGTCCGGCGAGAAAGACTATATGAGGAGACTTGGATGGCACATGTCGTGATCATGGGCGCCGGCATTGGCGGTTTGCCGGCGGCTTTCGAACTGCGCGAGGCGCTGCGCAAGGAAGACCGCATCACTGTCGTATCGAATTCGAAGACGTTCCATTTCGTCCCGTCCAACCCGTGGGTGGCCGTCAACTGGCGCAAGCGCGACGACATCGAGCTCGACCTCGCCACCATCCTCGGCCGCAAGAAGATCGATTTCTCCGCCGCCGGCGTCAAGCGCGTGCATCCCGACAAGAACCAGCTCGAACTGGGCGACGGCGGCACGATGGACTACGACTACCTCGTCATCGCCACCGGCCCGAAGCTGGCCTTCGACGAGGTCGAGGGACTCGGCCCGAATGGCCACACCCAGTCGATCTGCCACGTCGACCATGCCGTCGCGGCGGAAAAGGCCTGGGGCGAGTTCGTCAAGGACCCCGGCCCGATCGTCGTCGGCGCGGTGCAGGCGGCGTCCTGCTTCGGCCCCGCCTACGAGTACGCCGCGATCATGGACACCGACCTGCGCCGCCGCAAGGTCCGCGACAAGGTGCCGATGACCTTCGTCACCGCCGAGCCCTACATCGGCCACCTCGGCCTGGGCGGCGTCGGAGACTCGAAAGGCATGCTGGAGTCGATCTTCCGCGACCGCCACATCAAGTGGATCTGCAACGCCAAGACCACCAAGGTCGAGGCCGGCAAGATGTACGTCACCGAGCACAACGACGACGGCACGCCGAAGAAGGACCACGTGCTCGACTTCAAGTACTCGATGATGCTGCCGGCCTTCAAGGGCGTCGACGCCGTCTTCGGCATCGAGGGCCTGGCCAACCCGCGCGGCTTCATCGTCGTCGACCAGCACCAGCGCAACCCGAAGTACAAGAACATCTACTCGGTCGGCGTCTGCATCGCCATCGCCCCGCCCGAGCCGACGCCGGTGCCCACCGGCGTGCCGAAGACCGGCTACATGATCGAGTCGATGGTCACCGCCACGGTGCACAACATCCGCGCCGAGCTCGACGGCAAGGAGCCCTACGAGAAGGCCACCTGGAACGCGGTGTGCCTGGCCGACTTCGGCGACACCGGCGTCGCCTTCGTCGCCCTGCCGCAGATTCCGCCGCGCAACGTGAACTGGTTCTCCGAGGGCAAATGGGTGCACCTCGCCAAGATCGCCTTCGAGAAGTACTTCATGCGCAAGATGAAGAAGGGCTCTTCCGAGCCGGTCTTCGAGAAGATGGTGATGGGCGCGCTCGGCATCATGAAGGTCAAGCGCTGAGCGGATCGAGCCTTATTTCATCAGCTCGATCTTCTCGCCCTGCGCGCGCCGCGCCGCGGCGCGCGCCTCGATGAAGCGCTGGAATTCCGGCTGCTTCTTGTAGGCGCCCGACGCCACGTAGTCGAGCGAGGAGGCGAGGTGGAAGGGGCGCAGGTAGCCCTCGATGCGGAAGACTTCCTTGCCGGCCGCGTCGAAGAAGACGAAGCTCGGCGTGTAGACGATCTTCAGCTGCCGTGCCCACTCGCGCATCGGCAGCCGCTTCCCGTCCGGCGTCTTCACCGCCTCGTTTGCCGCGATGTCCACCCGCCCGGCGCGGAAGCGCTTCAGCAGCGCCGCCACCTCCGGCCGCGGGAAGCCCTCGGCATGCATCTCGTCGCAGCCGGCGCACACCTTCTGCTCGAAGAGCGCCAGCGTCGGCCGGCCGTCGCGCTTCGACAGGTCCAGCGGCGGCTTCAACAGCCAGGTCGCCTCGTGCAGCTTTCCGCTCGCCGGCTCGGGCGCGCGCACCAGCAGGTAATCGGTGAACGACTGGCCCTTCTCCAGGCGTCCGCCGACGTAGTCGAGCGCGGCGTGGAACTGGTGCGGCGGCACGTAGCCGTTCAGGCGCAGCGCGGTGGCGCCCTTTTCGTCGAGCATCAGCAGGGTCGGCGTGAACTGCACGCGCAGGGCCTTGGCGAAGGCCTTTTCCGTCGTCGTCCTGCCGGCGAGGTCGGTCACCTCGCGGTCGCCCCAGAGGTTCACCGCGATCGTGTCGAAATGTTTCCGCGTCTTGTCGGCGATGGCCTTCTCGCCGAAGTTCTCGCGCAGCAGCTTGGCGCAGTAGGGGCAGCCGTCCTGGTAGAAATACAGCATCAGGCGGCGGCCGGATTTCGCCGCCTCGGCGACGTCGTCGCGCAGGTCGAGGAAGGATTCCTTGAACCACGCCGGCGGCTCGTGGAAGCCGGGATTGACCATGCCCGGCGCGAGCGCGGCCGGCGGATCGGCCGCCATCGCCGTCGGGCCGGCGAGGGCGGTCAGCAATAGAAGCGGTATGAAGATCGCGCGCATCGTTGTCTCCCGGGACGCGCGAAGGTGAAGGTAGCGAAGCGGAATCCGGGCACCCTCGCGGATGCCCGGACGATCGAAGCGCGTCGTGCCTAGTATATGCCCTGCTGGGTCATGGCATCGGCGACCTTGACGAAGCCGGCGATGTTGGCGCCGTCGACGTAGTTGATGAAGCCATCCTTGCCGCTGCCGTACTGCACGCAGTTTCTGTGGATCTCGTGCATGATGCCCTTCAGGCGGCCGTCGACTTCCTCGCGCACCCACGGCAGGCGCTGCGCGTTCTGCGTCATCTCCAGGCCGGAGGTGGCGACGCCGCCGGCGTTGCTGGCCTTGCCCGGTGCGTAGAGGATGCCGGCCTTGATGAAGACCTCGACGGCTTCCAGCGTGGACGGCATGTTGGCGCCTTCGGCCACGCACTTCACGCCGTTCTTCACCAGCAGCTTGGCGTCCTCGCCGTTCAGCTCGTTCTGGGTGGCGCAGGGCAGGGCGATGTCGACCGGGATGTGCCACGGCGTCCTGCCGGGCAGGTACTCCAGGCCGAACTTCTTGGCGAACTCGTCGACGCGGCCGTAATGGTCGTTCTTGATGCTCATCAGCGCATCGAGCTTCTCGCGGGTCATGCCGGCCTTGTCGTACACCGTGCCGCCGGAGTCGGAAACCGTCACCACCTTGGCGCCGAGCTCGATCAGCTTCTCCGCCGAGTACTGCGCGACGTTGCCCGAGCCGGAGAGCGAGACCGTCTTGCCCTCGAAGCCTTCCTTGCGGGTCTTCAGCATGTCGTCGACGAAGTACACCAGGCCGTAGCCGGTGGCCTCCGGTCGGATCAGGCTGCCGCCGAAGGACATGCCCTTGCCGGTGAACACGCAGGCGGCGTTGTTGGAGAGCTTCTTCATCATGCCGGCCATGAAGCCGACTTCGCGGCCGCCGACGCCGATGTCGCCGGCCGGCACGTCGGTGTCCGGGCCGAGGTGGCGGTAGAGCTCGACGATCAGCGCCTGGCAGAAGCGCATCACTTCATTGCGGCTCTTGCCCTTCGGATCGAAGTCCGAGCCGCCCTTGCCGCCGCCCATCGGAAGCGTGGTCAGCGCATTCTTGAAGGTCTGCTCGAAGGCGAGGAACTTCAGGATCGACAGGTTCACCGAGGGATGGAAGCGCATGCCGCCCTTGAACGGGCCGATGGCCGAGCTGTGCTGCACGCGGAAGGCGCGGTTGGTGTGCGCTTCGCCGCGGTCGTCCACCCAGGAGACGCGGAACTGGATCACGCGCTCCGGCTCGACCAGGCGCTCGAGCAGCGCGGCGTCGGCGTAGCGGGGGTTGTGCTCGATGAAGTTCCACAGGCTGCCCATGACTTCCCGCACGGCCTGCAGGAACTCGGGCTGGTTGCGATCGCGCGCCTCGACATACGCCATGAAGTCGTCGAGATTCTTGTATTTCATGAAACTCTCCACAAATATGAGTGAAAATCGAAATCCGGGCGGGTACCGCATGCCCCCAGCCGCCGCGGGGGAGGAATTTTAACGCCCATATGCACCCTATTGGTGCAATTGCCGGCAATGTTCACCAAAATGGTGCATTGGGCCGCGCACCTGAAACGGCGGCTTTTTGACAACATCTTGATTTTATTGTTCTCGGGAAATGCTACTGTGGAAACAGTCGTGGTCGTTGACATCAATATAAGAAAACTCTAATATAACGTTCATGTTTTCTCGCATGCCATCCAAACTTGCCTTCCTCCTGCTGGCCGCCGTGCTGCCGGGACTGACTTTTGCCCAGTCCGTGCCGCTGGCCACCGCCACGGTCGAGCTGCGCGAGATCGAGCTGACCTATCCCGCCGAGGCCGTCGTCGAGGCGGTGAAGCAGGCGACCATCGCCGCCCAGGTGCCGGGCCGCGTCATGGAAGTGCGCGCCGACGCCGGCGACGCCGTGAAGCAGGGCCAGCTCCTCATGCGCATCGATGCGCGCGAAGCCGCCGAAGGCTACGCCGCCAGCCAGGCCACGCTCGCCAACGCGAAAGCCAACTACGAGCGCACCAAGAACCTCCACGCGCAGAAGTTCATCAGCAAGGCCGCCCTCGACAAGGCCGAGGCCGACTACCGTGCGGCGCAGGCCGGTTCCGGCGCCGCGGGTGCCGCCGCCAGCCACGCCAGCATCGTCTCGCCGCTGACGGGCTTCGTCGCCCAGCGCCACACCGAGGCCGGCGAGATGGCCGTGCCCGGCAAGCCGCTCATCACGGTCTACGATCCGAAGGGCCTGCGCGTCAGCGCCAGCATCCCGCAGTACAAGCTGGCCGAAGTGCGCGCCAACCTGCGCGCGAAGATCGAATTCCCCGAGAGCGGCAAGTGGATCGACGCGGCGAAAGTCGAAGTCTTCCCCTCGGCCGACCCGCGCACCCACAGCGTGACGGCGCGCGTGTATCTGCCCGACAACCAGCCCGGCATCATTCCCGGCATCTTCTCCCGCGCCCACTTCGTCACCGGCAAAGCGAAGAAGCTGCTGGTGCCGGCCGCGGCCGTGCTGCGCCGGGGCGAGGTGACGGCGGTGTACGTCATCGACGAGAAGAACGCGGCGCGCCTGCGCCAGGTGCGGCTCTCCGAGCCCTTGGCCGGCGGCTTCCATGAAGTGCTGGCGGGACTCTCCGCCGGCGAAAAGGTCGCACTCGATCCGGTCAAGGCGGGCATTACTGCTCGCCCTGCACCGTAAAAGCTAGTGAGCGCAGGGATTCAAACGGGGCAGGGGTTTCCTCCCTCCTCCTTCCTCTGATCCCGTCCCTGCGCTCCTTTTATTCCTGACGGAAGACGAATGGGCATCTCCGGAAAAATCGCCGAACTGTTCCAGCGCTCGCAGATGACGCCGCTCATCGCGCTGATCGCCTTCCTGCTCGGCCTGTTCGCCGTGCTGGTGACGCCGCGCGAGGAAGAGCCGCAGATCAACGTGACGATGGCCAACGTCTTCGTGCCGTTCCCGGGCGCCTCGGCGCGCGACGTCGAGAACCTGGTGGCGCGGCCGGCCGAGCAGGTGCTCTCGCGCATCGCCGGCATCGAGCACGTGTACTCCGTCTCGCGCCCCGGCATGGCCGTCATCACCGTGCAGTACGTCGTCGGCGAAGACCCGATCCAGGCGCTGGTGCGCCTCTACGACACCGTGAATTCCAACCGCGACTGGGTCTCGCCCCAGCTTGGCGTCGGCGAACCCATCATCAAGCCGAAGGGCATCGACGACGTGCCCATCGTCACGCTGACCTTCTGGACGAAGGACCCCGCCCGCGCCGCCTTCGAGATGCAGCAGGTGGCGCGCGCCGTCGAGATCGACATGAAGCGCATCCCCGGCACGCGCGACGTCGTCACGCTGGGCGGCCCCGGCCACGTGATCCGCGTGGCGATGGACGCCGAGCGCATGGCCTCGCACGGCATCACCGCGCAGGACATCAAGGCCGCGCTGCAGCTCTCGAATGCCCTGCAGCCTTCCGGCAATCTGGTCTCGGGCAACCGCGAGATCCTCGTCGAGACCGGCACCTATCTGGAAACCGCCGCCGACGTGAAGCGCCTGGTGGTCGGCGTCGACGCCGGCAAGCCGGTGTTCATGTCCGACGTGGCCCGCATCGACGACGGCGCCGACCAGCCGTCGCAGTACGTCTGGCACGGCAACAAGGATGGGGAATTCCCGGCCGTCACGCTGTCGATCTCCAAGAAGCCCGGCGTCAACGCCGCCGACGTCGCCGAATCCGTCATCAAACGCGCCGAGGCGCTGAAGGGCGCGGTGATCCCCGGGGGCGTCGAGTTCACCGTCACGCGCAACTACGGCGCCACCGCCACCGACAAGGCGCAGAAGCTGATCGGCAAGCTGGTCTTCGCCACCGGCGCCGTGGTGCTGCTGGTGTTGTTTGCACTCGGCAAGCGCGAGGCCGTCATTGTTGGCGTGGCGGTGACGCTGACTTTGGCGGCGACGCTGTTCGCCTCCTGGGCCTGGGGCTTCACGCTGAACCGCGTGTCGCTGTTCGCCCTGATCTTCTCCATCGGCATCCTGGTCGACGACGCCATCGTCGTCGTCGAGAACATCCACCGCTGGCAGCAGCTCGAACCCGACAAGCACCTCTGGCAGATCATCCCGAAGGCGGTCGACGAAGTCGGCGGCCCGACCATCCTCGCCACCTTCACCGTCATCGCGGCACTCTTGCCGATGGCCTTCGTCAGCGGCCTGATGGGCCCCTACATGAGCCCCATCCCCATCAACGCCTCGATGGGCATGTTCATCTCGCTCGCCATCGCCTTCGTGGTGACGCCCTGGCTGGCGCTGAAGCTGCTCGGCGGCAAGCATGGCGGCAGTCACGCCGCGCACGGCCCCGACAAGGTCACGGCCAAGCTCGAGCCGCTCTTCCGCAAGTACGTCACGCCCTTCCTCGACGAGCGCACCGGCCGCGCCGCCCGCCGCAAGCTCTGGCTCGGCATCTTCGCCGCCATCGCCGTCTCGGTGTCGCTGGCCGTGGTGCAGCTCGTCGTGCTGAAGATGCTGCCTTTCGACAACAAGAGCGAGTTCCAGGTCGTGCTCGACATGCCGGCCGGCACGCCGCTGGAAGACACCGCCCGCGTCCTGCGCGAGATCGGCGCCGAGATCGCCCAGGTGGAAGAGGTCACCGACTACCAGGCCTACGCCGGCGCCGCCAGCCCGATCAACTTCAACGGCCTGGTGCGCCAGTACTACCTGCGCGCATCAAGCGAGCTGGGCGACATCCAGGTGAACCTCGTCGACAAGAAGCACCGCCACCGGCAGAGCCACGAGATCGCCGTCTCCGTGCGCGACCGCATCGCCGCGATCGCGAAAAAGCACGGCGGCAACGCCAAGGTGGTCGAAGTGCCGCCCGGCCCGCCGGTGCTCTCGCCCATCGTCGCCGAGGTGTACGGCCCCGACTACGCCGGCCAGATCGCCGTGGCGAAAGAGGTGCGCAAGGCCTTCGAGGGCACCGCCGACATCGTCGGCGTCGACGACTCCGTGCAGGCCGACGCGCAGAAGTTCGTGCTGCGCGTCTCGCAAAGCAAGGCCGCGCTGCTCGGCGTCGCGCAGAAGGATATCGTCGAGGTGGTGCGCATGGGGCTGGCCGGCGAGAACGTCACGCCGGCCCACTCGCAGGACGCCAAGTACGAGATCCCGGTGCGCGTGACCCTCGCCCCGGAGAAGCAGAACGCGCTCGACTCGCTGCTCAAGCTCACGGTGCGCGCAAGGGACGGCCGCATGGTGCCGGTCTCCGAGCTGGTCGAGGTGCGCCAGGCCCTGCGCGAGAAGGCCATCTACCACAAGGACCTGCTGCCGGTGGTGTACGTCGTCGGCGACATGGGCGGCAAGCTCGATTCACCCTTGTACGGCATGTTCGACATCCGCAGCAAGGTGAACGGCATGGCCCTCGAGCAGGGCGGCACGCTCGGCGAATATTTCATCAAGCAGCCGAAGGACCCCTACGCCGGCTATGCGCTGAAGTGGGACGGCGAGTGGCAGGTGACCTACGAGACCTTCCGCGACATGGGCCTCGCCTACGCCGTCGGCCTGATCCTCATCTACCTGCTGGTGGTGGCACAGTTCAAGAGCTACCTGGTGCCGCTGATCATCATGGCGCCGATCCCGCTCACCATCATCGGCGTCATGCCCGGCCACGCCCTGCTCGGCAGCCAGTTCACCGCCACCTCGATGATCGGCATGATCGCGCTGGCCGGCATCATCGTGCGCAACTCCATCCTGCTGGTGGACTTCATCAACGAGCAGGTCGCCGGCGGCATGGACTTCGCCGAGGCCGTGATCCAGGCCGGCATCATCCGCGCCAAGCCCATCGCGCTGACCGGTCTCGCCGCCATGATCGGCGCCATCTTCATCCTCGACGACCCGATCTTCAACGGCCTCGCCATCAGCCTCATCTTCGGCATCTTCGTCTCGACGCTGCTGACGCTGGTGGTGATCCCCGTCCTCTACTACGCCGCGATGAAGAACCGCATCGCCGCGCCGTCCCGCGCGGACTGACTTTCATCTCCTCCCCTCTCCCGCGTGCGGGAGAGGGGCCGGGGGAGAGGGCCAGGACGAGGGGCCGTCTACTTCCCAACCAGCTTCCCCACATCCCCGATCAGATCAGCCACCACCCCGCAAAGCTCAACGATCGCGGATTCCTCCACTTCAAGGAAACCCTCGTACTCGGCCATGTTCCGTTTCTGGTGGGCGGCATCCAGCACCCGCCAGCGGGGCGCCGGCCAGTCGAGGGTGTGCGTGAGAGACTGGAACACTGTGAAGCGATTTTCGCTGCGGTAGCCATGCCAGCGCAGGGCGGCCAGGGCCGCGGCATGCGCGGCGTTGTAGGCGCTGGTGAAGCGTCCTTCGAGCGAGATGTTGGTCTGCTTCGCATCGACCAGCCGGCTCCTGGCCATCGCCAACATGCGCTCGACCTCGGCCACGTTGCGCGGCTCGGCCTTGAGCTGGCCGATGCGCACCAGATTATCCAGCGCGGGAAGATTCATGCAGTGCTCCGATCAAAGGCAGGACAGGTTGCGCCAGGACGCGATTGACGAACGAATCGGCTTCGGCGCGGCGCCGCGCGAATTCGGCCGGCGTGTAGCAGGTCGGATTGATCTTGCGCCCGAGCTGCGCCTCCACCGGCAGCAGCAGCTCCAGCACTTTCGCGAGCGACAGGTTCTTGCCGACCAGCATCACGTCGATGTCGCTTTGCGCCGTGTCGGTCTGCTTCGCCACCGAGCCGAAGATCCACGCGCCCTGCAGGTCGGGCAGCAGCGGCTGCAGCGCCTCGCGCAGCAGGGGCTCCGCCCCCAGCGTCTTGCGCGTGAGCGCCACCAGCTCGCCGAATACCGGACTGTGCGGATTGGCCTGGAAGCGGCGCAGGTTGCCGACCCGCTCGGATTGCACCAGCCCCGCTTCGGCCAGGCGGTTCAGTTCCCGTTGCAGCGAAGCGCTGCCCAGGCCGGACAGGCGGCGCAGCTCGCTCAGGTGAAAGCCGCGATCCGGCTGGCCGAACAGCCAGCGCAGCACGCGGGTCTGGCTGTCGGAAAAAAGGGCGGAGGCAATTGACATGTCCAGATTCTAGCATGATCGTGCCAATAAATAGCACGTTATTTGCGGGAATCCTCCCCCTCTCCCTCTCAGGGAGAGGGCCGGGGTGAGGGTAATCGCCCCTCTGTAACCCAAGTCACACACCCGAAATTTCCGCTTGACCCGTCGCCTCAGCAACAGTACATTAGCAACAACTAATATTACTCAATGGAGCACCACATGACCGTCAATCAATACATCCGCATCTTCGCCGGCACCTTCATCCTCGTCTCGCTGGGCCTCGCCCACGCCAACGGCCAGGCCGACCTGTCGCAGATGTCGTGGCTGTGGTTCACCGCCTTCGTCGGCGCCAACCTGTTCCAGAGCGGCTTCACCAAGTTCTGCCCGCTGGAGACTATCCTGATCAAGCTGGGCGTCGCCAAGCCGTCCATCGGCGGCAGCTGCGCGTAAGCCGCAACCCTCCTCCTCCTCGCCGCGCAAAGCGGCAGGTTCCAACGGGAACTCCGAAATGGGTTCCCGTTTTTTTTCTGGCGTACCTATGCGAACCTCAATCAGCCGCCCCTATTGATTTAGGTTGGAGTTACAACCTAAAATAACGCTCGCGCTTATTTTAGGTTCGGCTCAACGCCCATGCAGCGACCCGCTCCCGGCAGGTATGTGAGAGTCACCACGACAGGCGAGCCGTTCGACGCCTTCGTGCCGGCGCCGTTGCCGCCGGCGCCGCCGCTGGAGTGGTCGCCGGCCTTGCGCAGGCGCTTCGACGATGCCTTGCTGGCGCTCGGCCGGCTCGATGCCATCGCCGCGCACCTGCCCAATGCGTCCCTGCTGCTCTACAGCTTCGTGCGCAAGGAGGCGGTGCTGTCCTCGCAGATCGAGGGCACGCAATCGTCGCTCGCGGACCTGCTGCTGTACGAGATCGACGAGCAGCCGGGCGTGCCGGTAGCCGATGCGCGCGAGGTGAGCCGCTGCGTGATGGCGCTGGAGCGTGGCCTGAAGCGGCTGAAAGGCGGGCTGCCGCTGTGCATGCGCCTGCTGTGCGAAATGCACAAGGTGCTGCTCACGCATCCCGGCGGACGCGGCAAGACACCCGGCGAGGTGCGGCGCTCGCAGGTGTGGATAGGCGGCACGCGGCCCGGCAACGCGACGTTCGTGCCGCCGCCGGCCGATGCGCTGCAGGACTGCCTCGCGCCGTTCGAGCGCTTCCTCAACGACGAGCCGGAGTCCACGCCGCCGCTCATCAAGGCGGCGCTGGCGCATGTGCAGTTCGAGACCATTCACCCGTTTCTCGATGGCAACGGCCGCCTCGGGCGCCTGCTGATCGTGCTGCAACTGGTCGCCGACGGTGTGCTGCGCGAGCCGATGCTCTACCCGAGCCTGTTCTTCAAGAAACACCGCGCGCTGTACTACGAGCTGCTCAACGAGGTGCGGCTGCGCGGCGACTGGGAACGCTGGCTGGATTTTTTCGCCGAGGGCGTGCAGGTGAGCGCCGTGCAGGCGGCGAGCACGGCCAATGCGCTGCTGGCGCTGGTCAACGCGGATCGCGACCGCATCGCCGGACTGGGGCGCGCTGCGACGTCGGCGCTCGCGGTCCACCACGCTTTGCAGCGCCAACCGATCGCCACCGCGGCCGCGCTGGTCAGCGCCACCGGCCTCACCGCCGCCACCGTGAACAAGTCGCTCGCGCATCTTGAAAGTCTTGCGATCGTCGGCGAACTCACCAACCGGCAGCGCGGGCGGGTGTTTAGTTATACCGCCTATGTGCAGGAACTTGCCCGCGAACTGGAGCCGGACCAATGAGCCGGTTCGGCTTCCTGCAATGCGAATGGCCTGCCTCCGCCTTCGTCGACGCCAACCTGTTCCAGAGCGACTTCACCAGGTTCTGCCCGCTGGAGACCATCCTCGTCAAGCTGGGCGTCGCCAAGCAGTCGCCCGCCGGCAGTGGCGCGTAAGCCGCAACGAACCTCCTCCTGCCGAGCAACGCGACAGGTTTCGACGGGGACCTCGAAAGGGGCCTCCGGTTTTGTATTGGGTTGGAAAGTCAGTCGCTGGGATACGGCGCAGCTGAGGCGTATTCGTCTGCCAACAGCCAGGAGCGGGTCGATGCGCCCAGTTTCGGCTAGCCGGCATATTGGAGTTGTTATTCGGATCCCGCCAGGCAGGATGTCTTGTGCATCAAGGCATTGCGGGAGCATACTTTTAAATAGATATCAATTCATATCCTGACCCTAGGGGGTCCGTCTAATAGCTGTTAGCCGGTAGATCTAGTTTCAGCGAAGGTTATAAGAATGAAACCAACTCAAATAAATGAACTAGGCGTTAGAGCGAGATGCCCTGACTGTAACGGAGCGTTGTCGGTCTTTGACTTCAGAGACTCTAGTCGGGAGTTAGGGTACGTTTTGGTTAATAGACGCCATATCTACGACGGAAAGCCATATGACCGAGTTCACTGGCGGATACTACAGTGCTCCGGCTGCGGCCGCGCAGGTTTAGCAAAATTTCATGACGGAGTGAACCCCACCGTTCTCGAATCATTCCATCCGCGCGCATTGGCGTCATCACCTTTGCCTACGGCAGTCCCTGACGGCATACAAAAGGAATTTAGGGAAGCGGAATTGTGCATGTCAATAGAAGCATGGCGTGCGGCAAGTGCTCTGCTTCGCTCCACTCTAGAAAAGTCTCTCAAGACTAACGGCTATGTAAAAGGATCATTGCAGCAAAAGATCGATGACGCTGCTGATGATGGAGTAATAACCGCCGCAAGAAAGCAAAAAGCGCACGATGACATACGGGTTCTTGGAAATGAGGTGGTTCACGACGAGTGGCGCGTCGTTACCGAGGAAGAAGTGGAATCCGCGCTTCACTATGCGCAGCGGATTCTTGAAGACTTATATGATGACAGGGCATCGGTCGAACAAATATTGATTGCTAAAGGAAAGATGAAGGCGCCATGAATTTGCGCATTCGGCTAACAAGTGCTTTGAGCCGGCGCAAGAACCGCGCGGCTGAAGCGCATCGTTGGGCCTTTCAGTCATGAAGCATCCACCCAAGCTGTTACTTACGATCAATGGCGTTGCTTTCGTCGGCGCTGTCGCTTGGCTGATTTCTCAACCAAGCTGGGAACCCGCTGTCGCTTCCCTAACCTTATTGGCCACGCTTTCGGGCCTTATCATCGCCGATAGAAAATCCCCACAGCCTATGCCTGGCCAAGGTGGTGCAGCTATTCGCACAGAAGATGCGGAAAACCTACACCTCGATAATCAAGGCGTTGTGTGTGCCGGAGCTGGAGGTTCCGGCGGCAGCGGTGGTGATGCAATTCACGTTGCTAACGGCGTTAAAGTCACGATCATCAACAAAGGGGTGATTGCCGGCGGAAACGCCGGCCACGTAGTGCCGAACTATGAAGACAAGTGGGTCGATTTCCAGTACCCAAGCGACAGCGGCCTTCAGGAGCGCCTCGCAAATGCCGGGTACAAAGTTGCTTGGTGTCTTGATACTAGGCTCTCGCGAAAAATCGACATCGAAGGTTGGGAAATCGTTACCGAGTTAAATGAAAGAGGTATCCCTACGAGATTTCGCCTCAAGGACAAGCCTGCCGATCAAACTCTGATTAAGAAGCATGGCGCAAATGGCTAGGCCCAACCCTTCCACCGGACGCCGCGCGGTAAAGACGTGCAGTGCCGGTGAATGCAGCTGTTGAGCAGGACATGCTCTGTTATGTTTGATCTCTCGATAAAGATTAAGAATTACAAGTGTTTCAAAGAAGATTCCGGTTTCGATGTTATCCGGAGAGTCAACCTCATTATCGGGAAGAACAATGCAGGAAAATCATCATTGCTGGATCTGGTTGAAATTGTTGCCAATAAGAACTATCAGTTTGACCGCGCCACCTGGAGAGAGGCTCAAACGCCACAAGTAATATTCAGCGCCAGAGTATCAAAAGACGTTGCCACCAAAACATTTCCCTCCGATACAAGCGGCGGCCCGATCAACGGAAACCACGGTCAATACGGATTGAAATTCGAAGATAGGAAACTGACGTGGACTAAAACCGGACGAGATCGTATCCACGCACAATTGATCCACTGTGATGATGATGGAATCTATCCACCATTAGCGAATACTGGGGATTATGCACAACGCCTGCCGAACAACATGCCTATTCCATTAGAAGGAAAGGCATTTAGAAGAGTTCTTGCTGAAAGAGACATTTTGCCAGAAGTCGACAGCTCAACGATCGACATTAGGCCAAATGGAAGCGGTATCACCAATGCAATTCAGTGTTTTGTAAATAGATCAATCCTTCCAAGTGAGGTTGTCGAGACACACATACTCAATGCATTGAATGAAGTCTTTGCGCATGATGCTACGTTTACAGATATCGTTTGCCAACTCCACGAAAACAATCAATGGGAAATATACCTTGAGGAACAGCACAAGGGCCGCATTGCACTTTCTCAATCCGGTAGTGGGTTGAAGACCATCATCACTGTTTTAGTGTGCTTATTTATCGTCCCATGGCTGGAAAAAAAATCATTAGATCACTACATTTTTGGTTTTGAAGAACTAGAAAATAATATTCACCCCGCCTTGCTTAGAAGGCTTAACGACTATATTTACAGAGCATCTGTAAAACACAATTTCATATACTTTCTCACCACGCACTCTAATGTTCTGATTGATCAGTTTAGTAAGCAAGAGGACGCGCAAATACTGCACGTCAAGCAACATGAAACTATATCGCGGTGCGTGACTGCTAAGACGTATGTCGATAACAATGGGATATTGGATGATTTAGATGTACGGGCAAGTGATCTTCTTCAAGCTAACGGAATTATTTGGGTTGAAGGTCCGTCGGATCGCGCCTACATTAATAGATGGATTCAGCTGTGGAGCGATGGTTTGTTAAGGGAGGGCACCCACTATCAAATTATATTTTACGGAGGAAGGCTCTTATCGCACTTATCTGCCGATGTGCCAGAGTCAATCGAGACTGGGATATCGATTCTCAATGCAAATCGAAATGCCATAATTATTATGGATAGCGACAAGAAGACGCAGCAAGCACGAATAAACGATACGAAACGAAGAGTTCAAGATGAGTTTGAGAAACTAGAAGCGATATGCTGGATTACAAAAGGCAAAGAAATCGAAAATTATATTCCCAGCGATGTTGTTAATAGGTTCTGGGGCTTAAAACAAACCTCTCAGGTTGGGCAATACGATTCCTTTTATGAATACGTTGACTCACTCAAGCCTGGTGAAGGGACAAAATATTTAGCCAAGAAATCGCTACTCGCTGAACAATTAGTGAGTCATATGACCGCTGAGAATATGAGAACGGTGCTGGATCTGGACGAGAACATGAAAAGTATCTGCGCGTGCATAAGAAGTTGGAACAGTTGAAATGTAACTAGATGCGCCAATGGACGCTGAGCGATAATTCAGCTCAGCGCCCCTGAACTTCGGCGCTGAATGTCACTTTCCACTTAGGAAAACTTCACCTCAGTTAGATAGCTCTTCTACGCCGTGTTACACACACTGACTTTTGAATACGTCCCGAAAGTCAGTTCCCACAACACGGCGCCACATACTCCTCCCCTTCATTTCAAGCATTGCTAATGCGTCAATCTGTCGCAGTAGCGCTGCATCAGTTCAGCAGGAGGGCTGTCAGCAACTCAAGCCGCAGTAATCTTGAACCGGTTCCCGATCAGCGTCGCCAGCACGACCAGGCCGGTCGAGATCAGGATCATGACGATGCCGAGCGCCGACAGCCGGCCCCACATGCCGTCTTCGCTGTAGCGCAGGATCTGTATGGCGAGGACTTCCGTGCCC
Organism: Denitratisoma sp.; assembly: GCA_032027165.1. Classification (NCBI taxonomy): domain Bacteria; kingdom Pseudomonadati; phylum Pseudomonadota; class Betaproteobacteria; order Nitrosomonadales; family Sterolibacteriaceae; genus Denitratisoma; species Denitratisoma sp. The sequence continues at coordinate 1,982,022 of JAVSMO010000001.1, read as the reverse complement.
GGGCGCGAGAGCACGACCGAGAGGGTCAACTCGCGCACGAACATCGAGGCCAGCAGGATCCAGCCGGCGACGATGCCGGGCACCAGCAGCGGCACGATGATGCGGCGCAGGGTGACGAGCGGGCTGGCGCCGCAGACGAGGGACGATTCCTCGAGGTGGCTGTGGATCTGGATGAAGGCGCTCGACATCGGCCGGATGCCGTAGGGCAGGTAGGTGGCGATGTAGCCGAGCAGCAGCGCCCAGATCGTCGCGTACAGCGGCGTCTGCACGAAGAACCACATGAAGCCGACGCCGATGACGATGCCGGGAAACGAGAACGAGAGGTAGCTCAGCGATTCGAGCAGGCCGGCGGCGCGGGTCTTCACCTTGACGATGACGTAGGCGACGAACACCGACAGCACGACGCCGAGCGTCGCGCCGACGACGGCGAGGAACAGGCTGTTCTTCAGCGCCAGCAGCGAGATCGGGTCCTCGAGCACGGCATGCCAGTGGCGCAGGCCCATCAATGAGAAAGCGCGCGCGCCGGGCACCATCGAGTAGGGCACGAAGGAGGTGTACAGCAGCACCGCCACCGGCAGCACGATCAGCGCCACCGAGAGCAGGCCGACGAGGCCGAACAGCGGCAGGCGCGCGCGGCCGAGATCGACCAGCGTCGGGCGGAAGCCGCGGCTGGAGACGGTGACGAACTTCTCGCTCTCTGCCGTGAGGGCGCGGTACACCACGATCAGCGTCACCGAGGCGACCAGCACGCTCATGCCCACCGCCGCGGCCTTGCCGTAGTCGGTGGCGAAGCCGGTGGAGATCATGGTGTACAGGTGCGTGGCGAGCACCTGCACGCGGCCGGGCATGCCGATCATCGAGGGCACGGCGAAGGAGGCGAGGCTGCGCACGATGCCGAGCGTGAAGGCGGCGAGGATCGCCGGGCGCAGCACCGGCAGCGTCACGCGCAGCAGCGTGCGCCAGGTGCCGGCGCCGCAGACGCGCGAGGATTCCTCCAGGGCGACGTCGAAGGAGGCCATGGCCGGCGCGACGATGAGGTAGGCGATCGGCAGCTCGAGCAGGGCCTCGACGAAGATCATGCCCCACAGCGAATAGATGTTGAACGGCGCCTCGTCGAGGCCGAAGGCCTCCTTGAGCGCCAGGTTCACCAGGCCGTTGGAAGGGTTGAGCAGCAGCGCCCAGCTCACCGCGAAGAGCAGGTGCGGGATCATCATCGGCACGATGGAGATGACGCCGAAGAGGCCCTTGAAGGGGATGTCGGTGCGCGTGTTGAGGTAGGCGAGGAACAGCGCCAGCAGCGTGGACAGCAGCGAGGTGCCGAGCACGAAGACGGCGGTGTTGGCGAGCACCTCGTAGAAGGCCGGGTCGGTGTAGGCCTCGACGTACTTGTCGGTGGTGAAGCGGCCGAAGGCGGTGAGCCCCTCGGAGAAGCTGCCGAGCATCAGCATCAGCACCGGGAAGACGGTGAGCGCGCCGACGAGGGCGATCAGCGACCAGGTGAGCTTGGTTCTTGGATTGGCCATGCCTGCCTACTGCGCCACCAGCAGGCAGTGGTCGGGGGCGAGGGCGAAGTGCACCGCGTCGCCCTCGGCGAGGCCGGCGTCGGGGTCGGCGCGGGCGAGCAGCAGCGCGTCGCCGGCGCGGATCTCGGCCTCGTAGGCTTCGCCGACGAAGACCAGCGATTCGATGCGGCCGCTGACGACGTTTTCGACATCCGATCCGGCCGGCGCCTCGCCGCGGGCGAGGTGGATGAACTCGGGGCGGATGCACAGCGTCGCCTCGCCGCCGGCGGGGAGGTCGCGCTTCTGGCAGGCGATGCGGCCGAGGCCGCAGTCGACGAGGGTGCGGCCGGCGAAGGTGTGGCCGAAGTCATCGGCCACGACGCGGGCCGGCACCAGGTTGGCGCGGCCGATGAAGTCGGCGACGAAGCGGTGGTCGGCGTCGAAGTAGATCTTCTGCGGCGTGCCGGTCTCGACGATGCGGCCGGCACGCATCACGGCGATCTCGTCGGACAGGGCGAGGGCCTCGACGCGGTCGTGGGTGACGTAGACGGCGGTGATGGCGAGCTTGCCGAGGAAGGCGCGCAGCTCCTTGCGCGTTTCCTCGCGCAGCTTGGCGTCGAGGTTGCTGAGCGGCTCGTCGAAGAGGATGACCTTCGGCGCGGCCACCAGCGCCCGCGCCAGGGCGACGCGCTGCTGCTGGCCGCCGGAGAGCTTGGTGGCGGGCCGCCGCTCGAAGCCTTCGAGCTGGACGAAGCGCAGCGTCTCGGCGACGCGGTGGGCGACCTCGTCCTTCGCCGTGCCGCGCACCTGCAGCGGGTAGGCGACGTTGTCGAAGACGTTCATGTGCGGCCAGATGGCGTAGGTCTGGAACACCATGCCGAGGCCGCGCTTCTCGGGCGGCACCGAGATGTTCTTGTCCTTAGACCAGACGATCTCGTCGCCGATGCGGATCTCGCCGCAGTCGGGCGTCTCGAGGCCGACGATGCAGCGCAGCAGGGTGGTCTTGCCGCAGCCGCTCGGGCCGAGCAGGGTGAAGATGCGGTTGGCGGGGATGACGAGGTTGACGTCGTCGAGGGCCCGGATGACCTTGCCCTCGGCCGCGTACGACTTGCCGACGCCGCTGATGCGGATTTCCATGCTCAGCGCACCGGCCGCCTCACTTGACGTCGAAGATCTGCTTGAACTCGGCGCCCCACTTCACGATCTCGTCGTCCGACAGCTCGCGGATGGCGATCACCTTGGCGTCCTTGATGCCGTCGATGGGCGGGTAGACGCCCGGGGCCAGCACGTATTCGCCGACGTCCTTGGCGAGCATGGCCATGGATTTCTGCGACAGCCAGTAGTCGACGAAGGCGCGCGCGGCGGCCGGGTGCGGCGCCTTGGAGGTCACGGCGATGGCGCGCGGCGTGCCCATCATCGGCTGCGACAGGCGCGCCCAGTCGAGGGGCGCCGGCGCTTTGGTGACGATGTACTTGGGCATCGAGATGGCGATGAGCTTCTCGCCGCTTTCCACCGGCGCCGGCGTCGGCCCGAAGGAGGCGACGAACATCGGCTTGTTGGCGGCGAGGCCCTTGAGGAAGGCGCGCCATTCGGCCTCGGACTTGAAGACGTTTTCCTTGAGGCCGATCAGCCAGGAGATCGTCGTGGCGTGGTTGGCCGGGTTGGCCATGACGATCTGGTCCTTCCACTTCGGCAGCGTCAGGTCTTCGTAGCGCTTCGGCACGTCGGCGGGCTTGACCCGCTCCTTGTTGTAGATGAGGGCGACATATTCGATGCCGAAGAGCTGGATCGCGGCGTCCTTGCGCGTCCACTCGGGATAGCCGGCCGCCGCGGGGGAGCGGTAGTTGGCCAGCACGCCCTTCTCCTTGAGCATCTCGAGCACCGGCAGCGGCGCCTGCACCACGTCGGCCTGCAGCTTGCCGGCCTCGAACTCGGTGATCGCCGTGGCGACGAACTTGGAGGTGGAGATGCGCGTGTACTCGCCGGTGACGCCGGTATCGGCCGTGAAGGCCTTGATGATCGGCTCGACGGCGGTGATGTTGGCGTAGAAGGCCGCCTTGCCCTCGGCCCGGGCCTTGTCGAGCTGGGCCTTGTCTTGCGCCCCGGCCTGGGCGATGGCGCCCAGCACGCAGAATGAAGCGACGAGCAGTTTTTTCATCTCAGGTCTCCCGGCAGGCCGCGGCGCGGCGTTGGGGGCATTTTGCAGCATTTCGGGGGGACGTTGTCGGTCGGGTCAGGCCGCCGCCAGTTCCCCGGCGCGCTTCCTCGGCTTCTTGATGGCGATGCGCGGCTCGAGGCCGGCGGCGGTGGCCATGTCCATGAGGGTGGCGAGGGAGAAGAGGTCGATCTTGCCGCGCATCAGGTCGGACATGCGCGGCTGGGTGATGCCGAGCAGCCGCGCCGCTTCGGCCTGAGTGCGGCCGCCCAGCCTGGCCCACGCCTGCAGCGCCAGGAGCAGATCGGCGCGCGCGCGCAGGCTGGCTGCTTGCTGCGGCGTTTCCTCGATGGCGTCCCAGACGCTGGCAAATCGCTTTTTCTTGCTCATGGCTGCTTCCTCACCAGTTTGGAACCCGGCTTCGCGCCGCGCCGGGACGGGAAAGGCACGCAGGGCATCGAGGGCGCTTCCCAGGAATTCGATCGGCTTCGTCGTCATGGCGAATATACAAGAACTTGTAATTATTGGGAAGCGGCCTCGTCGTACCGAGGAGACTGACTTTCCCTCAGCCTCGGAACGAATGTCCTGGCTATGCTAAGGAGGGGACTGGGTCAGGAAGTGAGCCAGCGACCTGACGCCGAGGCAGCGCCCGCCTGCCCGCCCGGCTTGCCAGGCGGCCCGGCCTGGGCTATATTGGTAAGTAATCTATTACTAACCAAGCCGCCATGCAGCCCGTCCGCGCCCGCCTTTCCACCGAAGCCCGCCAGGCCGAGATCGTCGACACGGTGCTCGACCTTTCCGCCAGCGTGAGTCCCGGCGAGATCACGACGGCCGACATCGCCCGCTCCCTGGGGCTGACCCAGGGCGCCCTCTTCAAGCACTTCCCGAGCAAGGACGCCATCTGGCTGGCGGTGATGGGCTGGGTCGAGTCGCACCTGCTGTCCGCCCTCGACGCCGCGGCGATGGCGGCGCCGACGCCGCTGGAGGGGCTGCGGGCGGTCTTCATGAAGCATGTGCGCTTCGTCGCGAAGCATCCCGGCGTGCCGCGCCTGATCCTCAACGAACTGCAGAAGCCGCGCGACACGCCGATCAAGCGCCGCGCCCGCAGCATGCAGGAGAGCTACCGCAAGCTGATCGTGCGCCTGCTGGCGGAGGCGCAAAATCGCGGCGAGGTCGCCGCCGGCTTCGACAAGGAGGGCGCCGCCACGCTGTTCATCGGCGCCGTGCAGGGCCTGATGCTGCAGGCCATGCTGGCCGGCAGCACGGCGAAGCTGGAGGCCGAGGCGCGGCGCGTGTTCGCCCTCTACCTCAACGCCGTGCGGGAGCCGTCATGAAGCTCGATGCCCTGTCGTTGCGCCGCGCCGGGCTGGTCCTGCTCGGCCTCGTCCTGCTCGCCGCGTTCGTCTTCGTCATCGTGCGCACCGGTCCCTTCGCCTCGACCCGCGTCACCGTGATGAAGGTGGAGGAGGCCAGCGTCGCGCCGGCGCTGTTCGGCATCGGCACGGTGGAGGCGCGCCGTTCCTACCTGATCGGCCCGACCGCCTCGGGCCGCGTGCTCAGGGTGGCGGTCGACGTCGGCGAGGCGGTGAAGGCCGGCCAGCTCCTGGCGGAGATGGACCCGGTGGACCTCGACCAGCGCGTGGCCTCGCTCGAGGCTTCGATCGCCCGCGCCGCCAGCACGGCCGCCGCCGCCGAGGCGCAGCGGCGCGACGCGCTGGCGCGCCGCGAAGTGGCCGCCATCAACGCCCGGCGCTATGCCGATCTCGGCGAGGAGAAGTTCGTCAGCCCCAGCGTCGTCGAGGCGAAGCTGCAGGAGCGCACGTCCGCGGAGGCGGCGCTGGCCGCCGCCGAGGCGAACCTCGCCGCCGCCCGCCAGGACGGGTCGCGCCTGCGCGCCGAGCGCGACGGCGTGCGCCAGCAGCGTCAGAACATCCGCCTCGTCGCGCCAGCCGACGGCGTGGTGACGGCGCGCGATGCCGAGCCCGGCTCGACCGTCGTCGCCGGCCAGGCCGTGGTAAGGCTGGTCGATCCGGCCAGCCTGTGGGTGAAGGTGCGCTTCGACCAGGGCCGCTCGGCCGGCCTCGCCGTCGGGCTGCCCGCCGAGATCGTGCTGCGCTCGAATCCGGCGCGGCCGCTGGCCGGCAAGGTGCAGCGCCTGGAACTGCTCGCCGACAGCGTGACGGAAGAGCGCATCGCCCAGGTGGCGTTCGACACGCTGCCCGCGGGGATTTCGCTCGGCGAGCTGGCCGAGGTCACGCTGAAGCTGCCGCCGGCGCAGGCCGGCCCGGTGCTGCCCAACGCCAGCATCCGGCGCCGCGGCGAGCAGTCCGGCGTCTGGGCCATCCGCGACGGCGCGCTGACCTTCGTGCCGGTGCGCCTCGGCAGTGCCGACCTGGAGGGCCGGGTGCAGGTGCTCGAAGGCCTGCAGGCCGGCGACCGGGTGATCGTGCACAGCGAGAGCGAGCTCACGCCGGAGAGCCGCATCGGCGTCGTCGAATCCCTCGTCGGAAAAGCGCAGTGATCAGCCTCGCCGGGCGCGACATCCTGCATTCCTGGGGCAAGTTCGTCTTCACCGGCGTCGGCCTCGGCCTGCTCATCGGCGCCACCCTGACCATGGCCGGCGTGTACCGCGGCATGGTGGACGACGCCCGGGTCCTGCTGAGCAACAGCGGCGCCGACATCTGGGTCGTGCAGAAGGACACTCTCGGCCCCTATGCCGAGCCCTCCAGCATCCGCGACGACGCCTACCGCGCCATCCTCGGCATGCCCGGCGTGGCGCGCGCCGCCAACGTCACCTATCTCAACATGCAGGTGCAGAAAGGCGGAGAGAACGCCAGCGACGTGCGCGTGATGGTGGTCGGCTTCGAGCCGGGCCAGCCGGGCGAGCCGGCCTACCTGGTGGCGGGGCGGCAGCTCACGCGCAGCCACTACGAGGCCGTCGCCGACGTGCGCACGGGATTCAGGCTGGGCGAACGCATCCGCATCCGCCGCCACGACTACACGGTGGTGGGGCTGACGCGGCGCATGGTCTCCTCCGGCGGCGACCCGATGGTCTTTATTCCACTCAAGGACGCCCAGGAGGCGCAGTTCCTCAAGGACAACGACGCCATCGTGAACGAGCGCGCGCGCACCGCCGCCAATCCCGCCCTCAACCGCCCCGGCGTGCCCGGCCTGCTCGAAGCCATCCAGGCCTCGCAGACCGTCAGCCGCAGCGTGAACGCCGTGCTGGTGCAGGTGCAGGCGGGGCAGGACGCCGAAGCCGTGGCCGCGCCGATCCGCCGCTGGAAGCATCTCGAGGCCTACACCCGCGCGCAGATGGAGGAGATCCTGGTGGCCAAGCTGATCGCCACCTCGGCGAAGCAGATTTCCATGTTCCTCGCCATCCTCGCGGTGGTGAGCGCCGCCATCGTCGCCTTCATCATCTACACCATGACGCTCGGCAAGATCCGCGAGATCGCCGTGCTCAAGCTGATCGGCACGCGCAGCCGCACCATCGCCGGCATGATCCTGCAGCAGGCGCTCGGGCTGGGGGCCATCGGCTTCGTCGTCGGCAAGATCTCCTCGGCGCTGTGGGCGCCGTTCTTTCCGAAGTACGTTTTGCTCCTGCCGAGCGATGCGCTGCGCAGCTTCGTCGCCGTGATGATCATCTGCGCCATCGCCAGCACGCTGGCCATCCGCGCCGCGCTGCGCGTGGACCCGGCAACGGCCATCGGAGGCTGAGTGGACGGCTTCGGCATCCGCATCGAGGGCCTGCGCAAGCGCTACGGCGAGGGCGATACCGCCGTCGACGCGCTGAAGGAAGTCAACATGACGGTCGCGCCGGGCGAGGTGGTCGGCCTGATCGGCCCGTCGGGCTCGGGCAAGACGACGCTGCTGAAGTGCCTCGGCGCGGTGATCGAGCCGACGGCGGGCCGCATGACCCTCGGCGACGAGGTCATCTACGACGGCGGCTGGAAGATCGGCGACCTGAAGGCGCTGCGGCGCGACCGCATCGGCTTCGTCTTCCAGGCGCCCTACCTGATCCCCTTCCTCGACGTCACCGACAACATCGCGCTGCTGCCGATGCTGGCCGGCAAGCCCAACGGCGTGGCACGCAAGCGCGCGCAGGAACTGCTCGAGGCGCTCGACGTCGGCCACCGCGCCCGCGCCGAGCCCTCGCAGCTCTCCGGCGGCGAGCAGCAGCGCGTCGCCATCGCCCGCGCCCTGGCCAACCAGCCGCCGGTGATCCTCGCCGACGAGCCGACGGCGCCGCTCGATTCCGAGCGCGCGCTGGCCGTCATCCGCATCCTCAACCGCATGGCGCGGCAGTACAACACCGCCGTCATCGTCGTCACCCACGACGAGAAGATCATCCCCACCTTCAGGCGCATCTACCACATCCGCGACGGCCAGACCCACGAGGAAGCCGGCGAGGGGCGGGAAGTGTGATAATCGCCGCCATGCTCCGACAACTCCTGATCTTCCTGCACCTCGCCGGCGTCGTCGTCTGGGTCGGCGGCATGTTCTTCGCGCACTTCTGCCTGCGCCCGGCCGCGCTCAGGCTGCTCGAGCCGCCGCAGCGCCTGCCGCTGTGGGCGGCGACGCTAGGCGCCTTCCTGCGCTACACGGCCGTCGCGGTCGTCGTCATCCTGCTGAGCGGCTTCGCGCTGATCTTCGAGGCGGGCTTCGGGCAGGCGCCCATCGGCTGGCACGTCATGATGGGCATCGGCCTCGTCATGGCCGGCATCTTCGCCTGGGTTTACGGCGGGCTCTATCCGCGCCTGCGGCGGCACGCCGAAGCCGGCGCCTGGGCCGAGGCCGGCGCCGCGCTCAACGCCATCCGCCGCCTGGTGACGACCAACCTCGCGCTGGCGCTCGCCACCCTCGCCGCGGCGTTCTTCCTGCGCTGACCGCCCGCGTCCTGCCGCGAAGGTTGATTTCACGGCGGGATGGGGTAACCTCCCCGGAAAAACGGGGAGGACCCTTGCATACAAGTACCGGCATCCGGCTGCTGCTGCTCGCCGCCGCACTGCTGTGGCCCTGCCTGGCCGCCGCCGCGCTGCCGGCGCCGTGGACCGAGGCGGGCTTCCTGTTGTCCGATGCGTCGCAGCCGCCCGCCGACGACGAGGCGTGGGGCGTGCAGACCTTGCCCGACGAATGGCAGCACACCCGCCCGGAGACGAGCGCCGCCGCCTGGTACCGCTTCCGCGCCGAGCTGGCCGCCGTGCCCGCCGAGGTGCAGGCGCTCTACGTGCCGCGCGGCAACGACCGGCTGACGGTGTACGTCAACGGCCGGCTGGTCGGCGACACGGCCGAGCCGGGCGGCCAGGCGATGGACACCTGGAAGCGGCCCCTGCTGTTCACCGTGCCGCCCGCCGTGCTCGTCGCCGGCGAGAATCGCATCCACCTCCGCCTGGAGGGCCGCGCCGGGCACTACACCGGGCTTTCGCCGGTGGTGTTCGGGCCGCAGGCGGCGCTGCGCGAGGCGTACTGGAGGCGCATGGCCCTGCAGACGGCCGCCCCGGTCGGCCTGGCCGCGGCGCTCGGCCTGCTCGGCATCTTCTTCCTCATCCTGTGGTGGCGCCGCCGCGACGACGCCACCTACGTCCTGTTCGGCGCCGCCTCCATCGTCTGGGCGGTGCGCAACGTCGCCGACGTGCAGTTCCACCTGGCGGTGCCGCAGCCGCACTGGGAAATCCTGATGACGGCGCTCTACTTCACCTTCGTCGGCCTGCTCTGCCTGTTCTGCCTGCGCTTCGTCGCCGCCTCGCTGCCGCGCTACGAGCGCCTGCTGCGCGGCGCGATGGTCGCCACGCCGCTGCTGCTTTACGCTGCGCTGCCGTGGATGTCGGTGCTGGACGCCTCGCGGATCGTGCTGCTCGCGATGCTCGGCTTCGTCGCGCCGCCGCTGGCGGTGGTGGCGCGCAAGGCCTGGCGCGAGCGCAGCCTGGGCGCCGTGCTCATCGCGCTGGCCGGCGGCGTCGCCTTCGGCTTCGGCGCCTACGACTGGATCGCCGTCGGGCAGCCCGGCATGTTCGACAGCGTGCGCCTGGTGCCCTATGCCGCGCTGTTCTTCACCACCGCGGTCGGCTGGATGCTGGCGCACCGCTTCCTGCAGGCCTATGCCGGACTCGAGCGGCTCAACGCGGAACTCGACCAGCGGGTGGCGAAGAAGAGCGCCGAGCTGCTGCGCAACATGGAAAATCTCGGCCAGGCCAAGGCCGAGGCGGAGGCGGCCAACGCCGCCAAGTCGCGCTTTCTCGCCGCCGCCAGCCACGACCTGCGCCAGCCGCTGCAGGCACTCGGCCTGTTCGCCGCGTCGCTGGCCGGCCAGACCGATCCGCTGCACATCCGCAGGCTGGTCGGCCGCATCAACCAGTCGGTGGAGGCGCTGGAGAAGATGTTCTCCGGCGTGCTCGACGTCTCGCGGCTGGATGCCGGCGTGCAGACCGTCGAACGGCGTCCCTTCCCCGTGCAGGAGGTCTTCGCACGCATCGCCGTGGATTTCCTGCCGCAGGCGCAGGTGCGGGGACTGCGCCTGCGCGTGCGGCCGACCGGCGAGTGGACGGAGAGCGATCCGCTGGTCTTCGAGCGCATCCTGCGCAACCTGGTGTCCAACGCCATCCGCTACACCGAACGCGGCGGCGTGCTGTTGGCCTGCCGCCGGCGCGGCCGACGGCTGTGGATCGAAGTCTGGGATACCGGCATCGGCATCGCCGAGGCCGATCGCGAGAAGGTCTTCGAGGAATTCTTCCAGGTCGGCAACGCCGCGCGCGACCGCAGCCAGGGTCTCGGCCTCGGACTGGCGATCGTGCGGCGCCTGGCCGACCTGCTCGGCGAAAAGCTGACGCTGCGCTCGGTGCCCGGCCGCGGTTCGGTGTTCGCCCTGCGCTGCAGCCGCGCCATGCCGGTGCCGGCCGCCGCTCAGGTTGCGTCGCCGGCCACTCCGCATGAGGCGGGCGGGCGGCAGCTCGTCGTCCTGCTCGAGGACGACGCCCTGGTGCGGATGGCGCTGGAGGGGCTGCTCGTCCAGCGCGGCCTGGCAGTGGCCGGCGGTGCCACCTTCGACGAGGCCTGCCAGGCGGCGCGGCAGGCCGTCCGCACGCCGGAACTGATCATCGCCGACTATCGCCTGCGCGACGGAGAGAACGGCGTGGCGGCGGCGCGGAAGTTGCAGCAGGCATTCGGCGCCGCCATCCCGGTCGTGCTGCTCACGGGTGAAACCACCCACGGCGGGCTGGAGGAGGCGGAGGCGAGCGGCTTCCCGATACTGCGCAAGCCGGTCACCGGCGCCCGCCTGCTTGCGGAAATCGACATCCTGCTCGGCCGCGCCGGCGTGAGCGGCAAGGCGGCCGAGGTGCCGACGGACTGCTAGGGCCGCTCTGGCACACCCCTTGCTCGGCAGAAGGCATGCTGAGCATCCTCGTCATCGACGAATCCCGCACGCGCGCCGCCGAGATCTGCGCCGGGCTGGCGCTCGCCGGCCACCAGGTGGCGGCGGTGCTGTCCTCGGCGCTGGATCTGTCCGAGCAGGTGCAGGCGATCCAGCCCGACGTGATCCTCATCGAGACGGATTCGCCCTCGCGCGATACGCTGGAGCACCTGGCGACGCTGAACCGCGACCTGCCGCGGCCGGTGATCATCTTCGCCCAGGAGGGCGACGCCGAGTCGATCCGCCACGCCATGAAGGCCGGCGTCGCCGCCTATGTCGTCGACGGGCTGGAGACGGCGCGCCTGAAGCCGATCGTCGACGTGGCGGTGGCGCGCTTCGAGGAGCACCAGGCGCTGCGCCGCGAGCTGGCCGCGGCCTCGCAGAAGCTCTCCGAGCGCAAGCTGGTCGAGCGCGCCAAGGGCCTCCTCATGCAGAAGCGCGGGTTGGCCGAGGAGGACGCCTACCGCGCGCTGCGCAAGCTGGCGATGGACCGCGGCCGCCCGCTGGCGGAGGTCTCGCGCGATCTCATCGAGATGGCGAAAGTCCTGCTGTAACGCCCCCACGCTGGTGCGGTTTTGAGAATGCCGCACCGCATTAGTGCGCGGCGACTCGTTCGATCATCTTCGCGGCGATACCCGCCGATCCCATAAAAAACCATTGCAGGCACGGTGTTGCGCGCGATTCGCCGGACCTGGCACGGGCTTTGCAATTGAAGGGGCAAGCACCGGGTCAACGGCGATCCGGAAGGTTTCGGGCAAGGGCGTCCATCCGCGGAGTTCTCCTCCTCTTCTTCGCGGGTGCGACGCCCATTTTTTGTGGAAACAGGGAGCATGCAATGGACGACAAGCACATCGAATCGGGAATCACGCGGCGCGACTTCCTCAAGACCACCTCGCTCGCCGTCGGCGGCGCGGCGCTGATGGGCATGGTGCCGCCCGGCGTGCGCGCGGGCGCCTGGGCCGCCGGCTCTGACGCGCCGGAGAAGAAGGAGGTGAAGATCGGCTTCATCCCGCTCACCGACTGCTCCTCGGTGGTGATGGCGGCGGTGAACGCGTTCGACAAGAAGCACGGCATCAGGATCATTCCGAGCAAGGAGGCCTCCTGGGCCGCCGTGCGCGACAAGCTGGTGAACGGCGAGCTGGACGCGGCGCACGTGCTCTACGGCCTGGTGTACGGCGTGCAGCTGGGCATCGGCGGGCCGAAGAAGGACATGGCGGTGCTGATGACGATCAACAACAACGGCCAGGGCATCTCGCTGTCGACGCAGATGAAGGAGAAGGGCGCGGTCGACGGCGCCTCGCTGAAGAAGGTGGTGGCGGCGAGCCCGGCCGGCACCTACACCTTCGCGCAGACCTTCCCCACCGGCACGCACGCCATGTGGCTCTACTACTGGCTGGCGGCGCACGGCATCGATCCCTTCCGCGACGTCAAGTCGATCGTCGTGCCGCCGCCGCAGATGGTGGCCAACTGCCGCGTCGGCAACATGCACGGCTTCTGCGTCGGCGAGCCGTGGAACCAGCGCGCCATCGTGGACAAGGTCGGCTTCTCGGTGGCCACCAGCCAGGACGTGTGGACCGACCACCCGGAGAAGGTGCTCGGCACCACCGCCGACTGGGTGGCGAAATACCCGAACACGGCGCGCGCCATGACGGCGGCGGTGCTGGAGGCCTCGCGCTGGATCGACGCCTCGCTCGCCAACCGGCGCAAGACGGCGGAGACGGTGGCGGCCAAGGCCTACATCAACACCGACATGGACGTCATCCTCGGCCGCATGCTCGGCCGCTACGAGAACGGCCTGGGCAAGAGCTGGGACGACCGGAACTACATGAAGTTCTTCAGCGACGGCGCGGTGAACTTCCCCTATCTGTCGGACGGCATGTGGTTCCTCACCCAGCACAAGCGCTGGGGCCTGCTCAAGGCCGACCCCGACTACCTGTCGGTGGCGAAGGCGATCAACCGCATCGACGTGTACAAGCAGGCCGCCGCCGCGGCGGGCGTGGCGCTGCCGAAGGGCGAGATGCGCAGCGCCAAGCTGATCGACGGCGTGGTGTGGGACGGCAAGGACCCGAAGAAGTACGCCGGCGGATTCAAGGTGCATGCATAAGGAGACGACCATGAGTGCCACAGCCGTGACGATCGACAAGCCCGCCGCCCCGGCGGCGGACAAGCGGAAACCCGCCCCGGCCGCGCCGGAGGTGCAGGTCGTGGAGAAAAAGTCAGTCTCCGCGGGACGGCGGCAGCGGGTGGGCGCAGGCTTTGCCGCAGCATTGCGCCTGCTGCTGCCGCCGGTTCTCGGCCTGGCGGCCTTCGTCGGCGTCTGGGCGCTGGTGTCGAAGTCGAGCCCGCAGCTGCCCGGCCCGTCGGTGGTGTTACAGGCGGCGGTGACGCTGTTCGCCGACCCGTTCTACCGCAACGGGCCGAACGACCAGGGCATCGGCTGGAACATCCTGTTCTCGCTCGAGCGCGTCGGCATCGGCTTCGGCCTGGCGGCGCTGGTCGGCATCCCGGCCGGCTTCCTCATCGGGCGCTTCAAGTTCCTCGCCGACATGACGGCGCCGATCGTCAGCCTGCTGCGGCCGGTGTCGCCGCTGGCCTGGCTGCCGATCGGCCTGCTGGTGTTCAAGGCCGCCAACCCGGCGGCGATCTGGGTGATCTTCATCTCCAGCATCTGGCCGATGATCATCAACACCGCCGTCGGCGTGCAGCGCATCCCGCAGGACTACCTCAACGTGGCGCGCGTGCTCAACCTGCCGGAGTCGAAGGTGTTCACCAGGATCCTCTTCCCGGCGGTGCTGCCCTACATGATGACCGGCGTGCGCCTGTCGATCGGCGTCGCCTGGCTGGTGATCGTCGCCGCGGAGATGCTCACCGGCGGCGTCGGCCTCGGCTTCTGGGTGTGGGACGAGTGGAACAACCTGAAGGTGGAGAACATCATCATCGCCATCTTCGTCGTCGGCCTGATCGGACTGCTGCTGGAGCAGATCCTGGTCATGCTCGCCAAGCGCTTCAGCTACGAGTGAAAGGAGCACGGTCATGAAGAAGATGGTGCAGATCGAGGATGTCGGCATGACGTTCGCCACGAAGAACGGCCCCTTCACGGCGCTGCGCGACATCAACCTGACGATCCACGAGGCGGAGTGCGTCTCGCTGATCGGCCATTCCGGCTGCGGCAAGTCGACGCTGCTCAACCTGATCGCCGGGCTGACGCGGCCGACTTCCGGCGTGCTGCTCGCCAACGGGCGCGAGGTGGCCGGCCCCGGCCCCGACCGCGGCGTGGTGTTCCAGAACCACTCGCTGCTGCCCTGGCTGACCTGCTACGACAACGTCTACCTGGCGGTGGAGCGCGTCTTCGGCGCCAAGGAGGGCAAGGCCAAGCTGAAGGCGCGCACGCAGGCGGCGCTGGCGCTGGTCGGCCTGACGCACGCCGAATCGAAATTCCCGCAGGAGATCTCCGGCGGCATGAAGCAGCGCGTCGGCATCGCCCGGGCGCTGTCGATGGAGCCGAAGATCCTGCTGCTCGACGAGCCCTTCGGCGCGCTCGACGCGCTGACCCGCGCCAACCTGCAGGACGAGCTGATGAACGTCATGGAGGCGACCGGCGCCACGGTGGTGATGGTGACCCACGACGTCGACGAGGCGGTGCTGCTCTCCGACCGCGTGGTGATGATGACCAACGGCCCGGCGGCGACCATCGGCGAGGTGCTGGAAGTGAAGCTGCCCTGGCCGCGCGAGCGCCTCAGGCTCGCCAACGACCCGGTGTTCACGGCGGGCCGCGCCGCGGTGCTGGAATTCCTCCACCGCAAGCACCTGCGGCGCGCGGCGTAATCGAAAGAAGGGAGCGCAACAATGAAGAAACCCAAACTCGTCCTCGTCGGCAACGGCATGGCCGGCGTGCGCACGCTGGAGGAATTGCTCAAGCTGGCGCCGGACCTCTACGACATCACCGTCTTCGGCGCCGAACCGCACGGCAACTACAACCGCATCCTGCTCTCGCCGGTGCTGGCGGGCGAGATGCAGCTGCCGGAGATCATGCTCAACGGCCTCGACTGGTACCGCGAGCACAACATCACCCTGCACGCCGGCAAGAAGGTGGCGAAGATCGACCGCATCCGCCGCAAGGTGGTGGCCGAGGACGGCACCGAGGCGCCCTACGATCGCCTGCTGCTCGCCACCGGCTCGAACCCCTTCATGCTGCCGGTGCCGGGCAGGGACCTGCCCGGCGTGATCGCCTACCGCGACATCGCCGACACGCAGGCCATGATCGAGGCGGCGGCGCATCACAGGCACGCCGTGGTGATCGGCGGCGGCCTGCTTGGCCTGGAGGCGGCGAACGGACTGAAGCTGCGCGGCATGGACGTCACCGTGGTGCACGCGGCGGACTGGCTGATGGAGCGCCAGCTCGACCGCGCGGCGTCCGGCATGCTGCAGGCCTCGCTCGAGGCGAAGGGCCTGAAGTTCCTGCTGCCGAAGTTCACCAGCGAGCTGGTACAGGGGGAGTCCGGCCGCGTCTGCGCCGTGAAGTTCAAGGACGGCGAGACGATCCCCGCCGACCTGGTGGTGATGGCGGTGGGCATCCGCCCGAACACTGCGCTGGCGGAAGCCGCCGGCCTGCACTGCGACCGCGGCATCGTCGTCAGCGACACGCTGCAGACCTACGACCCGCGCATCTACGCCGTCGGCGAGTGCGCCGCGCACCGCGGCACCGCCTACGGGCTTGTCGCGCCGCTCTTCGAGCAGGGCAAGGTCTGCGCCAACCACCTGGCCAATTTCGGCATCGGCCGCTACGCCGGCTCGGTGGTGTCGACCAAGCTCAAGGTGACGGGCATCGACGTCTTCTCCGCCGGCGACTTCATGGGCGGCGAGGGCACCGAGGAGATCGTGCTGAACGACCGCAACGGCGGCGTGTACAAGAAGCTGGTGCTGAAGGGCGACAGGCTGGCCGGCGCCGTGCTCTACGGCGACACGGTGGACGGCAGCTGGTACTTCCAGCTGCTGCGCGAGGGCCGCGACGTCTCCGGCATCCGCGATCACCTGATGTTCGGGGAATCGCATCTCGGCAGCGCCGGCCATCAGGGCCAGAGCAAGGCCGCCGCCATGGCGGACTCGGCCGAGGTGTGCGGCTGCAACGGCGTCTGCAAGGGCACCATCGTCAAGGCGATCAAGGAGCAGGGCCTGTTCACGCTGGAGGAGGTGAGGAAGCACACCAAGGCCTCCAGCTCCTGCGGCTCGTGCACCGGCCTGGTCGAGCAGATCCTCGCCACCACGGTGGGCGGCGCCTACCAGCCGCAGGACGCCTCGAAGAAGCCGCTGTGCGGCTGCACCGACTACACGCACGAGGAGGTGCGCAAGGCGATCCGCGAGCAGAAACTGCTGTCGATTCCCGAGGCGATGCGCTTCATGGAATGGAAGACGCCCGACGGCTGCTCAGGCTGCCGGCCGGCGCTCAACTACTACCTGGTGTGCGCCTTCCCGAAGGAATACCGGGACGACCCGCAGTCGCGCTTCATCAACGAGCGGGCGCATGCCAACATCCAGAAGGACGGCAGCTTCTCGGTGGTGCCGCGCATCCACGGCGGCGTCACCACGCCGGCGCAGCTCAGGCGCATCGCCGAGGTGGCGGAGAAGTACGCCGTGCCGACGGTGAAGATCACCGGCGGCCAGCGCATCGACCTGCTCGGCGTGAAGAAGGAGGACCTGCCGCGGATGTGGGCCGACCTCGACATGCCTTCGGGCTTCGCCTACGGCAAGTCGATCCGCACGGTGAAGACCTGCGTCGGCTCGGAGTGGTGCCGCTTCGGCGTGCAGGACTCGACGAACCTCGGCATCGACCTCGAGCGCGCGCTCGACCGCATGTGGGCGCCGCACAAGGTGAAGCTGGCGGTGAGCGGCTGCCCGAGGAACTGCGCCGAGGCCGGCATCAAGGACGTCGGCGTCGTCGGCGTCGAGTCCGGCTGGGAGATCTACGTCGCCGGCAACGGCGGCATCAAGACGGAAGTGGCGCAGTTCCTGGCCAAGGTGAAGACGCGCGAGGAGGTGATGGAATACGCGGGCGCCTTCCTGCAGCTTTACCGCGAGGAAGCGCGCTACCTCGACCGCACGGTGCACTGGGTGGCGCGCGTCGGCCTCGACTACGTGAAGCAGCGGGTGGTCGAGGACGCGGCGAACCGCAAGGCCCTTTACGAGCGCCTGCTCTTCGCCCTGCAGGACGAGAAGGACCCGTGGGCCGAGCGCGCCAAGGGGCTGCGCAGTGCCGAGTTTGCGCCGATCAGGATTGTCGAGAAAAAAGGAGAAAGCAGCGATGAGCGCCTGGCTCAAAGTGTGTCCGCTTGAGGAGATCCCGCCGCTCGGCGCGCGGGTGGTGAAGACCGCGCGCGGCGACGTCGCCGTGTTCCGCAACGCGCAGGACGAGGTGTTCGCCGTCGACGACCGCTGCCCGCACAAGGGCGGCCCGCTCTCGCAGGGCATCGTCGCCGGCAATCGCGTCACCTGCCCGCTGCACGGCCTGCACATCGCCCTCGACAGCGGCAAAGCCGTCGCCCCCGATACCGGCTGCACGCACCGCTACGCGGCGCGTGTGGACAACGGGACGGTATTGATTCAGCTCGGCTGAACGGCCTCCCCCTTTTCAAAGGGGGGAAGAAAGGATCAGGCCGCAGCCTTGCCCGCCGCCAGCAGCCGCTTCAGCTCCGGCACGCAGGAGCCGCAGCCGGTGCCGCAGCGCAGGGTCTCCTGGAGGGATTCGAGGTTCGCGCCGGCGGCGACGGCGGCGAGGATGTCCTTCTCGGCGACGTTGTTGCAGGCGCAGACGATGCGCCCGCGCACGGCGACGCCTTCCGGCGGCGCGGAGAGCGGCGCCAGCAGCCAGCGGCGCACATCCCCGGCCGGCCGGCCGTCGACCACCATGTCCTTCAGCCAGGCCGCGGCGGCCGTCTCGCCGGACAGGTGCAGCCCGGTCAGACGGCCGTCCTCGAGGCGCGCCTTCTTGCGGATGCCGCGCTGGCGGTCGCGGTAGCTGAGGCAGTCGGCGTCGCTCAAGCCGAGGATCGAATCGATCTCCTCCAGCCATTCCGCCGGCGGCGCTGCCTCGCCGGCGAGACGCAGCACCACCGTGGCGGTCTCGCGCCCGGCCAGCGTCAGGCTGGCGTAGCGGAAGCGCGCGAGCAGGGGCTGCAGGCGCGCCAGCCAGGCGAGCGCCTGTTCCGTGCCGTCGGCTTCGCGGCGCAGCACCAGCGCTTGCCAAGGCAGCTCGAGGCGGGCCGCCTGCACGGCGGCGTGCTTCAGTTCGGGCTGCTTCGAGAAGGGATCGAGCGCGCCGGGCATCAGTTCGTTGGCGCCGCTGTGCGAGAGCGAGCGGCGTCCCCAGTGCATGGCGAGGAAGACCTGCCCCGCGCGCAGCTCGCCGGAGGCGGCGACGGTGAGCACGGTCTCGCCGCGCCGCCCGCGCAGGCTGGCGAAGTCGCCGTCCTGCAGGCCGCGCCGGAGCATGTCGTCGGCGTTCATGAGCAGGCGCGGCGCTTCCTCGTGGCTGTAGAGTTGGGCGGCGCGGCCGCTGCGGCTCATGCCGTGCCACTGGTCGCGCAGGCGGCCGGTATTCAGGTGCAGCGGGAAGCGCGCATCGGTGGACTCGGCGGTGCGCGCGAAGTCGAGCGGAACGAAGCGGGCCAGTCCGCCGGGGCGGGCGAAGCGCAGGTCGGCGTACAGGCGCGGCGTGCCGGCCGGCGCGCCCTCGGGGAAGGGCCATTGCTGCGGGCCGCGCGCCTCGAGCAGGGCGTAGTCGACGCCCGTGATGTCGAGGTCGCGGCCGCGCGTGGTGCCGGCGTGCTCGCGGAAGACCTGGCCGGGATGGAACCAGGAGAAGAGCTGGGGCGCGTCATGGCGGCCCAGCTCGCGGCCGAGGTGCAGGGCGAAGTCGCGCGCGATCTGCCAGTCGGCGCGCGCCTCGCCCGGCGGCGGCACGGCGCGGTGCACGCGCGTGATGCGCCGCTCGGAATTGGTGACGCTGCCGTCCTTCTCGCCCCAGGTGGCGGCGGGCAGCAGCAGGTCGGCGTAGGACGCGGTCTCGGTGTCGCCGAAGGCTTCCTGCAGCACGACGAACTCGGCGCGCTCGAGCGCCTCGCGCACGCGCGCCTGCTCGGGCAGCGACTGCGCCGGGTTGGTGCAGGCGATCCACAGCGCCTTGATCTCGCCGCGCCGCACGGCCTCGAACAGCTCGACGGCGGTCTTGCCCGGCGCCTCCGGCAGCGACGGCACGTTCCAGTAGCGCGCCAGCTCCGCGCGGTGGTCGGGATTGGCCGGGCTGCGGTGGCCGGGCAGCAGGGTCGCCATGCTGCCGGTCTCGCGCCCGCCCATGGCGTTGGGCTGGCCGGTGAGCGAGAAGGGGCCGGCGCCGGGCCGGCCGATCTGGCCGGTGGCGAGGTGCAGGTGGATCAGCGCGGCGCCGTTGGCCGTGCCGTGGGAAGACTGGTTGAGGCCCTGGCACCAGAGCGAAAGCGCCGCCTTCGCGTTGCCGAACCAGCGCGCGGCGGCGACGATGTCCTCGGCCGGGACACCGCAGACGGACGCGGCGGCGGCCGGCGTCAGCTCGCGCACGGCGTCGCGCACCCCGTCGAAGCCCTCGGTGTGGGCGCGGATGAAATCGCGGTCGACCAGGTCCTCCCACAGCAGCACGTGCAGCATCGCGCCGTAGAGCGTGACGTCGGTGCCGGGCAGCAGGGCGAGGTGCAGGTCGGCGCCCGCGGCGGTGTCGGTGCGGCGCGGGTCGACGACGATCAGCTTCATGTCCGAGTTGGCGCGGCGCGCGTCCTCGATGCGGCGGAAGAGCACCGGATGCGCCCAGGCGGTGTTCGAGCCGGCGACGAGCAGGCAGTCGGCGAGGCCGAGGTCTTCGTAGCTGCACGGCGGCGCGTCGGCGCCGAGCGTCTGCGTATACGCGGCCACCGCCGAGGACATGCACAGGCGCGAGTTGCTGTCGATGTTGTTGGTGCCGACCAGCGCCCGCGCCAGCTTGTTGAAGACGTAGTAGTCCTCGGTGAGCAGCTGGCCGGAGACGTAGAAGGCGACGGCGTCGGGGCCGTGCTCGCGGATGATGGACGCGAAGCGCCGGGCGGCGTGGCCGAGGGCGGCGTCCCAGCCGAGGCGCTGGCGCGGCGCTTCGCGCGCCGTGCGCAGTTCCGGATGCAGCAGGCGGCCCTCGCGGCCGGCGGTCAGGTGCAGCGTGGCGCCCTTGCTGCACAGGCGGCCGAAGTTGGCCGGGTGGGCGGGGTCGCCGCGCACGCCGGCGATGCGGCTGCCGTCGTGCTCGATAAGGACGCCGCAGCCGGTGCCGCAGTAGCAGCAGGCGGATCGGGTTTCGTTCATGCCTTGCACTGAGCAACCGCTGTGCCAGGAGCGGTGATCGGCCGGAAAGCCAGTGCTGGCGCGGCCTTGCGAGATTTGGCCCTGCGGGGCCGGATGTCTCCGGATGGTGCGGCCCGCCCCGGCCGCGGGCCAAAGTGGTGCGCCGACTGCTGCGCTTAGCGCTTGACCAGCTCGACCCGCCGGTTCTTCGCCCGGCCTTCCTCGCTGCGGTTGTCGGCGACCGGCACGGCGTCGCCCTTGCCGTCGGATTTCAGGCGCCTGGCATCGATGCCGTTGGCGGTGAGATACTTCACGACGCTCTCGGCGCGCTGCTTGGACAATTCCGCATTGGCGCGCTTGTCGCCGACATTGTCGGTATGGCCCTCGACCGACAGCCTAAGCGACTTGTCGTTCTTCAGGAGCGCAACCACTTCGTTCAGCAGCGGCGCCGATTCGGCCTTGATGGTGGCCTTGCCGGTGTCGAAGAGGATGCCGGTCAGGGCGACGAAGCCGTTCTTCCTGATCGCATCGGCCATTTCTCCGGCGGAGAATTCCACCTTCTGCACCATGGCGCCGACGTCGACGATGTTCAGCTGGTAGCGCAGGCCTTCGTTGTCGATGTTGATCTGCATCCAGCGCTCGCCGCCGTTCGGCCGCGGCATGCGGTAGACGGCGCTTTCGGGATCGCCGCCCTTGGGATGGCGATTGACCAGGACGCCGCCGGCCTTCCTGAAGGCGTTCTCGTAGTTCCTGACCAGTTCGACGGCGCTCGGCTTGCGCGCGCCCTCGTTGAGGATGTAGTCGATGAACCAGTGCTTGCCGGCCTTCGTTTCGCCGATCGGCTCGTAGGAGCCGTCGTAGCCCTTGCTGGCGAAGCGGTATTCGTTGAAGTCCTTCAGCTTGGAGCTGTCGATATGGAAGCCGGGAAAGCGCGGCACTTCCGGGTGATCCGCGGTGCCCGGGTTGTCGCCCGGATCCTTGGCGGCGAAGGCCGCGGCGGCGAGGAGGGCGAGGATCAGGGCAAGGGGGAATTCAAGCAACCGTTTCAAGTTGAAGCTCCTTTTCGGTGTGGACGCGGCGGGCGGATTCTAGCCGGTGGCTTCGGCATGTCGTTATCCAATATCGGCAAGTTTGCGCGCCACACCTTTTCGCGCCTGTGCGAAACTATCCCCATGGAAACGCTTCCCCTCTGCCGCAAGGGCGCCTTCAAGGCGCGCGCCGTGCTGCTCGGCGAGCGGCTCGACCTGCGCGCCCTCGGCAGCGGCAACGCGCTGGCGACCAGCCCGCTGGCCGTCGAGGTGCAGGGCGGCGGCGTGGCGGTGCTGTTCCGCTACGGCGTGGCGGTGTTCTTCGACGTGGCGGCGATGGAGGAGGTGTCCTTCCTCGAGCGGCTGCGGCCCTTCGTGACGCGGCCCTACGAGCGGCCGGAGACCGAAGAGATCGAGATCGCCGTCGAGCCGCAGGCGAAGGACGGCGTCAGGCCGGGCACCGTCGTCTTCGAGGCCTGCACGATCGAGCGTCTGCAGCTCGTCGCCGACATCCTCTCGAAGAGCGTGCTGCTGGCGTTGTACGAGGCGCGCGTCTCGGCCGAGTTCGACCGCGTCGAGCCGCTGGCGGCCGACCTCGCCGAGCATGGCCGCATCCCTGGCCAGGAGCGGGCGCTGCTGAAGAACATCGGCGCCATGCTGCTGATCGAGAGCCGCATGGTCGGCCGCGCCGAGATCAGCGAGAAGCCGGAGCTGCTGTGGGAGCAGCCGGGTCTGGAGAGCCTGTTCGTGCGCCTGCAGGACGAGTTCGAGATCCGCGAGCGCCACCAGGCGCTGGAGCGCAAGATGAACCTGCTCTCGCACACGGCGCAGAGCGTGCAGGACCTGCTGTCGACGCGCCACTCGCTGCGCGTCGAGTGGTACATCGTCATCCTGATCGTCTTCGAGATCCTGCTGACGCTCTACGAAATGTTCATCAAGCACTAACCGACAGAGGAGAAAACAACATGAATATCGGATTCATCGGCCTCGGCCTCATGGGCCGCCCCATGGCCATCAACGTCGCCCGCGGCGGCCACACCCTGCACATCTGGGCGCGGCGCGCGGCCTCGCTCGAGCCCTTCGCCCAGTTCGGCGCGCACGCCCACGTCAGCCCTGCCGAGGTGGCCAGGCACGCCGACCTCGTCGTCACCATGGTGGCCGACGCGCCCGACGTCGAGGAAGTGACGCTGGGCGAGAACGGCGTGGCGAAGGGCGCCCGGAAGGGCCTGCTGGTGGCCGACATGAGCACCATCGCGCCGGCGGCGGCGCAGCGCATCGGCATGAAGCTGGCCGACGAGGGCATCGAGTTCCTCGACGCGCCGGTCTCCGGCGGCGAGGTCGGCGCCATCAACGCCACGCTGTCGATCATGGTCGGCGGCAAGGCGGCGGCCTTCGAGAGGATGAAGCCGATCTTCGAATTGATGGGCAAGAACATCGTGCACGTCGGCGACTCCGGCGCCGGCCAGGTGGCGAAGGCCTGCAACCAGATCGTCACCGGCATGGGCGTGGCGGCGGTGGCCGAAGCCTTCAACTTCGCCCGCAAGAGCGGCGCCGACGTCGCCAAGGTGCGCGAGGCGCTGATGGGCGGCTTCGCCTACAGCAAGATCCTCGAGAACCACGGCCAGCGCATGATCGATCGCAACTTCAAGCCGGGCTTCAAGGCCTGGATGCACCAGAAGGACCTGCGCATCGTCATGGAGGAGGCGCACCGCCTCGGCCTGATGCTGCCGGGTGCGGCGGCGACGGCGCAGATGTTCAACGCCATGGTCGGCTCCGGGCTGGGCGAGGACGATTCGGTTGCCATGCTGAAGCTGCTGGAGCGCATGTCCGGCGGCGAGAAACACTGATGAAGGTCGGCTTCATCGGCCTCGGCGTCATGGGGCGCCCGATGGCCCTGCACCTCGTCAGGGCCGGGCACGAACTGTCGGTCTACGCGCGGCGCGCCGAGGCGGCGCAGCCGCTGGTCGACGCCGGCGCGCGGCGCCTTGCCACGCCGGCGGAAGTGGCGGCGGCGAGCGAGGTGGTGTTCACCATGGTCACCACCGGGGCCGACGTCGAGCAGGTGGCGTTGGGCGAAGCCGGCATCCTCCACGGCGCGAAACCGGGCACGGTGGTGGTCGACATGGGCACCATCCCGCCCGGCACGGCGCGGCGCATCGCGGCGCAGCTGGCGGCACGCGGCATCGACACCATCGACGCGCCGGTCTCCGGCGGCGAGGTCGGCGCGCAGAACGCCACGCTGGCGATCATGGCCGGCGGCAAGGCGGAGGTGCTGGCGCGCGTGCGGCCGCTGCTGGAAAAGCTCGGCAAGACCATCGTGCACGTCGGCCCGAACGGCGCCGGCCAAGTGGCGAAGGCCTGCAACCAGATGATCATGGTCTCCTGCATCGAGGCGGTGGCCGAGGCGATGCTGCTGGCGAAGCAGTCCGGCGCCGACCCGGAGAAGGTGCGCCAGGCGCTCGCCGGCGGCTCGGCCGGCAGCCGCGTGCTGGAGGTGTTCGGCGCGCGCATGACGGCGCGCGACTTCAAGGCGGGGGTGGAAGCGCGCCTGCACCACAAGGACTTCGGCATCCTGCTCGACGAGGCGGCGACGCTCGGCGCGCCGCTGCCGATCGCGGCGCAGGTGTGGCAGCAATTGAACACCCTCATGGCGCAGGGCCTGGGCCGCGAGGACACCGCCAGCCTGCTGCGCGTGCTGGAGGCCGAGTCGACTACGGCTGCCCGTAGGTCCTGAACTTCTCCAGCACCGTTTCCATCTCGGCGTCCGGCAGCAGCACCGGGCGGCCGACCTGCAGGGCGCGCCAGTACTGCTCGCACAGCGACTCGAACTCGACGGCGAGGTCGAGCGCGTGGCGCAGGTCGCGGCCGAACACGAGCAGGCCGTGGTTGGCGAGCAGGCAGGCGCAGCGGCCTTCCAGCGCTGCCAGCGCGGCGTCGGACAATGCCTGCGTGCCGAAGGTGGCGTAGGCGGCGCAGCGCACCGTGGCGCCGCCGAAGCGCGCGATCATGTAGTGGAAGGGCGGGATGTCGGCGCGCAGGCAGGCCAGTGCGGTGGCGAAGGGGGCGTGGGCGTGCACGACGGCGCCGGCCTCCGGGCGCGCCGCGTAGAGGTCGCGGTGGAAGCGCCATTCGGAAGAGGGTTTGCGCGGCCCCTGCCAGGAACCGTCCATGGCCACCGGCACGATGTCGCCGGGCTGCATCTCGTCGTCGGCGAGGCCGGTCGGCGTGACGAGGAAGCCTTCGCCCCAGCGCGCGCTGACATTGCCGGCGGTGCCGCGGTTGAGGCCGTGCGCGGCGAGCGAGCGGACGGCGGCGACGATGCCTTCGCGCAGGTCGATCTGGGTCATGTCTGGTTCCCGAAAAGGGTGCGCAGCTCGCCGGGCGCGCAGACGCCGCGCTCGGTGACGATGCCGGCGATGAGCCTGGCGGGCGTGACGTCGAAGGCGGGGTTGGCGGCGGGCATCCAGTCGGGGGCGATGGCCACGGTGGCGTGCACGCCATGGCGGTCGAGACCGCCGACGTGGCGCACCTCGCCGCCGTCGCGCTCCTCGATGGGGATGCGCGCGCCGTCGGGGCAGTCGCGGTCGATGGTGGACAGCGGCGCGGCGACGTAGAAGGGCACGCCGCAGTCGGCTGCCGCCAGCGCCTTGAGGCAGGTGCCGATCTTGTTGGCGGTGTCGCCGTTGGCGGCGATGCGGTCGGCGCCGACGATGACCATGTCCACCGCGCCCTGCCGCAGGAAATGCCCGGCGGCGTTGTCGGCGATGAGGGTGTGCGGGATGCCGGCCTCGTGCAGCTCCCAGGCAGTGAGCAGGCCCTGGTTGCGCGGCCGCGTTTCCGAGACGAACACATGCACCGGCAGGCCGGCCTCGCGCGCGGCGTAGACCGGCGCCAGCGCCGTGCCCCAGGCGGCGGTGGCGAGCCAGCCGGCGTTGCAGTGGGTCATCAGGTTCACCGGGCGCCGCCCGACGGCCTCGAACAGGGCGAGGCCATGCTCGCCGATGCGGCGGTTGGCGGCGGCGTCCTCCCCGGCGATGGCGCGCGCCTCGGACCAGGCGGCGGCGTGCCGCTGCGCCACCGGCAACGGCGCGAGTTGCCGCTTCATGCGCGCCAGCGCCCAGTGCAGGTTCACCGCCGTCGGCCGCGTCGCGGCGAGCGTGTCGCAGGCACGCTGCAGCGATTCGTTGGCGGCGCCGTCCTTCAAGGCGAGGGCGACGCCATAGGCGGCGGTGACGCCGATCAGCGGTGCGCCGCGCACCAGCATGGCGCGGATGGCGTGGGCGGCGTCGGCGAGGGAGCGCAGGTGGCGCGTGGCGACCTGGTGCGGCAGCAGCGTCTGGTCGAGGATGACGACGGCGTCGCCCTCTTCGCGGATCGTGAACAGGCGGTCGGAAATCATGGCCCGGGGATTGTAGCTCACCGGGTGCGGGCCTTATGCCACAATTCGGGCATGCCGAACTTCCCCGCTCCCATCGACTCGCGCCTGCCCTGGGTGGGCACGACCATCTTCACCGTCATGTCGCGCCTGGCGGCGCAGCACGGCGCCATCAACCTGTCGCAGGGCTTCCCCGATTTCTCGGCGCCGCCGGCGCTGTTCGATCTCGTGGCGAAGCACATGCACGCCGGCGCCAATCAGTACGCGCCGATGGCCGGCGCGCTGCCGCTGCGCGAGGCCATCGCCGAAAAGGTCGCCGCCCTCTACGGACTGACTTTCGACGTCGAGCAGGAGATCACCGTCACGGCGGGCGCGACGCAGGCCATCTTCACCGCGGTGGCGGCGCTGGTGCGGCCGGGCGACGAGGTGATCGTCTTCGAGCCGGTGTACGACTCCTACGTGCCGTCCATCGAACTGAACGGCGGGCGCGCCGTGCCGTGCAGGCTGACTTTCCCGGATTACCGCCCGAACTGGGACGAGGTGCGCGCGCTGATCACGCCGAAGACGCGCATGATCATCATCAACACGCCGCACAATCCAAGCGGGTCGGTGTGGGAAGCCTCGGACATGCAGGCGCTGGAACAACTCGTGCGCGGCACCGGCATCGTCGTCGTCTCCGACGAGGTGTACGAGCACATTGTCTTCGACGGGCAGCGGCATGAGAGCGTGGTGCGCTATCCGGGCCTGGCCGAGCGCAGCTTCGTCGTCTCGTCGTTCGGCAAGACCTACCACGTCACCGGCTGGAAGATCGCCTACTGCCTGGCGCCGCGCGAGCTGATGGCGGAGTTCCGCAAGGCGCACCAGTTCGTCGTCTTCTGCGTGAACCACCCGATGCAGCTGGCGCTTGCGGAGTTCATGCAGGACAAGGAGCGTTACCTCGGCCTGGCGGACTTCTACCGGACCAAGCGGGACTTCTTCAGGCAGCAGCTGGCGGGATCGCGCTTCGTGCCGCTGCCCTGCCCGGGCACCTACTTCCAGTCGGTGCGCTACGACGCGATTTCCGACGAGCCCGACCGCGCCTTCGTCGAGCGCCTGACGAAGGCGCACGGCGTGGCGGCGATTCCCTTCTCGGCCTTCTACACAAGCACGAATGGCGGCCGCGACGACAAGGTCATCCGCTTCTGCTTCGCCAAGGGCGAGGAGACGCTGGCGCGCGCCGGCGAGAAACTGCGCGCCGTGTAGGCAGCGGGACCGCTACTGCTTGACCTGGTTGCCGATGACGCCGCCGACGGCGGCGCCGCCGACCGTGCCGAGGGCGCTGCCGCCGGTCAGCACCGCGCCGCCGACCGCGCCGACCGCGGCGCCGATGGCGGTGTTCTTCTGCTGCGTCGTCATGTTGGCGCAGCCGCCCAGGGTCGCGGCAACCACCATGAGGGCGGCAAGGGTTGAATTCGGCGTGCGCATGTTGTCCTCCTTTGTCGTTCATCGTTACGCATACGCGTAGACGAACCGGCGCCGCCACTTGTTCCCGAAATTTTTCGCGCGACTGTCGTCGACCGACGACAGGTTTACCCTTGGCGGGAGGAGGGGATGCGGACGCTGGCGACGGTGCCGCCGCCGGGACGATCGGCCAGCGCGACGCTCCAGCCGTTGGCGTTGGCGAGCTGACGCACGATGGCCAGGCCGAGGCCGCTGCCCCCGGTGAGCGTGCTGCGCGAGGGCTCGAGCCGGTAGAAGGGGCGGAAGACCGCTTCGCGCTCCTCGGCGGGAACGCCGGGACCGCGGTCGAGCACGCGGATCTCGATCGCCTCGTCGCCGAGCGTGTACTCGATGTCGACCGGCGCGCCGCCGCCGTAGCGCACGGCGTTGTCGATCAGGTTGACGAGGATGCGCTTGAGCGACAGCGGCCGCACCAGGATGCGGCAGTCCGGCCCCTTGTTGCCGCGGATGACGGCGCCGGCCTGCGTGAATTCCGCGGCGATCTCGGCGAGCAGGTCGCAGAGGTTCATGTCGACCGTCTCCTGCTCGGCGAAGTCGCGGCTGACCTCGAGGCAGCGGGCGATCAGCTCGTTCATGCCCTCGACGTCGCGCAGCACCCTGTCGATGAGGTCGCGGTCGGGCTTCTCCGAGAGCATGCCGAGCGCCAGCTGGATGCGCGCCAGCGGCGTGCGCAGGTCGTGCGAGATGCCGGCCAGCAGGGTGGTGCGGTTGGCGAGGAGTTCCTCGACCTGCTCGCCCATGCGGTTGAACTCGCGCGCCAGGGTGGCGAGCTCGGTCGGGCCCGTCTCCGCCAGCGGCTCCGGCCGCCGGCCCTGGCCGATGCGCTGCGTGGCGCTGGCCAGCCGCGCGAGCGGCCGGATCAGCCAGCTGGCCAGCCCGGCCGAGGTATTGAGCGTGACGAGGGTGCCTACCGCGAGGATCAACAGCATCGCCAGCCAGGGCTGCACGTCGACGCGGCTGGCCGGGAAACCGACGCGCACCTTGCCGTTCTCGGTGGGCAGGTCGGCCCAGTACCACTCCTCGCCGTCCTCGGCGTGGCTGGCGCGCAGCACGATGCTTTCTCCGGTGCGCGAGCTGAGCGCCGTCTCGAGCAGCTGGAAATACGGCAGCATGCGCGTGAAGGCGACGACCTCGCCGGGCGGATCCTGCACCTGGATGCGGTACAGCCGGCCGATGCGCTCCTGCATCCACGGGCGCTCTTCGACCGGCTCGCTCCGCCAGTTCTCGGCGGTCTCGATCATCAGCGCGGCGAGGTCGCTGGTGGCGTTGCGGCCGAGCGGCACCAGGGCGAAGTAGGTGATGATGGCGATGGTGAACAGCTGGAAGGCGAAGGACACCAGCGCGATCACCAGCGCGGTGCGCCCGAACAGCGTGCGCGGCAGGATCATGGCTTTCTGGCGCCGCCGGGCGAGAAGAGGTAGCCCTCGCCCCAGATCGTGCGCAGGTAGACCGGATGCGCCGGATCGGGCTCGATCTTGCGGCGCAGCCGCGTGACGCGCACGTCGACCATGCGGTCGAAGGGCGCGCGCTCGTAGCCCTTGAGCAGCTCGACCAGGGCGTCGCGGCTGAGCACGCGGTCGGGGTTCTCGATCAGCACCTTGAGCAGGGCGAACTCGGCGCCGGAGACGTCGACCTCCTCGCCGTTGCGCGTCAGGCGGTGCGCCTCGAGGTCGACTTCGAAGGGGCCGAAGCGGCGCAGCCGCCCGGCTGCCGCCACCGGCTGGCGGCGGCGCAGCACCGCCGCCACGCGCGCCAGCAGCTCGCGATGGCTGAAGGGCTTCGGCAGGTAGTCGTCGGCGCCGACCTCGAGGCCGACGATGCGGTCGACCTCCTCGCCGCGTGCCGACAGCATGATGATCGGCGGGCCGCCGTGCGTCCCCAGGTCGCGCGCCAGCGTCAGGCCGTCCTCGCCCGGCAGCATGACGTCGAGCAGCAGCAGGTCGACCGGGTGCGACGAAAGGTGCCGCTTCATGGCCTGGCCGTCGCCCACGCCGGCGGCCTCGTAGCCGTTGTCCGACAGGTAGCGCACCAGCAGCTCGCGCAGCCCCTCGTCGTCGTCCACCACCAGTATGCGGCCCCGGCACTCGGCCATGCCTCCCCCCCTTGTAACAACTTGTAACAAATGCGGCCTCCCTGCAACAGCGCGGAAACCGCTCCTGCCTATTCTGCACGTGCAGAAAAAACATAACACAGATGAGGAGGAGACGATGTTCAAGCTGAAACGATCCGCGGCGTTCGCCGCATTGTGCCTGCTGGCCGCGCTGCCGGCCGCAGCCGAGGAGATCGGCGCCCGCGCCAAGGGCGGTTTCGCCGAATCGTTCTTCCTGGAGAAAGTGCCCCGCGCCGAGGCCAAGGCGACGGCCGAGCGGCTGGCCAAGGCGGTCATCGCCGCGCGGCTGATCATCTTCGCCTACGCCGGCAAGTTCGTCGATCCCAACCTCGGCGACAAGGGCTTCTCCGGCGAGGTCTTCGAGACGCAATGGCGTGCCGCGCTCGAGCCCGACATGCTCGACGCCACGCCGACCCAGAAGCGCCTCTACGAGAAGCTGATCTGGGCCGGCCGCCAGGTCATCGAGAACAACCAGGATCGCCTCAACTTCAAAGGCGTCGGCTGGAAGAATTTCCTGCCGGCGAAATGGGAGCGCGAGATGGGCGGCGTATTCACCGCCAAGACCGGCATCGTCATCAAGCAGCCTGGCCGTGCCTACCGTAATCCGGTCAACGTGCCGGACGATACCGAGCGTGCCGCGCTGATTCACTACGTCAAGGCCGGGCACAACGAGAACGCGCCGATCAGGAAGACCGAGAAGTGGGGCAAGCAGGAGGTGTACCGCCACATGGAGCCGATCCGCCTGATGCCGCCCTGCCTGCCCTGCCACGGCAAGCCGAAGGGCGAGCTGGACATCGTGAATTTCGAGAAGGACGGGCTGGAAACCGGCGACCTCATCGGCCTGATGAGCGTGACCCTCGCCGTGAGCGACTGATTTTTTAAAGGGAGAACATAAATGAGAACAGCAAAACGGGGCGTCATCGCGGCGGCAGTCGCGCTTGGCCTGGGTCTGAGCGGCGCGGCCTGGTCGCAGGCGCCGGCGTTCGCGCCGGAGGACATGCAGCGCGGCAAGGCCTTCCTGCAGAAGAGCATGGGCATGATGAAGCCGGAACTGCAGGAGAAGGTGAAGGCGCTGCCGCCCGAGATCCAGCAGTTCCTGCTCAAGATCGCCATCAAGCACAAGCGCCACAGCGAGACGCTGACCATGCGCCAGGTGATGCAGGAGTTGCTCGCCGACTACCAGGCGGTGGCCGCCGCCATCGCCACCGACAACGGCGAACAGGCGGCCGATGCCGCGCGCCGCATGGCCCACCATCGCCTGCCGCGCGGCGGCCTGCTGCCCTATCTGCCGCTGGAAAAGGTCAATGCCAAGGATCTCGGCGTGCTGCCGGCCATGGAAGAGGCCGTCGAGGGCGGCGCCATGAAGCTCGCCGCCGCTGCCGAGAAGGGCGACATGGCCGCCGCCGCACGCCACTTCGGCGACGTTACCGCCGGTTGCGTTGCCTGCCATGTGCATTTCCGTGGCCAGCCGGGCGTCTCGCCGCGGCTGAAGTGATGCTTTCAACGCAAACGTTCGGAGAGAAAACATGACTGTCGATCGCATCGTGCATCTCGTAGCCGGCCTGATGGTGCTGCTGGGCCTCGTGCTGGCGCATTACGTGCATCCCTACTGGGTCGCGCTGACGGCCTTCGTCGGGCTGAATCTGGCGCAAAGCGGCATCACGCAGTTCTGCCCGCTCGCCTTCTTCCTGAAGAAGGCCGGCGTCAAGGATGAAAGCTGCTGCTCATAAATAACGAATCTGGGAGGAGGAGAAAAATGAAAGATCACAAGGGGAAACTGACGGCGGCGCTGGCCGTCGCATTCGCGGCGCTTGGCATCTCCGGACGGGCCATGGCGGCGGACTGGGTGATGCTGCAGGCGATGGAGCCGCCGAGCACCACGCACAAGCTCTTCGGCATCGGCCAGCTCTCGTACACCAACTACTACGGCTGCGACAAGATGCAGGGGCTGGTGAACCCGAACAACGGCAGCGCCACCACTGCCCACGGCCTGCTCAACGGTTCCTACAATGCCATGTGCCGCACCGGCCCGGAGCTGCGCGACCAGAAGGCCGACTTCAACCTCGACAACCTCGCCGTCGGCCTGCGCGGCAACCTGATTCCCGGCAAGATCAACTACTTCCTGATGGCGAACTTCGGCCAGAACGCCGCCAACTACGAGCCGCTCGACACTTCGCGCGACCATCTCGTCAGCCTCACCGACGCCACCATGACCTTCAGCTACATCCCCGGCGTGCGCGTGCGCGCCGGCCTGATGAGGAAGCCCGGCCCGGAGGAGCTCTATCAGGGGGTCGGCGCCCAGCCCTACATCTGGCCGACCGACTTCATCGCCCGCGTGCAGACCGAGAAGTTCGTGCGCACCAACACCAAGGGCACCGCCTTCATTCCCGGCCAGGGCTACAGCAACGCCACCGCTTCCTACAGTGGTTGGGACGCCGACGCCGGCCGCGACTGGGGCATCCAGTTCTTCGATGCCTTCAAGGTCGGCAAGTGGACCCACACCTATGCCGCCATGATCGGCAACGGCAGCGGCATCCACAGCGTCAGGGACTACAACAGCGAGAAGGACCTCAACCTCTACTTCTCCACCGAGTACGACCTGCCCGGCGGCAAGGGCCCGGGCAAGCACGGCATCAAGGGCTACGTCTATCACCAGCGCGGCACGCGCAACTTCGAGATCAACGCCGCCGGCGATCATAGCAAGGACTTCGACTTCACCCGCCACGGCTTCGGCATCAAGGCGCTCGGCGAACTCTTCGGCGAGGGTCGCGGCAAGCACCGCCTCGGCTTCGACCTGATGTACGCCAACGGCATGATCTTCTATACGCCGACCGGCAACGTGGTGGACGGGGCCTTCGGCGGCCAGATCCAGATCGCCGCCGAGAAGGGCAACAAGGCGCGCGGCATGACCTTCGACTACGGCTGGTACATGAACGACAAGTGGGACTTCGGCATCCGCTACGCCCGCCACGACGTGCTGCACAAGACCATCGGCACCAACCTCTGGAACGACGCCGACGAGCGCATCATCAAGCAGCTCACCTTCGCGGTGAACTACAACTACACGAAGGCCACCCGCCTGACCTTCAACATCGAGCCGCGCGACGCGAACGCGCCGAATCCTGTGACGGTCGGGCCGAATGCCGCCTTCCGGGCGCGGGCGACCAACAACGCCGGCGTCGTCACCGGGGCCGTCGGCGCGCGCTTCGGCCTGCAGCTGACCCACCAGTTCTGAACGGGCCAGGCATGAAGCGACACGTTCTGATTGCCGCCGTCCTGCAGGGACTGACTTTTGCCGGAACGGCCGCCGCCCAGGGGGCGGCGGCCCCCCAGGCAGCGGCCGCTCCCAAGGCTCCGGCCAACTATTCGGCCTTCCCCTGCCTGAGCTACAGCCTGCCCTGCGGCAAGCTCGCCACGCGCAGGCCGGAACAGAAGGCGCTCGAGGGGCCGCTCAACGGCAATGCCGCGAAGGGCAAGCAGATCGCCCAGGCGCGCAATCGCGGCAACTGCCTGGCCTGCCACGTCATGCCGGGCGGCAGCCAGCCCGGTTCGCGCGGGCCCGACCTCAGCCACTTCGGCAGCACGGGCCGCAGCGCGGCGGAGGCCTACGCCATGGTCTTCGACATGCGCACGATCAACCCCGAGACCCTGATGCCGCCCTTCGGCACCAATGAAATCCTCACCGACCAGGAACTGCGCGACGTCGTCGCCTTCCTGCTCTCATCGAAATAAAGGACCCGCGATGTTCGAACGCAAGCGCACCGCCCTGTTGTCGGCGCTCGTCCTCGGCCTGGCCGCAGGCTGTGCCGTCCTCGGTGACGGGACCTATCGGGAACGTTACCCGGACGCGCAGATCGATCCCTTCAAGGGCGTCGAGGGCGACGTCGGCTTCAGCGACACCATCCAGTACTGGCGCACCGAGGCCGATTTGCAACGCCATGCCGGACTGGCCGACAAGCCGGCCGAGGTGTGGAAGCTCAACTGGAAGCACATGGACCTCGACCGCATCGACCTGCACCCCGGCCACCTCGCCGTCGACGAGGGCCAGGCGCTGGTGAAGAAGCTCGCCGCGCGCAATCCCGCCTTCCTCGCCTGCCTGGGCGAAGGTTCGTCCGATCTCAAGGGCAAGGCGGCGGCCTACCCGAAGTTCGACGAGGCGCTCGAGCGCATCGTGACGGTGGAGGCGCGCATCGAGCATTGCGCGAAGAGCGTGCTGAAGGAGGACCTGGCCCAGGGCAAGCCGCCCAACACCAAGATCTCCGTCTATTTCAAATCGCTCAGTGCCGGCATGCCGATCAAGGTCGACCTGTCGGACGAGCGGGTGATGGAAGCCTACCGCCGCGGCGAGGAACTCTTCTACCGCAAGACCGGCCAGCTCAACTTCGCCTGCGCTTCCTGCCACACGCCGGGAAGCATCATGGGCCACAAGCTGCGCGGCGAGACGCCGACGACGCCGTTCGGCGATGCGGCGCATTACCCGACCTACCGCACGCCGGTCGGCGCCCTGGAGTCGATCCAGGAGCGTTTCGCGCGCTGCCACGGCCAGATGCGCACCCAGGGGCTGAAGCCGGGCGATCCGGCCTATGCCGACCTCGAAGTCTTTGTAACCGTGCTGTCCAACGGATATCCGGTTTCGGTTCCCTCGGCCCGTTAGCCGGGGTTTTGATTGGAGCAAGCAAGAGTGAATCAGTTACGCAGGTTGATATTGAAAGGCGGCGGCGCCGGCGGGGTGCTTGCCTGCGCTCTCGCGGCGGGGCTGCTGCGCCCCACCCGGGCACACGCGGCGGAATGGAACAAGGCGGCCTTCGAGTCGAAGAACCTCGCCGACGCCCTGAAGAACATCGGCGCGGAAGGCGCCGCGGAAAGCGCCGACATCCACATCAAGGCGCCGGAGGTGGCGGAGAACGGCGCGGTGATCCCGATCGAGGTG
Organism: Denitratisoma sp.; assembly: GCA_032027165.1. NCBI lineage: Bacteria > Pseudomonadati > Pseudomonadota > Betaproteobacteria > Nitrosomonadales > Sterolibacteriaceae > Denitratisoma > Denitratisoma sp. The sequence continues at coordinate 1,947,675 of JAVSMO010000001.1, read as the reverse complement.
AGCTGCCGCATGGCCGGGGCGGAATCCATCGCCCTGCTGGCGGAGAAGAACCCCTTCCCGCTGATGGCGCACGCCGTGCTCGCCAACGGCACGGAAGGCTATCTCAACACCCGCTTCAAGATGGGCCAGACCTCCGTCGTCAAGGTGGTGGTGAAGGCCGGCGGCAAGCACTACATCGCCAGCCGCGAGATCAAAGTCACCATCGGCGGCTGCGGCGGCTGAGGCAGGAGAGGAAACGAAAATGGCAGAACCCATGAAAATCCGTACCAAGATGGTCGACGGCAGCGCCCATATCTTCGTGCTCATGATCCACCCGATGGAGACCGGTCAGCGCAAGGATCCGCGCAGCGGCCAGGTCTACCCCGCCCACTTCATCCGGCATGTCATGGCCACGGTCAACGACAAGCCGGTGCTGGACATGCAGTGCGGCCCGGCGATTTCCAAGAACCCGGTATTCGGCTTCCGCGTCAAGGACGCCAAGCCCGGCGACAAGCTGGTCGTCGCCTGGGAGGACAACAAGGGCGAGAAGTCCCGCAGCGAGGCGACGATCGCCTGAAAACACACAAGACACGCAAACATGAAAAACAGACACAAGCACCTCATCGCGGCCGCCCTCGGCGCGCTGTTCATCGCCGGCGCGGCGCCGGCCGCCGGGCCGGCCAAGTCGGTCGACCAGCGCGCGCCGCTGGTCCTGCTCGACGAGGAGCGCCACATCGTCCTCGAGGAGATGCGCAACTTCCTCGCCGTCCTGCAGACCATCACCGACGCCCTCACGCGCGAGGACATGAAGGAGATCGCCCGCGCCGCCCGTACCATGGGCAGCGGCGCCGCCAACGAGATCCCGCCGAAGACGGTGGCCAAGCTGCCGGAGGAATTCAAGGTCCTCGCCGGCGGCGTGCACACCACCTTCGACCTGATGGCCCTCGACGCGGAATCCCTCGCCGATCCCAAGCACACGCTGACGCAGATGAACGACCTGCTGCAGAAGTGCAATGCCTGCCACGGCATCTACCAGATCAAGGTCGGCAAGGCGGCAAAAAAGTAGCTTCCAGCCGTTCCTTAAGCTTCCGTTAAGTCGCCGGCGGGAGAATGCCATGCTAAATTGAGATGGCGTTCTCCCGCCGCTTGTCGCTCATGAATATGAAACTTCATCGAAACGGACCAGGACTGCTTGTACTGCTCGCCGCGCTGCTCGCCGCGCCGCTGTTGGCGGCCGAGGAACTGCCGGTATCGGCGGCCCAGATGAAGTCCCTCGGCATCGAGACTGCGCCCCTCGCGGCGCAGCGCGCCGGCGAACTGCCCGGCCTGCCGGCGCAGGTGGTCGTGCCCAACAACCAGCTGCATGTGCTGAGTGCGCCGATCCCCGTGCTGGTCGAGCGGATGCTGGCCACCGCCGGCGAACACGTGAAGAAGGGTCAGGTGCTGGCGCGCCTGCAGGGGCCGGCCGTCGTCGAGATGCAGCGCGCCTACCTGCAGGCCGCCTCGCAGCTGCGCCTGGCGAAGGACAACCTGGCGCGCGACGAGAAGCTGTTCGCCGAGGGCATCATCGCCGAGAGCCGCTACCGCGCCACGCGCAGCTTGCACGCCGAGCAGGCGGCGGCCTATAGCGAGCGGCGCCAGGTGCTGCGCCTGGCCGGCATGAGCGAGGCGGCCATCGCCCGCCTGCAGTCGGGCGGCGGCCTGGGCAGCGCCATCGAGGTCGCCTCGCCCGTGGACGGCGTGGTGCTGGAGCAGATGGCCACCGCCGGCCAGCGGCTGGAAGCCGCCTCCCCGATTTTCAAGGTGGCGAAGCTCGACCCGCTCTGGCTGGATATCCAGCTGCCGATTGCCCGCCAGGGCATGGTGGCGGAGGGCGACCAGGTGACGCTGCCCGCCCAGCAGGCCGTCGGCAAGGTGCTGACGGTCGGCCATGGCGTCGGCGGCAGCCAGACGGTGCTGGTGCGCGCCGAGATCACCCGCGGCGCCGAGCGCCTGCATCCCGGGCAGTACGTCGAGGCGACCGTGGTCAGCGCCGTGCGCAACGGCCGCACGGGCGGACAGTGGAACGTGCCCAACACCGCCCTGGCGCGGCTGCAGGGTCGCGTCCTCGTCTTCGTGCAGACGGCGCAGGGCTTTCGCGCCGTGCCGGTCGGCCTGGTCGTCGAAGGCGCGCAGTCGAGCAGCGTGCGCGGCGAGCTGAAGGGCGATGAGCGCATCGCCGTGCGCGGCGTCTCGGCGCTGAAGGCGGCGCTGATGGGCATCGGGGGCGAGTGATGCTCGAGCGGCTGGTCGAGTTCAGCCTCACGCAGAGGCTGCTGGTCGTCATTGCCACCCTGGCACTGGTTGGCGCCGGCGCTGTCGCCTTCAACGGCCTGCCGATCGACGCCTTCCCGGACGTCTCGTCGACCCAGGTGAAGATCATCATGAAGGCCCCCGGCATGACGCCGGAGGAGGTCGAGGCGCGCATCACCACGCCGATCGAGCTGGAGATGCTCGGCATCCCCAACAAAAAGATCCTGCGCTCGGTGTCGAAATACGCCATCGCCGACATCACCATCGACTTCGAGGACGGCACCGACATCTACTGGGCGCGCAGCCAGGTGACCGAGCGCCTCAACGGTATCCTGCGCGACCTGCCGCCCGGCGCCGACGGCGGCCTGGCGCCGATCACCACGCCGCTCGGCGAGATGTTCATGTTCACCATCGACGGCGGCGACCTGACGTTGCAGGAGCGGCGCGGCCTGCTCGACTGGGTGATCCGGCCGGCGCTGCGCACCCTGCCCGGCGTGGCCGACGTGAACGCGCTCGGCGGCGAGGCGCGCAGCTTCGAGGTGGTGCCGGACATCGCGGCGCTGGCCGCGCGCGGCGTGACGCTGGGCGCGCTGCAGCAGGCGCTGGAGGCGAACAACCGCAACGACGGCGCCGGCCGCCTGTCCGAGGGCGAGGAGTCGCTGGTGGTGCGCGCCGAAGGCGCCATCCGCGACCTGGACGACGTGCGCGCGGTGGTGGTCTCCAGCCGCGACGGCACACCGGTGCGGGTGGGCGACGTCGCCGCGGTGCGCATCGGCCACCTCACCCGCTACGGCGCCGTCACGCAGAGCGGCGCGGCCGGCCAGGGCGAGGCGGTGCAGGGCCTGGTGCTCGGCCTGCGCGGCGCCAACGCGCGGCAGGTGGTGAACGGCGTGCGTGCCAAGCTGGCCGAACTGGCGCCGACGCTGCCGGAGGGCGTGACGACGCAGGTCTTCTACGATCGCGGCAGCCTGGTCGAGCGCGCCGTCGGCACGGTGTCGCGGGCCCTGCTCGAAGCCATCGTGCTGGTGGTCGTACTGCTGGTGCTGTTCCTCGGCAACCTGCGCGCCGCCCTGGTGGTGGCGCTGACCCTGCCGCTGGCGGCGCTGGTGACCTTCATCTTGATGCGCCAGTTCGGCATGTCGGCCAACCTGATGAGCTTGGGCGGGCTGGCGATCGCCATCGGCATGCTGGTCGACGCGGCGGTGGTGGTGGTCGAAAACATCGTGACGCACCTGGCGCATGAAGAGGGGAAGGCGGCGAACCGGCTGCCGCGCCTGCACGTCGTCTACCGCGCCGTGCGCGAAGTGACCCTGCCGGTGGCCTCGGGCATCACGATCATCGTCATCGTCTTCCTGCCGCTGGTGACCCTGCAGGGGCTCGAGGGCAAGCTGTTCGTGCCGGTGGCGCTGTCGATCATCTTCGCGCTGTCCGGCTCGCTCCTGCTGTCCCTGACGGTGATCCCGGTGCTCGCCTCGTTCCTGATCCGCGAGGCCGGCCACGGCGAGCCGTGGCTGGTGCGCCAGGCGCTGCGCCTGTACGTGCCGCTGCTGGAGTGGGCGCTGCGCCACACGCGCCAGGTGGCGATCGGCGCGGCCGCCGCGCTGGCGCTCACCGCGCTCATCTACACCCAGGTCGGCAAGACCTTCATGCCGACCATGGACGAGGGCGACCTCATCGTCGGCGTCGAGAAGCTGCCGTCGATCAACCTGGAGGCGAGCGTGGCGACCGATCTGCGCATCCAGCGGGCGATCCTCGAGCGCGTGCCGGAAGTGAAGCGCATCGTAGCGCGCGTCGGCTCCGACGAGCTGGGGCTGGACCCGATGGGCCTCAACCAGACCGACACCTTCCTCGTGCTCAAGCCGAAGGACGAATGGCGCGAGCCGGACAAGGCCTGGCTGATGGACGAGCTGCGCAAGGTGCTGGCAGATTTCCCCGGCGTGGCCTACAGCTTCACCCAGCCGATCGAGATGCGCGTCTCGGAGATGATCGTCGGCGTGCGCGGCGACGTGGCGATCAAGATCTTCGGTCCCGACCTTGCCACGCTCAATCAGATGGCGCAGCAGGTGGTCGACGCACTGAAGCCGATCCGCGGCGCCGAGGACGTGTTCACGGTGAAAAACGAGGGCCTGCAGTACTACCGCATCGAGATCGACCGCTTGGCCGCCGGCCGCCTCGGCTTCAACGTCGACGACGTCCAGAACGCCCTGCGCACCCAGGTCGAGGGCCGCGTGCTGGGCGTGGTGCTGGAGGGCAACCGGCGCACGCCGCTGCTGCTGCGCGGCGGCGAGCGCGAACGGATGTCGCCGGCGATGTTCAACGGCCTCAGCCTGACGCTGGCCGACGGCCGCAGCGTGCCGCTGACGGCGGTGGCGAAGCTGGTGCGCGCCGACGGCCCGGTCAAGATCGACCACGAGAACGCGGCGAAGATGGTCGTCGTCTCGGCCAACGTGCGCGACCGCGACCTGGTCGGCTTCGTCGACGAGGCGAAGCGCGCCGTGGCGGAGAAGCTGACTTTCGCCGGCGGCTACAGCACCGTGTGGGGCGGCCAGTTCGAGAACCAGCAGCGCGCCGCCGCACGCCTGGCGGTGGTGGTGCCGGTGGCGCTGGCGCTGATCTTCCTGCTGCTCTTCGCCACCTTCGGCTCGCTGCGCCAGGCCCTGCTGGTCATCAGCAACATCCCCTTCGCCATGATCGGCGGCGTGCTGGCGATGTGGCTGGCAGGCGAGTACCTGTCGGTGCCGGCCTCGGTCGGTTTCATTGCGCTGCTCGGCATCGCGGTGCTCAATGGCGTGGTGATGGTCACCTATTTCAACCAGCTGCACGCGCAGGGCATGGCGGTTGAGGAGATCGTCGTCGAGGGCGCGAAGCGGCGCCTGCGCCCGGTGCTGATGACGGCGAGCATCGCCGCCTTTGGCCTGGTGCCGCTGCTGTTCGCCAGCGGGCCCGGCTCGGAGATCCAGAAGCCGCTGGCCATCGTCGTCATCGGCGGCCTGGTCAGCGCCACGCTGCTGACCCTGGTCATCCTGCCGATCCTTTACCGGCGCTTCGGCATTGCGCCGCAGGAGGGCGTGAAATGAAACCACGGGATTGCGTGCTCACCCTGGTCTTCCCGGTTTCCCTCGAGGAGGACCTGGTCGACCATCTGCTCGAGCATCCGGAATGGGTGACCGGCTTCACCAACACGCGGGTCGAGGGGCAGGGGCAGGCGGTGCGCCTGCACGGCTCGGCCGAGCAGGTGCGCGGGCGCTCGCGCCGCGTGCAGGTGCAGGTCGTCATGAACCGGGAGGATGCGCAGGCGCTGGTCGCGCATCTCAAGGAAACCCTGCCGAATCCGGAGATCGCCTACTGGCTGGTGCCGCTGATCGAGTTCGGGAGATTCGCATGAAATTCTTGTCCTGCCTCATCCTGCTGCTGCCGGCGCTTGCCGTCGCCGCGCCGCCCGACGACACTCCCGACCTGCCGCCGCGCGCAGTCGTGGCGAGCGTCCTCGCCGGCCATCCGGACGTGCTGGCGGCGAAGTCGGGCGTGCGCTACGAAGAGTCCAATCGCAGCCGTCTCGAGGCGGGCGAGCACGAGTTCAGCGTGAGCGTGGGCTCGGCGCGGCGCCGCACCGACACCTCACGCAGTCTCAACGAATGGGATGTTGCCGTCGAGCGGCCGATCCGCCTGCCGGGCAAGGCGCGCCTCGACGGCGAGCTCGGCGAGCTGGGTGTCGCACAGGCGCAGTCCTCGCTGGGTGATGCCATGCACGAGACGGCGCGCGGCCTGCTGCGCGCCTGGTTCGGCTGGCTGAAGGCGCGTGCGCAGTCCGACGAATGGAACAACCAGGTGTCCCTGCTGAGGCGGCAGAGCGAGGTTGCCGCACGGCGGGTGCGCGCCGGCGATGCGCCCCGCCTCGAGCAGACCCTGGCCGAAGCCTCGACCGCCCAGGCTGAGGCGGCGGCGGTGCAGGCGGAGCTGCGGGCGTCCGTCGCTGCCGCCGAATTGACGCAGCACTATCCCGGCATATCCCTGCCGGAAAGGCCGGTCCTGGCGACGCCGACGCCGGTCGACCAGCCGCACGCGTACTGGCATGAGCGCATCCTGCAGCACAACCACGAACTGGCCGCCGTGCGCGCCGAGGTGAAGCGGCGGCAGACCCTCATCGCGCGCAGCCAGGCGGAGGAACTGCCCGATCCGACCGTCGGCGTGCGCCACGCCTCAGAGGCCGGCGGCAACGAGCGGGTGACGGGGCTGTATGTGAGCATCCCCCTGCCGGGACGGGCGCGCACCGCCTCGACCGAAGGCGCCCGCGCGCAGATGGACATGGCGGTGCAGAAGGAAGCGGCGCTGCTGCGCAGGCTGAACGCCGAAATATCCGCCGCGCATGCCGGCGCCACGGCCGCCTACGAAGGATGGCGCAAGGCGCAGGCGGCGGCGCAGGCGATGGAGCGCAACGCCGAGCTGATTGCGCGTGCCTACGCGCTGGGCGAGGCCGGCCTCAACGACACGCTGAACGCCCGCCGCCTCGCCGTCGAAGGCAAGCTGGCGTCGGCGACGGCGCAGCTGGATGCCGCCGAGGCGCGCTATCGGCTGCTGCTCGACGCGCACCAGCTGTGGCTGCACGACTGAGCCGGCGCGCCTCAGTCCTGCCCGAACACCGTCCGCCACAGTTCCTGCACGCCGTCGATTTCCCGCGCCAGGCTGCCGCGTTCGACGCGGGCGTACTGGGCGTCGTTCAGGCGCAGGCTGTGCTGCAGCCTGCGGTACGTGCGGTAGGCATCGCGCACGCGCTCGGCGAGCTCGTCGGGGATGAGGCCGAGGCCGGCGGCGATCTTCAGCAGGGCCAGGTTGCCGAGGTTGCCGGTGAGCTCGGCGTGTTCGTGCGCATGGCCCAGCACCAGGGCCTGCACGATGAATTCGACGTCGATGAGGCCGCCGCGGTCGTGCTTGATGTCGAACAGCGCACTCTTGTTGGCGTGGGCGGCGGCCATCTTCTCGCGCATGGCGCTCACTTCGCGCTTGAGTTCCGCCAGGTCGCGCGGCTTGCGCAGCACCTCGATGCGGATGGCCTCGAACTTTCGCCCGATGCCGGCGTCTCCGGCGGAAAAGCGCGCCCGCGTCAGCGCCTGGTGTTCCCACACCCAGGCTGATTCCATCTGGTACTGGCGGAAGGCTTCGACCGAGCTGACGAGCAGGCCGGACTCCCCGTTGGGGCGCAGGCGCAGGTCGGTTTGGAAGAGGATGCCGGCCGGCGTCGTGCTGGATATCCAGGTGTTGATGCGCTGCGCCAGGCGCGCGTAGTTCTCCGGCGCGTCGGGATGGTCGTCCTCGAAGAGGAAGATGATGTCGAGGTCGGAGGCGTAGCCGAGCTCCTTGCCGCCCAGCTTGCCGTAGGCGACGACGGCGAAGGCCGGTGTGTCGCGGTGGCGCTTGAGCAGCTTGCGCCAGGCCAGCCGGCTGGCGAGGTCGAGCATGATGTCGGCCAGCTCGGAGAGATGGTCGGAGAGCTTCTCCAGCGGCAGCAGGCCGGCGAGGTCCTGCGCCAGCAGGCGGAACACCTGGGCGTGGTGGGCCTCGCGCATCATGTCCATCTGCCGCTCGGTGTCCGGCTCGTGCTCGTCGAGGTCCTGCGCCAGCTGGGTGCGGAAGGCGGCCCAGTCGGGTGCGACTTCCAGCAGGCGCGCGTCGAGCAGTTCGTCGAGCAGCACCGGATGGCGCGTCAGGTAGGTCGCCGCCCAGCTCGAGGCGCCCACCAGCTGCGCCACCTTCTGCAGGGCCTGCGGGTACTGCTGCAGCAGGGCGAGGTAGGCGGCGCGGCGGCTGATCGTTTCCAGCAGGTCGAGACCGCGTGCCAGCGTGGCGTCGGGGTTGGGCGTTGCCGCCGCCGCCTCGATCAGGCGCGGCACCAGCGCGTCGAAGCGCTCGCGGATGCCCGCAGGCATCTGCTGGTAGCGGCTGCCGTTGCGGATGCCGGCGAGCCGCTGCGCGCCGCCCGCGGCATCGCCGTAGCCGAGGCGGGCCAGTTCCCGTTCCGCCTCGCCGCTTTCGCAGCCCTGCCAGGCGGCGGCGAGATCGTGTCCGTCGCGGTTGGGATCGGCGAAGACGGCCTCGAAGCGGCGGCTGACGTTGGCGCGATGGTCGTCGAGCTCCTCCAGCAGGGCGGCGTAGTCGTTGAAGCCCATGCCGCGCGCGATCAGTGCCTGGTCGCCCGGGTTCTCCGGCAGGGTGTGCGTCTGCGCGTCGTCGAGGTACTGCAGGCGGTGCTCGAGGTTGCGCAGGAAGCGGTAGGCGACGGTCAGTTCGCGCACCGCAGATTCGTCGAGGATGCCGCGCTCGGCGAGCAGCGCCAGCACCTGCAGCGTCGGCCGGATCTGCAGGGCCTTGTCGCGGCCGCCGCGGATGAGCTGGAAGACCTGGGCGATGAACTCGATTTCGCGGATGCCGCCGGGGCCGAGCTTGATGTTGTCGGCCATGTCGCGCCGCGCCACCTCGCGGCGGATCTGCGCGTGCAATTCGCGCATGGCGTTGATGGCGCCATAGTCGAGGTACTTGCGGAAGACGAAGGGACGCGCCAGGGCGGAGAGGTCGTCCCCGCGCGCGCCGCACAGCGGCCGCGCCTTGATCCAGGCGTAGCGCTCCCACTCGCGGCCCTGGGTGATGAAATAGTTCTCCAGCATGTCGAAGCTCGCCACCAGCGGGCCGGAGTCGCCGTTCGGCCGCAGGCGCATGTCCACGCGGAAGACCTGGCCGTCGCCGGTGATCTCGGCGAGCGCGCCGATCAGCTGGCGGCCGAGGCGCGTGAAGAACTCGAAGTTGGACAGGCGCGATCCCTCGCCGTCGGTCTCGCCGTCCTCGGGGTAGACGAAGATCAGGTCGATGTCGGAGGAGGCGTTCAGCTCGCGCCCGCCCAGCTTGCCCATGCCGATGACTACCAGCTCCTGCGCTTCGCCCGTCGGCGAGCGCGGCGTGCCGTGGCGGGCGACGAGGGCGGCGGAGAGCACGGCGGCGGCATGCGCCACCGTTTCGTCGGCCAGGGCGGTCATGGTCTCGGTCACCTCGGCGAGGTCGGCGAGGCCGGCCAGGTCGCGCGCGACGGTGCGTGCCATGACGCGGGCGCGCAGGCGGCGCAGGCCGGGGCGCAGCGCCGCCTCGCCGGTCGCCTCGGCGGCCAGGTATTCGCGCATGGCCGGGGCATTCCAGGGGGTCTGCAGGTCGGCGCGAAGCGCATCGCCGATTTCCGGGCGGCTCTCGATGAGTCGGGCCAGGAAACGGCTGAGCGGCAGGATGTCGTCCAGGGTGGCCGGGTACATGTCGTCGGAAAGGCTGATTGAACGTTTAAGGGTAAAATCAAACAAATAGAGCGTATCGGGCGCATTGTACTGGCATGTCGTCCGGGCGCCCTCAACCCTTTGATGCACGAGAGGACTTCGATCGATTCGCCGCCGCCGCGCAAATCCCTTTTTGCGCGTCTTCTCCAGCTTCCCCGCCTGATTCCCGCCTGGCTGCGCCGCACGCTGGTGTGGGGGTTTTGGCTCGCCTATTTCGGCTTCGCCCTGATCATCCTGGCGCTGCGCTATTCGGTGCTGCCGAACATCGAGAACTACCGCGCCGACATCGAGCGCGGCATCTCGCAGGCGGCCGGCCTGCCGGTGAGCATCGCCCGCATCGACACGCACTGGAAGGGGCTGCGGCCGCAGCTGTCCCTGCGCGGATTCAGCATCCACGACGCCGCCGGCCGCCCGGGACTGACTTTCGACACGGTCGAGACCGAGCTGTCCTGGGCCTCGCTGTGGCGCTGGCAGCTGCGCCTGCACCGGCTGGAGGTCGATTCGCCCACCCTGCACATCCGCCGCGAGAAGGGCGGCCGCATCTTCGTCGCCGGCATCCAGCTCAACGCCGAAGCGAGCGGCAGCGACCTTTCGGACTGGCTGCTGTCGCAGGAGCGCATCGTCATCCGCAACGCCTCGATCCGCTGGGAGGACGAGCAGCGCGGCGCGCCGCCTCTGGAGCTTGCCCAGCTCAACTTCATCCTGCAGAACGACGGCCGCCGCCATCGCTTCGGCCTGACCGCCGTGCCGCCGCGGGAGCTGGCCGCGCGCCTCGACGTGCGCGGCGATTTCCGCGGCGCCGACCTCGACCGCCTGGAGTCCTGGAAGGGGCAGGTCTACGCCGAGCTCGACTACGCCGACCTCGCCGGCTGGCGCGCCTGGGTGGATTACCCCGTCGAGCTGCCGCAGGGCGCCGGCGGCATGCGCCTGTGGCTGGGCTTCGCGGAAAAGCGCCTGAACGCCCTGACGGCCGACATCGCCCTGCGCGACGTCAGGCTGCGGCTGGCGCGCAACCTGCCGATGCTCGATCTCGCCCATCTCACCGGCCGCATTTCGGGCCGCCTGCCGCAGAACGGCTTCGAGGTGGCGTCGCGCAAGCTGGCGCTGGCGACGCGCGACGGCATTACGCTCCTGCCGACCGATTTCAGCCTGCGCTGGACGCCGGCCATCGGCAAGCAGCCGGCCGGGGGCGAGGTCGCCGCCAACGGCCTCGACCTCGACGTGCTGGCGCGGCTGGCCGGCTTCCTGCCGCTGGATGCCGGCACGCGCAAGACGCTGGCCGATTACGCGCCGAGCGGCCGCATCTTCGATCTCAAGCTGGGCTGGAACGGCGAGGCCGGCGCGCTTTCCAGCTTCAACGTGCGTGCCCGTTTCGAGGGCCTCGGCCTGCGTGCGCAGGGCTACTGGCCGGGCTTCGTCGGGCTGACGGGCAGCATCGAGGGCAACGAGAAAGGCGGCCACGCCAGCCTGGACAGCCGCGCCGCCGCACTCGAACTGCCGACGGTGTTCGCCGATCCCCGGCTGGAATTCGAGCAGCTGAACGCCAAGGCGAACTGGACGCTGTCCGACGGCCGCATCGACGTGCAGCTGAAGAACCTCGACTTCGACAACAAGGATGCCGCCGGCAGCGCCGCCGGCCGCTATCGCAGCAGCCTCGACGGCCCCGGCGAGATCGACATCACGGCACGCCTCAGCCGCGCCGACGGAGCGGCGGTGTGGCGCTACATGCCGCTGGTGGTCAACCGCGACGTGCGCGACTGGCTGCGCGCCTCCATCACCGGCGGGCGCGCCGACGACGCGCGGCTGCGCCTGAAGGGCGACCTGAAGGACTTCCCCTTTGCCGACGGCAAGCAGGGCCTCTTCCAGGTCTCGGCGAAAATCGCCGGCGCCGACCTGCGCTACGCGCCGGGCTGGCCGGGCATCGACAACATCGACGGCAGCCTGCTCTTCGAAGGCAAGCGCATGCTGATTCGGGCCGACAAGGGCAGCATCTACGGCGTCACGGTGTCCGGCGTGAGCGCCGAGATTCCCGACCTGGAGGCGCCGGAGGAAATCATCAGCATCGCCGGCCGCGCCGCGGGCCCGACGGCCGACTTCCTGCGCTTCATCGAGACCAGTCCGGTCTCCGCTCAGATCGACCGCTTCACTGAAGGCATGCGCGCGACGGGCAGCGGCACCCTGGGCCTGAAGCTGACCATCCCGCTGCGCCAGCTGGCCAACACGCTGATCGAGGGCGACTACCAGTTCCTGCGCAACGAGCTGACCGTGGACAGCGACCTGCCGCCCCTCACCGAGGTGAACGGCCGCCTGCAGTTCACCGGCGGCAGCGTCAGCATGAAGGATGCGCGCGCCCAGCTGCTCGGCTCGCCGCTCGTCATCAACGCCGCCACGCGCGGCGACGGCGCGGTGGCCATCAATGCCCAGGGCAGCCTCAACATCGCCAACATGCGCAAGTCGATGGACCATCGCCTGCTCGAGCACCTGTCGGGCAGCGCCGCCTGGCGCGGCACCGTCCTGGTGAAGAACCGCAACGCCGACGTGAGGCTGGAGTCGAACCTGCAGGGCATCGCCTCCAGCTTGCCCGAGCCGTTCAACAAGACCTCGACCGAGACGCTGCCCTTCAAGTTCGAGCGCAGCGCGTCTGCTGCGGCGGATGCGGCGCGCGACCAGGTCCGCATCAACCTGGGCAGCGAGCTGGCCGCCCATCTTTATCGCCGGCACGACAAGGAGCGGACCGTCATCGAGCGTGGCGTCGTCGGCATCGGCGAGGCGCCGCCGCTGCCCGAGAACGGCGTCCTGCTGGCGGCCAATGTCCCGGCCTTCAATGTGGACTTCTGGCGCGGCCTGTTCGCGGCGAATGGCGGCAATGGCGGAGGGGGCGGCCACCCGGTGAGCCAGATCAGCCTGCGTACGGCGGAGCTGACCGCCTTCGACCGGCATTTCCACGACGTCAACCTGCGCGCCTCGCTGCAGGGCGATACCTGGCAGGCACAAGTGGCGAGCCGGGACGTGGCCGGCGAGTTCTCCTGGCGGGCCGACGAGCGCGGCCGCCTGCGGGCGCGCCTGAAGCATTTCACGCTGGGGGAGACCCGCCCGGGCAAGTCGCTGATCGCCGAGGAGCCGCTGCGCGAGCTGCCAGGACTGGACATCGTGGCGGAAAGCTTCACCCTGCGCGGCCACAAGCTGGGCCGGCTGGAACTGCTGGCGACCAACGTGGACAACGCCTGGAAGCTGGACAGGCTGGGCATCGCCAATCCGGACGGCACGTTGGTGTCCGACGGCCTCTGGCGCGGCAGCGGGACGCAGCTCAACTTCAAGCTCGACGTGTCCGACATCGGCGGGATGCTGGAGCGGCTCGGCTACGCCGATGCCGTCAAGCGCGGCACGGCCAGGCTCGAGGGCAAGGTGTCCTGGGCGGGAACGCCGACGCAGATCGACCACGCCTCGCTCGACGGCACGCTGAAGGCGGAGGCCGCGCGCGGCCAGTTCAACAAGCTGGAGCCGGGCGTCGGCCGGCTGCTCGGCATACTCAGCCTGCAATCGCTGCCGCGGCGCATCACCCTGGATTTTCGCGACATCTTCAGCGACGGTTTCGCCTTCGACAGCATCGCCGGCAGCGCCAAGGTGGCGCGCGGCGTGATGAGCACCCAGGACCTGCAGATCCAGGGGCCGTCGGCGAAGATCTTCATGACGGGCGAGGTCAGCATTCCCGCCGAGACGCAGAACCTGCTCGTGCGCGTCGAGCCGGCGCTGGGCGAGACGCTGGCCGTCGGCGCCATGATCGCCAATCCGGCCGTCGGCGCCGCCGCCTGGGTGGCGCAGAAGCTCCTCAAGGATCCGTTCGGGCAGATGTTCGCCTTCGAGTACGCCGTTACCGGCAGCTGGAGCGATCCGAAGGTCGAGAAGATCCAGAAGCAGGCGGCCACGAAAAGGGAGGATGCGATCCAATGACCTCGACCCGCATTGCCGCCGTGCAGATGGTTTCCGGACCGGACATCGCGCAGAACCTGCGCGAGGCCGACGCGCTCGTCGCCGCGGCGGCGGCTGGGGGCGCCCGCCTGGTGGCCCTGCCGGAATACTTCCCGCTGATCTCGGGCAACGAGACGGACAAGGTGCGCGCCCGCGAGCGGGACGGCGAAGGGCCCCTGCAGGACTTCCTGCGCGAGGCGGCGCAACGGCACAAGGTCTGGCTGGTCGGCGGCTCCATTCCGCTGGAAGCGTCAAGTCCCGACAAGGTGCGCAACAGCTGCCTGGTGTACGACGATGCCGGCCGGCGGGTGGCGCGCTACGACAAGATCCACCTGTTCGGCTTCACGCGCGGAACCGAACGTTACAACGAAAGTCAGACCATCGAAGCCGGCAGCGAGGTCGTCGCCTTCGATTCCCCGGTCGGACGCGTGGGATTGTCGATCTGCTACGACCTGCGCTTTCCCGAACTGTACCGGGCGATGGGGCCGGTGGACCTGCTGGTGGTGCCGGCGGCCTTCACCCACACCACCGGCCAGGCGCACTGGGAGCTGCTGCTGCGCGCGCGGGCGGTGGAGAACCTCTGCTACGTGCTGGCCTCGGCCCAGGGCGGCACCCACCCGAGCGGGCGCATGACCTGGGGCGACAGCATGGTGGTCGATCCCTGGGGCGCGGTGCTCGAGCGCCTGCCCAAGGGACCGGGCGTGGTGACGGCGGAGATGGACCCCGACCGCATCGCCGACTGGCGCGCCAGCCTGCCGGCGCTGCAGCACCGCAAACTTTGACACACACCCCGACACGACAACGAAATGAACCATCTCGATACCGCCGAATCCCGCCTGCTGGCCCCCTTCGACCTGTCCGCGCATCAGCTTGAAACGGTGTTCGGCGACCTCTGCCGCCACCGGCTCGATTATGCCGACCTGTATTTCCAGTACAGCCGTTCCGAGGCCTGGAGCCTGGAGGAGGGCATCGTCAAGTCGGGCAGTTTCAACATCGAGAGCGGCGTCGGCGTGCGCGCCATCTCGGGGGAGAAGACGGCGTTTGCCTACTCCGACGAGATCTCGCTGCCGGCTTTGAGGTCGGCGGCGCAGGCCACACGCGCCATCGCGGCGCAGGGGGGGCAAAGCCAGGCGCCGCTGCGGGCCGGCAAGCCGGCGCCGGCGCTTTACGGTGCCGCCGACCCGCTGGCCTCGCTGCCCGATACCGAGAAGGTGAAATTGCTGGAGCGGCTGGAGGGCTTCGCCCGCGCCGAGGATTCCCGCGTCGTCGAGGTGATGGCGCACATCGCCGGCGTCTACGAGGTGGTGCTGATCGCGCGCGCCGACGGGCATCTCGCCGCCGACGTGCGGCCGCTGGTGCGCGTCTCCGTCACGGTGATCATGGAGGAGCATGGCCGCCGCGAGCAGGGCTCGGCGGGCGGCGGCGGCCGCTACGACTACGGCTATTTCACCGATGCCGTGCTGCGCGACTACGCCAGGCAGGCGGTGCACCAGGCGCGCGTGAATCTCGCCGCGCGGCCGGCGCCGGCCGGCGAGATGACGGTGGTGCTGGGCAGCGGCTGGCCGGGCATCCTGCTGCACGAGGCGATCGGCCACGGACTCGAGGGCGACTTCAACCGCAAGGGCAGCTCGGCTTTCGCCGGCCGCATCGGCGAGCGCGTCGCCGCGCCCGGCGTCACGGTGGTCGACGACGGCACGATTCCCGACCGGCGCGGCTCGCTGTCGGTCGACGACGAGGGCAACCCGACGCAGCGCACCGTGCTGATCGAGGACGGCATCCTCGCCGGCTACCTGCAGGATTCGCTCAACGCGCGGCTGATGGGGGTGGCGCCCACGGGCAACGGCCGCCGCGAGTCCTTCGCCCATCTGCCGCTGCCGCGCATGACCAACACCTGCATGCTCAACGGCGAGCGCGATCCGCAGGAGATCATCGCCTCGGTGAAGAAGGGCCTGTATGCCGCCAACTTCGGCGGCGGCCAGGTCGACATCACCAGCGGCAAGTTCGTCTTCTCGGCCGCCGAGGCCTACCTGATCGAGGACGGAAAAATCACCCAGCCCGTGAAGGGGGCGACCCTGATCGGCAACGGCCCGGATGCGCTCACCCGCGTCTCCATGATCGGCAACGACCTCAGGCTCGACCCGGGCGTCGGCACCTGCGGCAAGGAAGGGCAGAGCGTGCCGGTGGGGGTGGGCCAACCGACCCTGCGCATCGACGGACTGACGGTGGGCGGCACCGGCTAGGCGGTTTCAAGGATTGACTTTCGTCAATCAGTTGCAGGCACCGCCCGGCTAGCATACGGCCTTCGAACGGACCCGGAACCCGTCCGCCAGGGCGAACTGCGGCCGAAGGGAGCCTGCCAATGAAAAGACTGCTTGCCGCACTCGGCCTTGCCGTGCTGGCCGTCGGCTTCGACGCCGCCACCCACGACGCCCAGGCGCAGATCGCCAATGTCAACGAGGCCATCAACAAGGCCGGCCGCCAGCGCATGCTGTCGCAGCGCATGGCCAAGGCCTACCTGCAGGTCGGCCTGGGCGCCGATGCGGACCAGTCCAGGCGCAACATGACCTACTCGGTTTCCGTCTTCGACCGCCAGCTGGTCGAGCTGAAGAACTACGCGCCCAATGCCGACGTCAAGAACACCTACCTGCTGCTGGAAACCGCCTGGCTGGCCTACAAGGACGTGCTGATCGGCATGGCGCCCAGCAAGGAAGGCGCCCGCAAGGTGCTCGAGCTGAGCGAACGCGTGCTCGAGCTGGCGCACAAGGGCACGACGCAACTGGTCGAGATCTCCGGCACGGAAAGCGGCCCGCTGGTGGGCATGGCGGGCCGGCAGCGCATGCTCTCGCAGCGCATCGCCAAGTTCTACCAGGCCCTCGCCTGGGGCACCGCTCCGGCGAATGCGCAGGCAGAGCTGGAAAAGGCTCGCAAGGAATTCAATGTCGGCATGCGCGCCCTGGCGCTGGCCCCCGCCACCACCAAGGACATCAAGGACGAGCTCGAGAAGGCCCGCCAGCAATGGACCGCCGTCGAGGCACTGCTCGACAGCAAGTCGCCCGACCGCAAGGCCGGCTCCGCCGGCATGGCGCTCGCCAGCGAGCGTCTGCTCGACGCCCTGGAAAACGTCACCGCCATGTTCGAGAAACTGAACAAGTGATCAACCGCTTCATCGCATAAAGGATAGGCCCATGTTCCTCAACAAGCTCGTCTGGGTGGTCGGCTGCATCGCCGTGTTCGGGATGGGGGTGCCGGAGGCGCAGGCGCAGATCGCGGACATCAACTCCGCCATCAACAAGGCCGGCCGCCAGCGCATGCTGTCGCAGCGCATGGCCAAGGCCTACCTGCAGGCCGGCCAGAACGTCGACGCGGCGCGCTCCAGGAAGATTCTCGACACATCCATTTCCCTGTTCGACCAGCAGCTGGTGGAGCTCAAGAATTTCGCGCCGACCGCCGAGATCAAGGACACCTACCTGCAGTTGGAGCGGGCCTGGCTGGGCTACAAGGACCTGCTGGTCGGCGCCAAGCCGAGCCAGGCGGCGGCGCAGCGCATCATGGAGGTCAACGAGGAGGTGCTGCGCATCGCCCACAACGGCACGGTCCAGCTCGAGAAGCACGCCGGCACGACACAGGGCCGGCTGGTGAACATCGCCGGCCGCCAGCGCATGCTGTCGCAACGCATGGCGAAGTTCTACCAGGCACTCGCCTGGGGGGTGGCCCCGGCCAACGGTGCCGCGGAACTCGAGAAGGCGCGCAAGGAATTCATCGAGGGCTTCAAGGAACTGGAAAGCGCGTCGATCAACACGCGCGCCATCAAGGAGGAGCTCGAGCTCGGGCGCGTGCAGTGGGATTTCTTCGAGACCGCGCTGAAGGGCAAGGGCGAAAAACCGATGCTGATGCAGAACGTCGCCACCACCAGCGAACGCATCCTCGAGGTGATGGACAACGCCACCGGGATGTACGAAAAGCTGCAGGGTGCCAGGTAGCGGTTGTCCTGGTGCCAAAAAAGCCGGCCGGGGCCGGCTTTTTTATTTACCGGCCCTGCGCAGCCAGGCCTTGCGCGCCTCGTCCAGTCCCCACATCGCCGCCGCGAAGGGCAGGGCGAGCAGCCAGACGTCGGCACCGACCGGTGCCGTGCCGAACAGCCAGTTGCCTGCCGGCGTGTAGACGATGGCGAGGATCAGGGCCAGTTCGGCGGCGAGGCCGACGAGGATGAGCGGGTTCGCCGCCAGGCCGAAGGCGAGCGAGGATTTCAGCGGGTGGCGGCAGAGGAAGAGGTTCATCACCTGCATGACCACGATGGCGACGAGGCAGGCGGTGGTCGCCTGCAGATAGAGCGGGTCGGCCTTGTCCAGTGCGATGCCGTATTGCCAGCCGGCGGCATGCAGCACGAGGAAGAAGGCCGCCAGCGCCGCCGCCGCCTGGATCACGCCGAGGAACAGGTAGGCGCGGGCGAGCAGGCCCCAGGAAAGCAGCCGCTCGCCGCGTGCGCGCGGCGGGCGCCGCATCACTGCCGGGTCGGGCCGCTCGGCGCCCAGTGCCAGCGCCGGCAGCATGTCGGTGCCGAGGTCGACGGCGAGGATCTGGATGACGGTGAGCGGCAGCGGAATCCTGAACATGACAAAGGCGAGATAGGGCACCAGTTCGGGGATGTTCGAGGTGAGGATGTAGGTGAGGAACTTGCGCAGGTTGTCGAACACCGCGCGGCCTTCCTCGATGGCGGCGACGATGCTGGCGAAGTTGTCGTCGAGCAGGATCAGGTCGGCCGCCTCCTTCGCCACGTCGGTGCCGGAGAGGCCCATGGCGATGCCGATGTGCGCGACCTTCAGCGCCGGGGCGTCGTTCACGCCGTCGCCCGTCACCGCCACGGTTTCGCCCTTGTGCTTGAGCGCCTCGACGATCAGCATCTTCTGTTCCGCTGCCACCCGCGCGAAGAGGATCTCCGGGGCGTCGAGCGCCAGCTGCAGCTGCTCCGCCGTCATCCGACGTAGCTGATCGCCGGTGACGACGACCGGCTGGGCGGATTTCACCAGGCCGATTTCGCGCGCGATGGCGAGCGCCGTGTGCGGATGGTCTCCGGTGACCATGACGACGCGGATGCCGGCGGCGGCGCAGCGCGCGACGGCGTCCGGCACCTCGGGCCGCGGCGGGTCTTCCAGCCCGACCAGCCCGGCCAGCAGCAGGCCTTCCTCCGTCGCGGGCAGGGCGCCCTCGGCCGGGCGCTGGGCAAAGGCCAGCACGCGCAGGCCGGCTACCGCCATTTCATCCTGCGCCGCCAGCAGGCGCGTGCGCACCGCGTCATCGAGCGGCACGATGCCGGCGTCGAGCTGCACGCGGTCGCAGCAGGCGAGCACCGTTTCCAGCGCACCCTTGCAGTAGAGCACGCGCCCCTGCGGCGTGTCGCACAGCACCGACATGCGCTTGCGGTCGGTGTCGAAGGGCAGCTCGTCGACGCGGACGTGGCCCGGCAGCGCGCCGGCCGCGCGCCGGCCCAGTTCGGCCAGGGCGAGCTCCATCGGGTCGCCCGCCCGCTCGCGCCGGCCGTGGCGGTCGATCTCCTTCAGGTTGTGGCATAGCGCGGCGTTCTCGAACAGGGCGCGGTTGTCGGCTGCGAGGTTCGGCTGGGCGGCGAGATCCTCGGGGGAAAACAACCCGCCGCCGAGCCAGAGCCGCCGCACCGACATGCGGTTCTGCGTCAGCGTGCCGGTCTTGTCGGAGAGGATCACGGTGGTCGAGCCGAGCGCCTCCACCGCCGGCAGGTGGCGCACCAGGGCGTTGCGTTTCGCCATGCGCTGGGTGGCCATCGCCAGCGACAGCGTCACCGTCGGCAGCAGCCCCTCCGGCACGTTGGCGACGATGATGCCGACGGCGAAGAGGAAGTTTTCCCAGAACGGCAGGCCGAGCGCCTGGCCGATGAGGAAGAAGACGACGCCGATGCCGGTGGCGAGCAGGGCGACGAGGCGCGACAACCGCGCGATCTCGCGCTGCAGGGGCGAGGTGGCCTCGCCCGCCGTCTGCGTCAGGTGGGCGATGCGGCCGAACTCGGTGCGCATGCCGGTGGCGTAGACCACGGCGCGCGCCTGGCCGGAGACCACCGCGGTGCCGGCGAGCAGCAGGTTCTTCGCCGCGAGCGCCGTCTCCTCGGGACTGACTTTTGCGTCGCGCGCCTTGGGCAGCGATTCGCCGGTGACGGTGGCGGTGTTCACGCGCAGGCCGAAGGCCTCGACGACGCGGCAGTCGGCGGGCACCTGGTCGCCTTCCTGCAGCAGGACGACGTCGCCTGGCACCAGCCCGGCGGCGTCGATCCGCGTCGCCTCGCCGGCTCGCACGACCTGCACCGTCTGCGGCAGCAGGCGACGCAGCGCCGCCAAAGCCCGCTCCGCCTTGTATTCCTGCCAGAAGGAAAAGCAGCCGTTGATGAGGATGACGCCGACGATGGCGATGCCCAGCCGCGCCATGCCCTGGCCCGGGTCGAAATGCTCGGCGAGGAAGGCCAGCCCCGCGCCGAGCCACAGGATGAGGGCGAAGAAGTGGGTGAACTCGCGGGCGAACTGCAGCAGCAGGTGTTCGCGCCCGACCTCTTCGACATGGTTCGGTCCGAACTCCGCCAGCCGTCGCCGTGCCTCGTCCGCATCGAGGCCGGCGGCGGAAGTCTTCAGGCTGGCGAGCGCCTGTTCGGCGCCGAGCTGGTGGAGGTGCATGCGCCCATTCTCCTGCGCGCCCTGCCGCACGGCAACGAGTCCGCCGGCTTTGCGTTAAAATGCAAGACCTTAGTCACAGGCAGCGCGGCCGAACATGAACCCCCCGAACAAATCGAGCAAGCCGAACATCGCCTCCGTCATGCCCGGTCCGAAGGGCGGCCTGGCCTATCCGCGCGCCGTCACCGACGACGTGCGCATCCGCGACATCCACGAGGTGGCGCCGCCTTCGCACCTGCTGCGCGAGTTTCCGCCGACGCCGAAGGCGGTCGAGACCACCTTCGCCGCGCGCCAGGCCATCCACCGCATCCTGCACGGCGCCGACGACCGCCTGCTGGTGGTGGTCGGCCCCTGCTCGGTGCACGACTTCGACGCCGCCGTCGAGTACGCCATGCGCCTGAAGGCCGAGGCCGACCGCCTCGCCGAGGACCTGCTGGTGGTGATGCGCGTGTATTTCGAGAAGCCGCGCACGACCGTCGGCTGGAAGGGCCTGATCAACGACCCGCGCATGGACGGCAGCTTCAAGATCAACGAGGGCCTGCGCATCGCCCGCCACCTGCTGGTCGAGCTCAACGAGATGGGCCTGCCGGCGGCCACCGAGTTCCTCGACATGATCACGCCGCAGTACATCGCGGATCTCGTGAGCTGGGGCGCCATCGGCGCGCGCACCACCGAGTCGCAGGTGCACCGCGAACTGGCCTCGGGCCTGTCCTGCCCGGTCGGCTTCAAGAACGGCACCGACGGCAACATCAGGATCGCGGTGGACGCCATCCGCACCTCGCAGCAGCCGCACCATTTCCTCTCGGTGACCAAGTCCGGCCACTCCGCCATCGTGTCCACCAACGGCAACGAGGACTGCCACGTCATCCTGCGCGGCGGCAAGGAGCCGAACTACGATGCGGCCAGCGTGGACAAGGCGTGCAAGGAACTCGGCGCGTCCGGCCTCGCCGCGCGCGTCATGGTCGACTTCTCCCACGGCAACAGCCGCAAGGACTTCAGGCGGCAGATGGAGGCGGCGCGCGACGTCGCCGCCCAGCTCGCCGCCGGCGAGGACCGCGTCTTCGGCGTCATGGTCGAATCCCACCTCAAGGAAGGCCGCCAGGACCTGGTGCCGGGCAAGCCGCTCGAGTACGGCAAGAGCATCACCGACGCCTGCCTCGGCTGGGAGGATTCGGTCGCGCTGCTCGACTTGCTTGCCCAGGCGGTGCGCGACCGCCGCGTGGCCCTGCTCGGCAAAGAGTGAGCGAGCGTTTCCCCGGCCTGGTCCATCTCGGCGATGCGACGTCCTTCGTCGATCGCATTCTGGAGATCATCGAGCGCATCCGGCTGTTCGAGGACTTCGAGCGCGGCGAGATCGGGATCCTGGCGGCGCAGATGCGCTGCTACCGCGCGCCGGCGGGCGCCATCGTCATCCGTGAGGGCGACAGCGGCGACTTCATGCTGATCCCGCTCGACGGACAGTGCGAGATCGTCAGGAACGATCCGGCCGGCGTGCCGCGGCGCATCGGCCTGGCCGGGCCGGGCAAGATCCTCGGCGAGATGTCCATGATCGACGGCGAGCCGCGCTTCGCCTCCTGCATCGCGCTCGAGGAAACCCTGTTCGCCGTGCTCGACCGCGACGGCCTGTCGCGCATCATCGCCGACAATCCCAGGCTCGGCATCAAGATACTCATGGAACTGGTGCTGCTGCTCTCGCAGCGGCTGCGTACGGCCAGCGGCAAGCTGGTGGTGTTCCGCGCCGATGGCAGCGACGCGGCTTAGCAGCGTCGCCTAGCGCTTCCGATCCTTCTGCCAGAGCACGTCACTGCGGCCGGCGAGGCGGTTCAGCGTCCGGCCGAGCACGAACAGCAGATCCGACAGGCGGTTTACGTACTTGCGTCCGGCTTCGCTGACGGCCTCGGCCGCGGCGAGGCCGACCAGTTGCCGCTCGGCGCGGCGGCAGACGCCGCGCGCCAGATGCGCCAGCGCCGCGGCGCGGGTGCCGCCCGGCAGGATGAATTCCTTCAGCGGTCCAAGGTCCGCGTTGTAGCGGTCGATGGCGTCCTCCAGTCCGTCGATGCTCTTTTCATCGAGCAGCGCCGCGCCGGGAATCGCCATTTCGCCGCCGAGATCGAAGAGGTCGTGCTGGATGCCGGTCAATAGCGCGCGGATATCCTCCGGCAAGTCCTCCGTCAGCAGCAGGCCGACGACCGAATTGAGCTCGTCCAGATCGCCCAGCGCGGCGATGCGGGCCGAATCCTTGGAGACGCGCGAGCCGTCGGCGAGGCCGGTGGTGCCGGCGTCGCCGGTGCGCGTGTAGATTTTCGAAAGACGGTGGCCCATGCGCGCGAATCCCCTGAAAAGTCAGTCTGTGCAGGACGGCGAGTTTAGCGGGTAACGCACGGCCGGCCAAGCGACAGCGGCATCAGGCCTGTTTCGCGACGGCGGCCTCGATGTCGAGCAGGTCGACGCCGACCTTCACCACCAGCACGGCGCAATCGAGCGCGCCGACGATCTGGTCGACGGTCTTGCGGCGCTGGTCGAACAGGATGACCAGGTCGGCCTCGAGCTCCTGTGCCGCGCGCAGGGTCGCCGGAACGAGCGCCTCGGCGGCCAGCCGCACGTCGCAGGCGCAGCCTTCGATGCCGAGCAGGCCGGCGGCATGCCCGGCGTCGGCGGCCCGGCTTTCGGGTGTGGCGTCGCCGGCGGCGAGCAGGGTGATCGGCACGCCGGAGATCCGGGCGAGCTGGGCGGCGATGTCGAGGGCGCCGCCGCAGGCCGCGAAGTCGGCGGCGAGCAGGATGCGACGGCGCCACATGCGGGATTTCCAGCCGGCGATCAGGACATGGCAGGGCGCGCCGGCGATGATCTGCGCGGCGTTGTCGCCGAGCAGCCGCTCCTTGAGGTCGCCGCGCGGCGGCCGCCGGCCGATGACGAGGATGTTGGCGGCGGCTTCGGCGGCGGCGGCGAGCACCTCCTTCACCGCAGGTTTGCCATGGCGAACAATCGGCTTGCAGTCGACACCGGTTGCGCGGGCCGCATCGGCCACGGCATCGAGCCGCGCCCGCGCCTGGCCGTCCTCGTCGGGCGAGGCCACCACGGTCGTGGCGTCGAGCGTGACGCCGAAGCCGCGCGCCAGGGCCAGGGCGATCTCGCGCGGCCGCTCGCTGTACTCGCTGCCGTCGGTGGCGAACAGCAGGCGCTGCCGGCGCAGGCCGTCGGGCAGCACGCCGCTGTGGCATTCCTTGAAGATGCGCTTGGTGCAGCTGCGGCAGACGTCCGGGTCGAGCGTCCAGTACAGGGCGCGCGTGACGTCGCTCCTGACCGGGAAGAAGGCGCCTTCGCCGATGTCCTTCAGGTAGCCGCCCTGGCGGAGGAACTGGAGCGCGCCCTGGTTGAGGCGGTAGAAATACAGGCCGCCGCCCAGGCGCCGGCGCCGGCGCGCCTCCTGGGCGAGGATTTCCGCGCCGGCGATGTCGATGTGGCTGATGCGGGCGGCGGCGATCAGCACGGACTTCTGCTGCGGGTTGGCCTCGTCGATCTCCTGCAGCGCCTGCTGGACGTAGCTGGCGGCGCCGAAGTAGACGGCGCCGTTGATGCGCACGATGCGCAGTTGCGGGCATTCGGGATGGCCCTGGGCGCGCACGAAGTGGTAGGCCCCCGCCTCCGGCGCCGGCACCAGCGGCACGATTTCCGGTCGCGAGGTGCGGTGCAGATACATCATCAGCGACAGGGTGACGCCGAGGAAGATGCCGGCCTCCAGGTTGACCAGGGTGCCGACCAGCGTGGCGAAGAGGATCGCCGTCTCGGCCTTGCTGGTATGCCAGATGTGGCGGATGTGATGGAAGTCGATGAGGCCCCAGGCGACGAGGAACAGGATGCCGGCCATGGCGGCGGTCGGCAGGTAGGCGGCGAGCGGCGCCACCGCCAGCAGCACGACGAGCAGGAACAGCGAGGCGAACACCGAGGCCAGCGGCGTGCGCGCGCCGGCCTCGTAGTTCACGCCGCTGCGGTTGAAGGAGCCGCTCGAGGCGTAGGCCGAGAAGAAGGCGCCGACGATGTTGGACAGGCCCTGGCCGATGAACTCCTGGTTGCCGTCGATGCGCTGCTCGGAGCGCACGGCGATGGCGCGCGCGATGGACACCGCCTCGGTCAGCGCCAGCATGGTGATGACCAGGGCCGGGCCGAGCGTCACGCGCAGCGCGTCGAGCGAGAAGTCCGGCAGCGACAGCGGCGGCAGCTGCGCCGGCAGGGCGCCGACGGTGGCGATGCCGGCCGCTGCGCCCCGCCAGAGCACCAGCGCCTCGGCGACGAGGCTGCCGACCAGCATGGCGACGATCATGTAGGGCACGCGCTTCAGGTAGCGGCGCGAAAGAATGCCGGTCGCCAGCGTGGCCAGGCCGATGCCGGTCACCCAGGGGTTGATGTCGCCGGCCTGGACGAAGACCAGGCGGAAGACTTCATGGAGCGGCGTGCCGCGGGGGATGTCGATGCCGAGGAAGTTGCGCACCTGGCTGACGGCGATGAGGATGGCGGCGCCGGCCGTGAAGCCGATCACCACGGTGTGGGAGATGAAGTTCACCAGCATGCCCAGGCGCGCCAGTCCGAGGGCGAACTGGAAGACGCCGACCAGGAAGGTCAGCGTCAGCACAAGACGGATGTATTCCGCCGAGCCCGGCTCGGCCTGGTGCGACAGGGCGGCAAACACCGCGATGGAGATCGCCGTGGTCGGTCCCGACACGAGGTGCCAGCTCGACCCGAACAGCGCAGCGATCACCGCGGGGATCATTGCGGCGTAGAGGCCGTATTGCGGCGGCAGGCCGGCGATGGTGGCGAAGGCGACGCCCTGCGGCAGCACGATCAGCGCGCCGGAGAGGCCGGCCATCAGGTCCGCGCGCAGTGCGCCGCGCGTCAGCATCGGCCACCAGAGGAGGAACGGCATGAGCCTGGCTGCAGTGATCGAGGGGCGTCTCATCGAAGTCTGCGCAGGAGGGGGGGCGAGGTCGTTGGGCGAAGGCAAAGTGGAATATTAGCAGATTTAAATATTCTTCCGGAGCCGGAAGGCTCCCGGGCGGCGAAACGCGAGGGCAATGCTAGCGGGTGGTGCGTGAAGGGAGCGTTAAGAACCGAAACCGAGCGTCGCCGTCGTGCCTTGCATGGAAGGGCTGTCGAGCGTGATGTGCCAACCCACGCGTTCGCAGACGCGCTTGACGAGGGAGAGCCCGATGCCGGCCCCCGAGCTTTCGGGTCCGCGGAAATGGCGGTCGAAGACGCGGTCGAGGTCCTCGCCGGGGATGCCGCTGCCGCTGTCGGCGACGACGAGCTTGTGCCGGTCCAGCGTGACCTGGACGCGGCCGTTGCGCGTATGCGCCACGGCGTTATGGACCAGGTTGGCGACGACGATGGCGAACAGGGCCGGCGGCACGGGCAGCAGGACCGCCTCCGCCACCTCCAGTTGCAGATGCGTGCCGCGCCCCGCGGCGAGCGGGCGGTAGCGCTCGATGCAGCGCGCGGCCAGCGGGCCGGCGTCGCAGGGCGTGTCGACCGGCGCATTCCCTTCGCGCGCCAGGAGCAGCAGGGCGTCGGTCAGCTCGCTCATTTCCGCGGCGGCGCGCTCGATGCGGGCGATGCGCTCGCGCCGGGCCTCGCCCAGCCCCGGGTCGTCGGAGAGCACTTCGACGGCGCCGCGGATGACCGCCAGGGGCGTGCGCAATTCGTGGCTGGCGTCGGCGGTGAACGCGCGTTCGCGCTCGACGAAGGCCGCCAGCCGCGCCAGGTAATGGTCGAAGGCGTTCGCCAGCCGGTCGATCTCGTCGCCGGGATCGGCGGCGCGTCCCAGGCGCGGCGGCTTGTCGGGGTCGGCGCGCAGGACGGCCTCGGCGAGATCGGTCACCGGCGCGATCACCTGGCCGGCCAGCCAGACGCCGCCGAGGGTGGCGAAGATCGTGATGAAGGCGACGCCCGCCGCCAGATAAATGAGGAAGCGGCGCTCGCGCCGCTGCTGGCGCGTCTCGTCGAACAGCAGCACGTAGCGCTCGCCGGCCCGTTCCTCGACCGCGACGCGGTAGGGGATGCCGTCGAGCAGCAGTTCATGGCGGCCGGGCGGCAGGGCGGCGATCGGCGCGGGCAGGTCGGCGGCCGCCGCGCCCGGCCGGAGCAGGTAGCCGCGCAGGCTGGCGGTGGCCGGCGGCAGCGACGCCGGGTTGCGCTCGCGCCGCGCCTTGTAGTCGGCCATTTCCGCCGACAGCGTCTCGTCCATCAGACGCTGCGAAACGTCGTGGGCGGCGATCCAGATGCCGAGGGCGAAGAGCAGGCTCAGTGCCGCGCCGAGCACGGCGAAGGCAATGGAGACACGGATGCGAAGGCTATGCCTGCGGCGCATCCGGGTCGGCGATCTGCCAGCCGATGCCGCGCTTCGTGTGCAGCAGCGGCAGGCCGAAGGGTTTGTCGATGGCGCTGCGCAGCGCATGCAGGTGGGTGCGCAGTGCGTCGGAGTCGGGCGGGGCGTCGCCCCAGATGGCGCGCTCCAGCTCTTCGCGTCCGACGACGCGCGGCGCGGCGCGCATCAGCACCGAGAGCATGCGCAGGGGAATCGGCGGCAGCGTGATCGCCCGGCCGCCGCGCGTCACCGCCAGGGAGGCGGTGTCCAGGCGCAGATCCGCCACCTGCAGGGCGCCCGGTGCCACCGTCCCGCGGCTGCGCCGCATCAGCGCCTGGATGCGCGCCAGCACCTCGCGCATGGCGAAGGGCTTGACGAGGTAGTCGTCGGCGCCGGACTCGAGGCCGACCACCCTGTCATCGAGGGTGTCGCGCGCCGTCAGCATGAGGATCGGCGTGGTGCACCCGAGATCCTCGCGCAGGCGCCGGCACAGCGTGATGCCGTCCATGCCCGGCAGGATCAGGTCGAGCAGGATCGCATCGAAGGACTGCGTGGCGGCGAGGCGCAACCCGGCCGGCCCGTCGCCGGCGACGTCCACCACGAGTCCCCGCGCCTCCAGGTAGTCGGCGATGTTGGCGGCGAGATCCGGATTGTCCTCGACGACGAGGATTTTCATCTGCGCTGTCATGCGGCAATTATGGCGTAGTCGCCCAGGCGCGGGGCGAAGCAGAATTCGGCACCTTGATCGCGGAATAAAAATTCCCGTCGACCGGCTTTTCGGCGTGCTGCTAATATCACAGGCTACGTTAAGGGAACGTTAAATAGAGGCGAAGCGAGCGCCAGGCGCCGACAGCCCTCCCTCCGATACAACCTTTCGAGCCCAAATAAATGAGTGATAAATCCGCCTCGAGCCCGGCCAGGACCGTGGTGGCTGCCGTGCTCTTCGCCTTGGCCGCCGCCGGCGTCGCCGCCGTGGTGCCGAGCCGGGAGATCGCCGTCGTCTTCGCCATCCTCCTGCTGACCGTCTATCTCTTCGCCTTCGAGGTCGTCGGCGTCGACGTGGCGGCGGTGAGCGTCATGGTGCTGCTGGGCCTGGTCAGCGCCTTCAGCGGCGCGCTCGGCCTGGCGCAGCCGCTGGTGCCGTCCTCGGAACTGTTCCGCGGCTTCTCCAGCAACGCCGTCATCTCGATCATCGCCGTCATGATCATCGGCGCCGGCCTCGACAAGACCGGCCTCATGGGCCGGCTGGCCGGCACCATCCTGAAAGTCGCCGGCCGCACCGAGGCGCGCGTCATCCCGGCCATCTCCGGCACGGTCGGCTTCATTTCCAGCTTCATGCAGAACGTCGGCGCCGCCGCACTGTTCCTGCCGGTGGTGAGCCGCATCTCGGCGCGCACCGGCCTGCCGATGTCGCGCTTGCTGATGCCGATGGGCTTCTGCGCCATCCTCGGCGGCACCATCACCATGGTCGGCTCAAGCCCGCTGATCCTGCTGAACGACCTCATCCTCACCTCCAACAAGGCCCTGCCGGCCGAGCACCAGATGCAGACCTGGTCGCTGTTCACCGTGACGCCGATCGGCCTCGCCCTGCTGGGAAGCGGCATCGTCTACTTCGTCCTCGCCGGCCGCTTCGTGCTGCCCGGCGGCGGGCACGAGACGATCACCCAGGCCACCAACACCATGGAATATTTCCAGCGGCTGTACGGCCTCGACTACGGCCTGTTCGAGGCGGTGGTGCCGGCCGGCAGCCCGCTGGTGGACAAGACGCTGGACGACATCGAGCGCAGCGGCCGCCTGCGCGTGATCGCGGCGCAGACGGGCGAAGAGACGCGCGTCGGCCCCGGCGGCCTGTCGCGCGAGGTCGGCATCGGCGCCGGCACCGTGCTCGGCATCCTCGGCGCGCCGGAGCGGCTGCGCGCCTTCGTCGACGCCAACGGCCTCGAACTGCGCGACGACCTGCTGACGTTCACCGAGGCGCTCTCCGCCGCCAAGGCCGGCCTCGCCGAGGTGGTGATCCCGCCCGGCTCCGAGCTGATCGGCAAGAGCGCGCGCGACGTCTGGCTGCGCAAGACCTACGGCCTCGCCATGGTGGCCCTGCACCGCGCCGGCAAGACCCTGCGCGAGGGCGACGGCATCCGCGACATGCCGCTGCAGGCGGGCGACGCCCTCGTCGTGCACACCACCTGGGACGGGCTGGCGCGGCTCGAGTCGAACCGCAACTTCGTCGTCCTCACCACCGAGTATCCGCACGAGGAGCTGCGGCCGCACAAGGTCCGGCCGGCGCTGGCCTTCTTCGCCGTCGCCCTGTTCCTGATCCTGTTCACCGACGTGCGCCTGTCGATCGCCCTGATGACCGGCGCCATCGGCATGATCCTCACCGGCGTGCTGCGCATCGAGGAGGCCTACCAGGCGGTGAGCTGGAAGTCGGTGTTCCTGCTGGCGAGCCTGATCCCGCTCGGGCTGGCCGTGGAGACCAGCGGCACCGCCGCCTGGATCGCGCAGCAGACGCTGTCGATGCTCGGCGGCACGCCGACCTGGGTGCTGCAGTTCGCCATCGCCGTGCTGGCGACCTGCTTCACGCTGGTGATGTCCAACGTCGGCGCCACCGTGCTTCTGGTGCCGCTGGCCGTCAACATCGCCATCGGCGCCGGCGCCAACCCGGCGGTATTCGCGCTGACCGTGGCGCTGGCGACCTCCAACTCCTTCTTCCTGCCGACGCACCAGGTCAACGCCCTCATCATGGGGCCGGCCGGCTACCGCGTCGCCGACTTCATGCGTGCCGGCGGCATCATGACGATACTTTTCCTCGCGGTGCTGATGATCATGCTGAACATCGTGTTCTGACCGCGCGTGCCCACGCGCCTCTTCCCCTTCCTGCGCTGGCTGCCTTACGGCGGCGACAAGCTGCGCGCCGACTTCGTTGCCGGGCTCACGGTTGCGCTGGTGCTGGTGCCGCAGTCGATGGCCTACGCCCAGCTCGCCGGCATGCCGGCCTACTACGGCCTCTACGCCGCCTTCCTGCCGGTGATGGTGGCGGCGCTGTGGGGCTCCTCCAACCAGCTCGGCACCGGGCCGGTGGCGGTGGTGTCCCTGCTGACGGCCTCCACGCTCGCCCCGCTGGCCGCGCCGGGCTCCGCCCAGTACATCGCGCTGGCGATCATGCTGGCGCTGATGGTCGGCCTGTTCCAGCTGGCGCTCGGCGCCTTCAGGCTCGGCGTGGTGGTGAACTTCCTCTCCCATCCGGTCATCGTCGGCTTCACCAATGCCGCGGCGATCATCATCGGGCTGTCGCAGATCAACAAGCTGATCGGCGTGCCGATGGGCCGCTCCGAGCATTTCATCCAGGACATCTGGGGCGTGGTCCTGCAGGCCGGCGACACGCACCTGCCGACGCTGGCCATGGGCAGTGCCGCCATCGCCATCATGTGGGCGCTGCGCAAGTGGGCGCCGAAGCTGCCGGGCGTGCTCATCGCGGTGGTGCTCACCACCGTCGTCAGCTGGTCGATCGGCTTCGAGCGCAACGCCACGGGCCGGATCGACAGCATCGCCGACCCGGAAGCCCGGGCGCTGCTCGCCGAGCATGCCCGCACCGCGCTGCGCATCGACGAGCTGAGCGGCCTGATCGGCACCAAATCGGCGCAGTTGAAGAATCTGCGGAAGGAGCACGGCGAACTCGGCCACGAGGCGGCGACGCTGAACTACGAAATCGAACTGCTCAAGCTGCAGCTGCAGGACCGCGAGAACGAGAACCGAGGCCGCAACCGCGCCATCCGCAGCATCGTCTTCGAGCGAGTGGCCGGAGCCGACGGCAGGCCCGACCGGCTGTATGCCGAGGGCAGGGTGCCGCCGGGCGAGCGGTCCGACGGCCGCCGCTGGCGCATCGCCCGCGCCGGCACGGACGAGTTCCGGCTGGTCGGCGGCGGCGAGGTGGTGGGCACGGTGCCGGAAGGGCTGCCCTCCGTCGGCATGCCGAAGATTTCCTGGGACATGATCGGCAGCCTGCTCTCGGCCGCCATCGTCATCTCGCTGGTCGGCTTCATGGAGGCGATCTCCATCGCCAAGGCCATCGCGGCGCGCACCAAGCAGAAGATCGACCCGAACCAGGAGCTGATCGGGCAGGGCCTGTCGAATGTCGTCGGCGCGCTGACCCAGGCCTTCCCCGTCTCCGGCTCGTTCTCGCGCTCAGCCGTGAACATCAATGCCGGCGCCGTCACCGGCATGTCGTCGGTGATCACCGGGCTGTTCGTCCTGCTCACGCTGCTGTTCCTGACGCCGCTGCTCTACCACCTGCCGCAGGCGGTGCTGGCGGCGGTGATCATCATGGCGGTGATCGGCCTGGTGAACTTCGCCGCGATCGGGCACGCCTGGCAGGCCAGCCGCCACGACGGCATTGCCGCCATCGTCACCTTCGTCGCCACGCTGGCCGCAGCGCCCCACCTCGACAGCGGCATCCTCGTCGGCGCCGGCCTGGCGATCGGGCTCTACCTCTACCGCACCATGACGCCGCGCGTCGCCATCCTCGGCCGCCACCCGGACGGCACGCTGCGCGACGCGAAGCTGCACAGGCTGCCGGCCTCCGAGGTCGTCACCGCGGTGCGCTTCGACGGGCGCCTGTATTTCGCCAACGTCGCCTTCTTCGAGGATGCCATCCTCGAGGCCGTCGCCGCCAATCCGAAGGCGCGCTGGCTGCTGGTGGTGGGCGAGGGCATCAACGAGCTCGACGCCTCCGGCGAGGAAGTCGTGCGCCACCTGGTCGAGCGGCTGCGCAGCAACGGCGTGACGATGCTGTTCTCGGGCCTGAAGAAGCAGGTGCTCGACGTGATGCGCGCCACCGGCCTGCACGAGGCGATCGGCGAGCGCAATTTCCACATCACCGCCGACCGGGCGCTGGAGGCGATCAGCGCCGAAATCGCATCGCAGGGCATCGAGGGCGCCTTCTGCCTGCTGCCGCAGAAATGACGAAGTCATGGCGCATGCGGCTTTGCCGCCCTCGGCAGCCGGGCATTTGCTAAGATAGCTGCCGTCGCCATGCCAGATCTGCTCCCCATCGACGTCCTGCTCATTGCCGCCTGCGCCTGGCTGGCGATCGGGCTGGCCGGGCTGGCGGCGCCGCGCAACCTGTATTTCATCAGCAAGATCCTGTTCCCGCTCGGTGCCGCGGCCGGCGTGCTGGCCGGACTGACTTCCCTGCGTTTTCTCGGCGCCGGGCCGGAAGTCGCCGTGCTGGCGATCGGCCTGCCCGACCTGCCCTTCCACCTGCGCCTCGACAATCTCGCCGCCGTCTTCGTCCTGCTGCTCGGCTTCGCCGCCGCCGGCATCTCGGTCTTCGCCGCCGGCTACTTCAGGAAAGGCGAGGGCGCCGCGCCGGGCCTGCTCTGCCTGCAGTACCACTTCTTCCTCGCCAGCATGCTGCTGGTGCTGCTGGCCGACGACGCCTATGCCTTCATGGTGGCCTGGGAGGGCATGGCGCTGTCCTCGTTCTTCCTCGTCACTACCGACCACCGCCACGCCGAGATCCGCCGCGCCGGCTACCTCTACCTGCTGATCGCCCACGTCGGCGCCATCGCCATCCTGCTCTCCTTCGGCGTCATGACCGCCGGCAGCGGCGACTACAGCTTCGCCGGCATGCGCGCGCAGGCGCTGTCGCCGTTCTGGGCCTCGGCGGCCTTCCTGCTGGCGTTCGCCGGCTTCGGCGCCAAGGCCGGCCTGCTGCCGGTGCACGTCTGGCTGCCCGAGGCGCATCCCGCGGCGCCTTCGCCGGTGTCGGCGATGATGAGCGGCGTGATGCTGAAGACCGCCATCTACGGCCTGCTGCGCGTCTCCTTCGACCTCCTCGGCGAGCCGCTCTGGTGGTGGGGCGTGGTGGCGATGAGCATCGGCCTCGTCACCGCCGTCTTCGGCGTGCTCTACAGCACGGTGCAGAGCGACATGAAGCGCCTGCTCGCCTATTCCTCGATCGAGAACATCGGCCTGCTCGCCGTGGCGCTGGGACTGACTTTGATCTTCCACGCCTACCGCATGGAGGCGCTGGCGGCGCTGTCGATGACGGCGCTGCTCTACCACTGCCTGGCGCACGCCGGCTTCAAGAGCCTGCTGTTCCTGTGCACCGGCTCGGTGCTGCACGCGACGAAGGAGCGCAGCCTCGGCAAGCTGGGCGGCCTCATCCACCGCATGCCCTGGGTGGCCTGGCTGGCGCTCGCCGGCGTCATCGCCAGCGCCGGGTTGCCGCCGCTGTCGGGCTTCGTCTCGGAGTGGCTGCTGCTGCAGAGCTTCCTCTTCTCGCCCGGCCTGCCGCATCCCTGGCTCAACATGGTGGTGCCGGTGGCCGCCGCGGTGGTGGCGCTGGTGGCGGCGCTGGCCGGCTTCGCCATGGTCAAGTTCTACGGCATCGTCTTCCTCGGCCAGATGCGCGAGGAGGCGCTCAAGGACGCCCACGACGCCGGTCCGTGGGAGCGCGCCGGCCTGCTCTGGCTGGCCGGCCTGACCCTGGCACTCGGCGTGCTGCCGACCGCCGTGATTTCCGTCATCGATGCCGCCACACGGCAGCTGCTCGGCACCGGACTCGCCGACAAGGTGCGCGAGCACGGCTGGTGGCTGCTGGCGCCGATTTCCCCCGACCGGGCGAGCTATGCCCCGCTGGTATTCCTCGCCGTGATCGCGGCGGCGGTGCTGCTCGGCCGCCAGCTGGTGCACCGCCTCTACCACGGCCGCCTGCGCCGCTCGCCGGCCTGGGACTGCGGCTACGTCTTCCAGGGGCCCCGTGCGCAGGACACGGCCGAGGGCTTCAGCCAGCCGATCCGCCGCATCTTCGAGCCGATGTTCCGCATGGAGCGGCATTTCCCGACGCTGCGCGACGAGAAGCCGTATTACAGCGTCAAGGTGGAGGACCACTTCTGGCACTGGCTCTACCTGCCGCTGGCGCGCCTCGTCGAGGGGGTGTCGCGGCTGATCATCCGGCTGCAGGGAGGGCGCATCGCCATCTACCTGCTCTACAGCTTCCTCACGCTGATCGTCCTGCTGCTGGTGGCGCGGCCATGAACGTCTTCGGATTCCTGGGGCAGCTGTTCGCCATCGCGCTCGCGCTGCTGCTGGCGCCGCTGCTCACCGGCTGGGTGAACCAGTGCCGTGCCTGGCTGCAGAACCGCTCGGCGCCGCCGCTGCTGCAGCCCTACTACATGCTGCACAAGCTGTTCCTCAAGGACGTGGTGCTGGCGCACGGCGCCTCCCCCCTGTTCCGCTTTGCGCCCTTCGTGGTGTTCGGCTGCATGGTGCTGGCCTGCGCCATCATTCCGACGTTGTCGACCGACCTGCCCTTCGCACCCGCCGCCGACACCATCGCGCTGGTCGGCGTCTTCGGCCTGGCGCGCATCTTCATCGCGCTGGCGGCGATGGACGTCGGCACCAGCTTCGGCACGCTCGGCGGCCGGCGCGAGATGCTGGTCGGCTTCCTCGCCGAGCCGGCCCTGCTGATGGTGATCTTCACCACGGCGATGATCTCCCAGTCGACCTCGGTGGCCACCATCGTCGAGACCCTGGCCCACCGCGACTTCATCATCTATCCGAGCCTGGCCTTCGCCGGCATCGCCTTCACCTTCGTCTCCTTCGCCGAGAACGCGCGCGTGCCGGTGGACAATCCGGCGACGCACCTCGAGCTGACCATGATCCACGAGGCGATGGTCCTCGAGTACTCGGGACGCCACCTGGCACTGATCGAGTGGGCGGCCAGCCTCAAGCTCTACGCCTATTCCTGCCTCGGCCTGGCGCTGTTCTTTCCCTGGGGCATCGCCGAGGGCGCCAGCGTCGCCGGCCTGCTGCTGGCGATCCCGGTTCTGGTGGGCAAGCTCGCCATCGGCGGGATGCTGCTGGCCGTCATCGAGACCATCAATGCCAAGGTGCGCATCTTCCGCGCCCCCGAGTTCCTCGGCACCGCCTTCCTTTTCGCCGTGCTGGGGCTGCTTGTCCGCCTGTTGCTGGAGAGCCAGTCATGAACGCGACCGTGCCGCTCTCCGCCCAGCTCATCAACCTGTTCGCCGCGGTGGTCCTGCTGCTGGCCTTCGCCATGCTGGCGCAGCGGCGCGTCCTGCCGCTCATCAATCTCTTCGCCCTGCAGGGGCTGACGCTGTGCCTGTCCACCCTGGTGGTCGCCTTCACCACCGGACAGGCCCACCTCTACGGCTCGGCCGCCCTGACCCTGGTGCTGAAGGCCGTCCTGCTGCCCCTGATCCTGCACCGTCTGGTGCGCAAGCTGCAGGTGAAGGCCGACGTCGAGGGCCTCATCAACGTGCCGACGACCATGCTGGCGGGCATCGCCCTGGTGATCATCGCCTTCAACGTCGCCCTGCCGATCTCGCAGCTTTCGAGCACCATCAGCCGCGGCACCCTCGGCATCGCGCTGGCCAGCGTCATGCTGGCCTTCCTGATGATGATCGTCCGCACCAAGGCGATCCCCCAGGTGGTCGGCTTCCTTGCCATGGAGAACGGCCTCTTCCTCGCCGCCACCAGCGCCACCTACGGCATGCCGATGGTGGTCGAGCTGGGCATCGCCCTCGACGTGCTGATCGGGGTCATCATCCTCGGCGTGTTCTTCTTCCAGATCCGCGACCAGTTCGACAGCCTCGACATCCGCCACCTCGAGAATCTCAAGGAACGCTGAACAGGCCATGGACTTCTTCACCCTGACCCTCGCCATCCCCCTCGTCAGCGGCCTGCTGCTCGCGGTGGCGGGCGAGCGCAGCTGGGCGCCCAACCTCAACGTCATCGCCAGCCTCGGCACCTTCCTCGCTTCGGTGCTGCTCACCGCCGAGATCGTCGCCATCGGCCCGCGCATGGCCTTCGGCGAGATGTTTTTCATCGACTCGCTCAACGTCTTCCTGGTCGCGCTGACCGCCTTCGTCGGCCTCACCACCAGCATCTTCTCCGGCCCCTACATGAGGAACGAGCGCGAGCACGGCCGGCTCACCGCGCCGCGCCTGCGCCTCTACAAGAGCATGTTCCAGCTGTTCATGTTCACCATGCTGGCGGCGCTCACCACCAACAACCTCGGCATCCTCTGGGTGGCGATGGAGGCGGCGACGCTGACCACCGTGCTGCTGGTCTCGCTCTACCGCACGCCGGCCAGCCTCGAAGCGGCGTGGAAATACTTCATCCTCTGCGGCGTCGGCATCGCCCAGGCCCTGTTCGGCACCATCCTGCTCTACTTCGCCGCCGAGCGCGTGCTCGGCGAGACCGGCCAGGCCCTGTTGTGGACCCACCTCGTCGACGTCAAGGGCCAGCTCGAACCGACCATCATGGCGCTGGCCTTCATCTTCCTGCTGGTCGGCTACGGCACCAAGGTCGGCCTCGCGCCGCTGCACAACTGGCTGCCCGACGCACACGCCGAGGGCCCGACGCCGGTTTCGGCGGTGCTCTCCGGCCTGCTGCTCAACGTCGCCCTCTACGCCATCCTGCGCGTCAAGGTGCTCGCCGACGGCGCCATCCCGACCGGCTTCGCCGGCAACCTGATGATGGGCTTCGGCCTGCTCACGCTGGTGGTGGCGGCCTTCTTCCTGTCGCGGCAGAAGGACATCAAGCGCATGTTCGCCTACTCGTCCATCGAGCACATGGGCCTCATCACCTTCGCCTTCGGCATGGGCGGGGCGGTGGCGAACTTCGCCGGCCTGCTGCACATGACCATGCATTCGCTGACCAAGTCGGCGATCTTCTTCGCCGTCGGCCATGCCGCGCAGAAGTGCGGTACCCAGGTGATGGAGGACATCCGCGGCCTCATCAAGATCAACCCGGTGATCGGCTGGGGCCTCATGCTCGGCACGCTGGCCATCCTCGGCATGCCGCCCTTCGGCGTCTTCGCCAGCGAGTTCATGATCCTCACCCACGCCATGAAGCACCACCCGTGGGCGACGCCGATCCTGCTGCTCGCCCTCGGCGTCGCCTTCGCCTCGATCTTCGGCAAGGTGCAGCCGATGGTCTTCGGCGAGACCCACGTCAAGCGCCTGCCGCATGCGCCGGCCATCACGCCGGTGTTCGTGCACCTGGCCCTGGTGCTGATGATCGGCCTGTGGATTCCGCCTTATCTCACGCGCTGGTTCCACGAGGCGGCGAGGATGCTCGGATGAGATTCCTCGGCGAGCCCATCGAATTCGAGAAGCAGCCGGGCATCGGCAGCCCGGTCTGGCTCGGGCGCGCCGGCAGCGGCGAGGCGCTGCAGGCCTTCGCCGTCGCCGTCCACCGTGCCGACGGCCGCCTGGCTGCGCTCTGGGGCAGCGACGAGCGCCGGCGCAGCGGGTGCTTCCGTGTGCATTGCGTGTTCGGCTTCAGCGCCGGCCATGCCTGGCTCAGCCTCGACCTGCCGGCGGAGAATCCCGTGTACCCCGACCTGGCCGGCATCTTCCCCGCCGCCAACCGCATGCAGCGGGCGACGCGCGACCTCGTCGGCATCGCCACGGCGGGCGGCGACCAAAGGCCCTGGCTGCGCCACGGCGCCTGGCCGGCGGACTGGTTCCCGCTGCGCCACGACGCGGGCGAGGGGGAGGGCTTCCCCAATGCGCCCAGCGACTACGAATTCGTCCAGGTCGGCGGCGAGGGCGCCCACGAGATTCCCGTCGGGCCGATCCACGCCGGCATCATCGAGCCGGGCCACTTCCGCTTCTCGGTGATCGGCGAACGCGTGCTGCGCCTCGAGCAGCGCCTCGGCTACCAGCACAAGGGCGTCGAGAAGCTGTTCATCGGGAAGAATCTCGCCGAGGGCGCGCGGCTCGCCGGCCGCATTTCCGGCGATTCCACCTGCGCCTATGCCTGGGCCTATGCCTCGGCCGTCGAGGCCGCCTGCGGCGCCAGCCCGCCGCCGCGCGCGCTCGGCCTGCGCGCGCTGATGCTGGAGCGCGAACGCGTCGCCAACCACCTCGGCGACCTCGGCGCGCTCGGCAACGACGCCGCCCTGGCCTTCGGCTTTTCCCAGTTCATGCGCCTGAAGGAGGACTGGCTGCGCCTGAACGCCGCGCTCTTCGGCCATCGTTTCATGATGGACCGCATCGTGCCCGGCGGCACGGCGCTCGACCTGGAGGCGCCCGCCTTGCGCGCCATCGCCGAGCAATGCGAAGCCATCGGGCGCGAGGTGAAGGCGCTCGGGAAAATCTACGACGAACACGCCGGCCTGCAGGACCGCTTCCTCACCACCGGCGCCATCGATGCCGAGCTGGCGCGCGAACTGTCGCTCACCGGCGTTGCGGCGCGCGCCACCGGACTGATCCTCGATGCCCGCGCCCACCGGCAGGGCTACACGCCGCCGCCGCCGTGGGCGATGCTGGGCGTGCGTCCGGCCACGGACGAGCGCGGCGACGTGGCGGCGCGGGCCGCGGTGCGCTTCGCGGAGATCGTCGAATCGCTGCGCCTGCTGCGCGAGCTCGCCGCCGGCCTGCCCGACAGCGAAGTGTGCGTCGAAGTGCCGCCGGCGCCCGGGGGCGACGGCCTCGGCGTGATCGAAGGCTGGCGCGGCGAGGTGCTGGTCGGCGTGGCGCTGGACGGCGAGGGCCGGCTGGCCCGCGTGCACCCGCACGATCCGTCCTGGCAGGCCTGGCCGGCGCTGGAGCATGCGGTGATGCGCGACATCGTTCCCGACTTCCCGCTCATCAACAAGTCGTTCAACCTCTCATACAGCGGAGCCGACCTGTGATCCCCATGCTCAGGCGCATCCTGCGCACCGGCATCGTCACCGAGCCGCCGCCCGGAACCGGCGCGGAAGCGCGCGAGGTCGCGCGCCTGAACCGGGAGATCCTGCGCATCCTCGGCCGCGCGCTGACCATCCGCCAGGTCGACGCCGGCTCCTGCAACGGCTGCGAGCTGGAGATCCACGCCCTCAACAATCCCTACACCAACCTCGAAGGCTACGGCATCAAGTTCGTCGCCAGTCCGCGCCACGCCGACATGCTGCTGGTCACCGGCCCGGTGACGAAGAACATGGAGCACGCGCTGAAAGTGGCCTACGACTGCACGCCGGACCCGAAGCTGGTGGTGGCGGTGGGCGACTGCGGCTGCACGGGGGGCGTCTTCGGCGAGAGCTACGCCAGCTGCGGCGCCGTGGAGAAGGTCATCCCGGTGGACGTGCGCGTGCCCGGCTGCCCGCCGACGCCGGTGGCGCTGCTCGCCGGCATCCTGGCGGCAGTCCGCCGCTGACTCATCCCCTCGGGATCGTGAAATGGAAGGTGGCGCCGGCGTCCGGCGCCGACTCCGCCCAGATGCGGCCGCCGTGCCGCTCGATCAGGCGCTTGACGATGGCCAGGCCGACGCCGGTGCCCGGGAACTGACTTTCGCTGTGCATGCGCTGGAACATGCCGAACAGTTTGTCGGCGTAGCGCATGTCGAAGCCGGCGCCGTTGTCGCGCACGAAGAAGACGTCTTCATCCCCCTCGCGGCGGCAACCCACCTCCACGCACGGCGCGCTGCGTCCGGCGGAGAACTTGAGGGCGTTGCCGACCAGGTTCTGCAGGACCTGGTGCAGCATGGTCGCATCGCCCTCGACCAGCGGCAGGGCCGCGACGTCGACGCGGGCGGCCGGATGGTCGCCGGCCATCTCTTCTGCGATGCCGCGGGCCAGCTTGCCCAGGTCGACCGGCGCGCGATGCAGCGGCTTCTGCGCGGCGCGGCTGTACTCGAGGATTTCCTCGATGAGCGCGCCGAGCTTGCTGCTGTTGGCGACGATGCGGTCGAGCATGCCCTGGCCTTCCTCGGACAGGCGCCCTCGCTCGTTTTCCAGCAGCAGCCGCGCGAAGCCGTTGATGGCGCGCAGCGGCGCGCGCAGGTCGTGCGAGACGGTGCTCGAGAAGGACTCCAGTTCCTTGTTGGCCCGCTCCAGCGCGGCGGTGCGTTCGGCGACGCGGCGCTCCAGCGATTCGTTGAGCTCTCGGATGCTGCGCTCGGTCTCGACGCGCTCGGTGATGTCTTCCTTGATGGCGACGTAATTGGCGATTCGGCCGTGCTCGTCGACGATGCCGGCGATCGTCGTGTTCTCCCAGTAGAGCGTGCCGTCCTTCTTGCGGTTGTAGAGCCGGCCGCTCCAGATGCCGCCGCCGGTGATGGTCTGCCACATGTCCTTGTAGACCGCCGGGGGCGTCTGGCCCGATTTGAACAGGCTCGGTTTCTTGCCGACAACCTCCTCCGGCCGGTAGCCCGTCACCCGGGTGAAGTGGCGGTTGGCGTACTGGATTCTCGCCTCGGTGTCGGTGACGAAGATCGACACCGGGCTCTGCTCGACTGCGTGAAAAAGCGGGCGGATGCGGTTGTAGGAGTCCGTCAGGTTCTCGCGCAGATTGTTGTAGGCCGCCACCAGGGCGTCGAGCTCGTCCGGGCGCGGCGGCGGCCTGCGCTCGAGCACCACCGGGGTGTTGAGGTTCTCGAAGGAGGCCTGGCCGACATGGCGGGCGAAGTCCTCGAGGTGGCGGGTGACGAGGCGGTGCACCAGCAGGAACATGAAGAGGGCGACCAGCGCCGTCTTGGCGACGTTGGCGCCGACGATGAAGACGGCGCGCTCGACGAAGCGCGCGCGGGTGACTTCCAGGTCGGCGTCCACGACCAGCTCGCCGATGGCCTGGCGGCGGCCGCGGTAGTCGTACTCGAGGGGCCAGCGCCGGGTCATGCGCGCCTCCGTCTTTGCCTGGCCCGTCGAGGCCAGCACCTGGCCGTCGACGACCACCTCGGCATGGCTGAAGTCGCGGCGCTGCTTGATGCCGTCGAGGAGGATGGCGAGCTGCCTGCGGTCGGAGACCCACACCGCCTCGACGATGCCGGGCAGGAGGCTCCGCTCGATCTGCTCGAAGCGCTCCTCGACCTCGCGCAGGTCGTCGCGGTACTCCCACGTCAGTTGCAGGACCGTGATGACCAGCGCGATCGAGCCGCTGAAGAGGATGGTCCACAGGATCAGCCGGCGCGCCAGCGTGTGGGAGATGACCTGGGGCAGATCGCGCAGCATGCCGGGTGGACTAGCGGCGCGCCGACAGGGGCGCCAGGGTGTCGTCGAAGATGCGCTTGTAGCTGCCGTCCTGCTTCATGGCGGCCAGCGCCGCCGCCAGCTTGCCGACCAGCGGCGCATGCTTGCGGTGCAGGTAGATGAACATCTCCTGGCTGGCGAGCGGCGGCTCGAGCAGACGGGCGTCGAGGGCCAGCTCGCGCGCCCACCACAGGCCCTGCCAGCGCTCGTAGAGGATGACGTCGGCGCGGTCCTGGCGCAGCAGATCGAAGAGCTGCTCCGCGTTGCGCACACGGGTGATTTCCCCGCGGTTTCCCAGATTCTTCTCGAACACCTTCCAGCCGATGATGTGGGCGACGTGGTAGGGCGCCAGGGCTTCCCAGTTCCGCGTCGGGAAGGCGTGCCGGCGGCTGTAGGCGACGAAGTCGTTGTCGATGACCTTCTCGGGCACGCGGACCAGGTTCGGGTACTGCTTCTCGAGCCCCTTGATGCGCATCGCCATGCCGTCGTCGATGCCGGCGTCGGCGTTCTGCATGGCCCGTTCCGAGGCCTCGTAAACCTGCACCTCGGCCTGCAGGCCGATGCGGCGGAAAAGCTCCGCCACCAGGCGGTCGAGGAAGCCGCTGCGGTCGGACTGGGTATAGGGCGCGCGCACGCCGGTGTTGAGCACCAGCGCGCCGCCGGCCTCGGCCCGCGCGGTGAGCGCGAGCAGCAGGCCGGCCAGGACAAGAAAAGACGTCAGACGTTCCACTATTGCCGTTCTCCCCAAAGGGCGTGATTCCTGGCGGAATCGCGCTTCTCATGCGGGTTCACGGCATGTTTCTGAAGATATTGAACCATAAAGCGAATAGGGACAAGCCCCGGGGCGCGCTAAACGCTATGGGAGGCGTTCCTTGTCCAGCGCCTGCAGGCGCGCCGGTTGTTCGGTGCGCAGGCGCAGATAGTAGTCGCCGGGCTTGTCCGCTTCCAGAACCACCAGTGCCTTGCCTTCCTGCGTCCTGACCGCGGGTTGTTCGGCGATATCGAATCTTGCCGAAATCAGTTGGATGGTGACCAGGGCATCGTGCTCGAAGGTGAGGGTGAAGCGGTACCTGCCGGCCTCCAGCTTGCCGAGCGGTATGAAATAAGCCTTTTCTTCCGCCGCATGCAGCTGCTGCAGCAGCTCCGCCTTCCAGCGGCCGTCCTTCGGCGAAGGCAGGTCGATGGCGTAATAGCCGCACTCGAGCTTCATGTGCTCGAGCAGCGCGTTGAGCTCGCGGGCGGTCTGCAGCGTGATGTCGCCGGTATAGCGGCGGATGTGGCTGTCCGTGGCGCCGGGGTCGAGCCGGAAACTCAGGCGCGAGCTGCATTCGCCTTCGTGGCAGGTGGCACAGAGGATGTTGAAACGGACAACCGACGAGGGCGGAATGGGCGCCTGTTGCGCCGCGGCCGGCAATGGGACAGCCAGGCAGGCCCATGCCGCCAGAAGGCTCAGTTGGTTTCGCATCGCCTTGCCCATCCGCGGCCGTTCAGGCAGTCGCCTGAGAGAAAGCCAGGCCCGCCGCCGCGCAGGCGCCGATCACCGGCATGATGCCGATCCTGAAACGGAACAGGGCGAGGGCGGCGGCCAGCCCGATCAGCGCCGCCGGCCACTCGAAGCCGCCGGCGAAGGGCGCCGCGGCGCTCGCCTGCGGCCACAGCACGTGCCAGGCGAAGAACACCGCCAGGTTGACGATCACGCCGACCACCGCGGCGGTGATGCCGGTGAGCGGCGCGGTGAACTTGATGTCGCCGTGGGTGGCCTCCACCAGCGGGCCGCCGACCAGGATGAAGAGGAACGAGGGCAGGAAGGTGAAGAAGGCGGCGACGAAGCCGCCGGCGACGCCGGCCAGCGCCAGCGCCTCCGGCCCGAACGCCTGTTTGGTCCAGCCGCCGACGAAGCCGACGAAGGCCACCACCATGATGAGCGGACCCGGCGTCGTCTCGCCGAGTGCCAGGCCGTCGATCATCTGCGGGCCGGTGAGCCAGCCGTAGGTCTCGACGCCGCCCTGATAGACATAGGGCAGCACGGCGTAGGCGCCGCCGAAGGTGAGCAGCGCCGCCTTGGTGAAGAACCAGCCCATCTGCGCGAAGGTGCCGTGCCAGCCGCCCTGCGCCGCGAGCAGGGCCATGGCGAGTGCCCAGATGATCGCGCCGACGGCGCAGAAGGTGCCGAAGCGGGCCCAGGAAAAGCGCGCCCACGGCGGCGGCGGGGTATCGTCGTCGATCAGCGCCGCGCCGCAGGATTTTCCCGTCGCGCCGTGGCCGCCGCCGGCGGCGAACTTCGCCGGCGCCAGCTGGCCGCCGAGGTAGCCGAGGATGGCCGCCGCCAGCACGATGGCGGGGAAGGGCACGTTGAAGGTGAAGATGGCGACGAAGGCCGCCGCCGCCATTGCCCACAGCAGGCCGTTCCTCAGCGCGCGCGAACCGATGCGCCAGGCGGCGAAGACGACAATGGCGGTGACCGCCGGCTTGATGCCGTAGAGGATGCCGGCCACCGCCGGCACGTCGCCGAAGGCAAGGTAGATCCACGTAAGGGCGATCAGCATGAACACCGAAGGCAGCACGAACAGCGCGCCGGCGACGAGGCCGCCCCAGGTGCGGTGCATCAGCCAGCCGATGTAGACGGCGAGCTGCGTCGCCTCGGGGCCCGGCAGCAGCATGCAGTAGTTGAGGGCGTGCAGGAAGCGCCGCTCGGAGATCCAGCGGCGGCGTTCGACCAGTTCCTGGTGCATCATGGCGATCTGCCCGGCCGGCCCGCCGAAGCTGATGAAGCCGAGCTTGAGCCAGTAGCGGAAGGCTTCGCCGAAGGAGATGGGGGCAGGTGCGCGATGGCTTGCGTCGGGCGGTTCCATTCGAGGCTGTCGCGGGCAACGGGATGAGGGCAGTGTAGCGCAGGGGGTGGAGACGGCATGCTTTCCGACCGGCAAATAATTTTCATCACGGCATTCCTGCGCGCCCTCGCCACCGGCATGGCCGGCGTGCTGCTGGGACTGACTTTGGCGCGGCTCGGCTTTTCCGCAGCCGCCATCGGCGCCGTGCTCTCGGCAGGACTGATCGGCGCGACGCTGGCGCTGGTGGTGGTCACCTGGGCGGGCGACCGCCTCGGGCGGCGGCGCTGCCTGCTCTGGCTGTCGCTGCTGGGGGCCGCAGGCGGCCTCGGCGCGGCGCTGGTGTCCGGCCCTCTGGCGATGGCCGCGGCGGCCTTCGTCGGCACGCTCAACGGCATGGGCCGCGACCGCGGCGCGGCGCTGGTGCTGGAGCAGGCCATCCTGCCGGCGACGACGGACGATGCGGGACGCACCGGCGCCTTCGCCCGCTACAACCTGCTCACCGACATCGGCCACGCGCTCGGCGCCTTGCTGGCCGCGGCGCCGGCGCTGCTCGCTGCCGCGGGTATCGACGAGACGCAGGCGCATCGCGCCATGTTCCTGCTCTACGCGCTGCTGCTCGCCGCCGGTGCGCCGCTGGCGCTGAAGTTGTCGGCGGCGGCGGAGAGCGGCGCCGCCGAAGCGCTCCGGCCGGTGTCGCCCGAGAGCAAGAAGATCGTCTGGAAGATCTCCGCGCTGTTCGCCGTCGATTCGATTGCCGGCGGCTTCCTCGGCTCGGCGCTGCTCTCCTATTTCTTCTTCGAGCGCTTCGCCGTTTCCGCCGCGCTGATCGGCGGCCTGTTCTTCGCCGCACGCGTGCTCAACGCCCTCTCGCATCTCGGCGCGGCCTGGCTGGC
This sequence comes from Denitratisoma sp., assembly GCA_032027165.1. Taxonomy (NCBI): domain Bacteria; kingdom Pseudomonadati; phylum Pseudomonadota; class Betaproteobacteria; order Nitrosomonadales; family Sterolibacteriaceae; genus Denitratisoma; species Denitratisoma sp. The sequence goes on along the minus strand of JAVSMO010000001.1, from coordinate 1,903,373 downwards.
GGCGCGCATCGGACTGGTGAACACCATGGTGTTCACCCACATCCCGTCGAGCGTGCTGCTCGCCTCGGTGGCCTTCGCGCCGAACTTCTGGGTGGCGGCGATCCTCTTCCTGCTGCGCGAGGGCCTGGTGGAAATGGACGTGCCGACGCGCCAGTCCTACGTGATGGCGGTGGTCGGGCCGGAGGAGCGCACCTACGCTTCGGGCGTGACGCATCTGGTGCGGGTGGGCGGCTGGGCGGTGGCGCCTTCGTTCGCCGGCTGGCTGATGCAGGCGGCGTCGCTCGGCGCACCGCTGTTCATCGGCGCCGGCATGAAGATCGCCTACGACCTGCTGCTGTGGCGCGCCTTCCGCAAGCTCAAGCCGCCGGAGGAACGGGATCAGTAAAGAAATGCCCAGATGGCGGCGACGAAGAGCACGAACTCGAACAGCGTCGCCCAGACGATCAGGCGGGCGATGCGCCGCTCACGCGGTTTCATGCCCAGCCAGACCCGCTCGCGCCACCAGCGGTAGCCCGGCAGGCGGTTCCAGCGCGCCAGGCCGAGCAGGTGCCGGCGGAGGGCCATGCCCCAGGGCGTCAGGCTGCGGTCGACCTGGGCAAGCGCTGCCGCGTTCTCCGGCTGGCGGTAGCTTTCGCGGATCGTCAGCAGTGCGCCGGCCGCGTGCGGCGCCACCGCCACTTGCGTGGCGAGCTTGAGGCCGCTGTCGTAGTCGAGGCGGAAGCCGTTCGCGCCTTCCTCCCGAAAAGTCAGTCCGCAGGAGACGGCGAGGCCGTTCATTTCGTTGAGCCCTTCGAGGCGGTAGCACCCGTCGGCGGCGCGCTCGAAGCGGCTTATTTCAAGGTAGGGGTTCAGGCGCAGCAGGCGCTCGACGTTGCGCGCGTAGCCGAGCGCCTGTTGCGGCGCGAGCGGCAGTTCGATGTCGACCCAGGCGGCGTTCTCCGCCGCGGCCGGTTCCGCCATCAACGCGCGGTCGCCACCATGAACGGCACGGCGAGGCCGCGGCCGAGCCGGTCCAGGTCCATGCGCGAGCGCAGTCCGGGCGCGCCCTTCTGCCGCGGCGGCCCGATCACCACCAGGTCGGCATCGCATTCGCGCGCCGCGGCGAGCAGGCACTCGGCGGGCTTGCCGTAGGCGAGCCGCGGCACGCACTCGATGCCCTGCGCCGCGCAGCGCTCGGCCACGCTGTGAAGCTGCTCGCGCGCATCGGCTTCCAGCTGGCCTTCGACGTGGCGGCCGAAGGCGTCGCGCGTCCACGCGTTGTTGAGCCAGTCGTCGCCCTGCATGCCGTCCCAGAAGTCCGGCACGACATACAGTGAGACGATGCGGGTGTGACCCGGCACCGCCAGCGACAGGGCCAGCGCCGCCGCCTGCTCCGCCCCGGGCGTGCCATGGTGGGCGAGGAGCAGGGTGCGCGGCGCGAGGCCGGTCGCCATGGAACGGGCGGCCGCCATGCCGGCGACGGCCGCGTCAGTCGATGCACTCATTTGCCGATGTACAGCAGCACGCCGAAGGCGATGAGGCAGGCGGCGATCAGGGCGCCGACGTCCTCGAAGCGGTCGCTGACGAAAATCGACAGCTGGGTGCCGCGCTCGAACTTCTTCTCTTCTTCAGCCATGACGGTTCTCCTTAAACGAATTCGCGCACGAACAGCAGGACGACGATCAGCGAGCCGATCGCCTTGATGAGGCCGACCACCGAGCCGATGATGAGCGGCTTGCCGCCGGCCTGCTTGATCGAGGCCACGGTGATCTGCATGCCGAGGCCGGTGAGGCCGAAGGCAAACAGCCAGGCGATCCAGTCGCGGTAGGCCTTGATGATCTTCGAGTCGTGCCAGGCGGCCTTGTGGGCATTGCCGAGCGCGTCCTTGGCGCCCTTGTCGAGGCCTTCCATCTTGGCGACGCCGCGCAGCAGGACATCCTGCTCGCGGGTGGCCAGCTTCCTGTTGGCGATCAGGTCCTGCAGGGCTTTGTTGTCCTCCGGCGCCGTCACCTTGGGCAGCGCCGCCTGCAGCGCGGCGAGGTCCTTCTCCTTGAGCAGCTTGTCCTCCTTGATTTCCGTGCTGGAGAAGTACTTGCCCTGGTAATGGCCGGCCGGCGCGAACACGCCCATCGTCGAAAGGATGAACAGGCCGAGGAAGCCGAGCACGAAGACCGGGAACTTGGCGATCAGCACCTGGCTGAGGTCGATCTTCTGCGCGCCGGCTTCGCGCTTGACGTACCAGGCGGCGAGCCAGACGACGATGATCGGCAGGAACAGCACGCGGGTGATGTTGAAGATCTCCGCCACCTTCAGCGTCTGGATGCCGTGCGGGTCGAAGGCCAGCGCCGCGCCCGCCACCTGCGCCGAATTGAGGATGCCGGTGCCGGCCCAGGCGCCGAACTGCACCGGGCCCATGCCGAGCAGGTGGCCGATGGTCGGGAAGATGAACATGCACAGCACGCCCCACAGCAGGATGGTGCCCAGCGTGAAGGCGATGTCCACCGCCTTGGCGTTCACCACCGGCGAGGCCGCCACCGCCGCCGAGACGCCGCAGACGCCGACGCCGGAGGAGAGCACGCCGGTCATCGAGTTGCTGGCGCCCATGCGCGGGCCGGCCAGCAGCACCAGCCAGACGGAACCCAGCACGAAGACGCCGATCATCACCACCGAGAGGGCGCCGAGCTGCGCCAGCTCCGCCGCGCTGTACAGCGTGCCGAGCAGCACCACGCCGGTCTTCAGGAAGAAGCGCGCCGTGCGCACGCCGTTGGCGGCCCAGCCCGGGATGCGGAAGACGTTCACCACGATCATGCCGATGACGATGCCCAGCACGACGTAGTTGAGGTTGAGGATCTTGGCGAAATCCCAGCCCAGCGTCGGCAGGGCCGCCTTGCCCCAGTTGGCGAACATCGGGTCGAGGCCCCAGCGCACGACGAAGGCGATGGACAGGATGAAGGCCATGCCGGGGAAGATCGAGATGTAGTAGTCGAGGTGGCCTTCCTTCGGCTTCACGAGCAGGATGAGCAGGCCGATGACGCCGAAGATGCCGCCGAAGATGAAGGCGAACTGCGCCTGGCCTGCCTTCAGTGCGTCGAATTTGCCCGGCTTCATGGCCTTGGCTTCGGGGGCCGGCTTGCCTTCGGCCGCGGCCTTGTCGGCGGCGGCCTTTTCCGCAGCCTGATGCTTGTCGACGGCCTGCTTGTGCTCCTTGTATACGCCGGGGTGCAGCCAGGCCTGCAGGCCGTCGACGGCGCCGGTGTTGTTGAGCCAGCCCCACAGCAGCATGACGATGCCGATGATCAGCAGTGCCGGCGATTTGTGTGTGTAAACCATGCCTTCCCTCCTCTCATTTCATTTTTCTTCAAGGACGCACCCGGCAGCGGCGCGTTGTATTTGTTGGCATGCGCGTTGCGCTAGCAACCGGTGGGCGGCGGGGTGGCCTTGCGTGCGGGGGGAAGGGGAAGAAACGAAATCGAACGACACGAATTGCTCATGACGCTGCGCCTCCTCGTTGGTTATGCAACCTTGTTCTTATTGTTGGATGTGCATTTCTACAGCGAGGCGGTGCGCACTACAACTTCATCAATTGAATAAATAGATGTAAAAATTCTATGGATTATTTTCCGGCGGCCTGACGACGCTCACGCTGCAGGGCGCTTCGGCCACCACCCTGGCCGAGACGCTGCCGAGGTAGCGGCGCAGGGCAGAGTGGCCGCGCGCACCGACCACGATGCGGTCGACATGGTGCGCCGCAGCGTAGTCGAGCAGGGTAGCGGCCGGATCGGCGCTTTCGGCCAGATGGACGCGCAGCTTGTCGGCGGGCAGGCCGAGGGGGTGCGCCCAGTGGCGCAACTCGACCAGGGCGGACGTCTGCCGGGCGTGATCGATCTCGGGCGCCGATTCCTCGCCGAAGGGCTGCGGCGCCAGCACGGCGATGAGGGTGATGCGCAGGTCCGGTTCGGCGATCAGCGAACGCCGCAGTGCGGCGCGCATCGCCTCGGCGAGGGGCTCGCGGCGGTCGGCCAGGTCTATCGCGGCCATCACGTGGGGCGCATGGGCGAGATGCCGGGCCGGCGTCGCGGCGACCGGCGCCGGCTCACGCAGGGCCTGCAGCCAGCGTTGCGCCGCGGCGATGGGTCCGGCGCGCCGCAGTCGGGCGGCGCGCGCCGTCAGCGGCACCTGTCCGGGGTGGGCGAGGTCATGCAGCAGTTGCGCGGCGGTGGCGTAGCGCGCCTCCGGGCGAATCTCCAGGCAGCGCAGGATGATTTCCTGCAGCCAGGGCGGCAGTCCGGGGCGCAGCGCGCGCGGCGGCACGGGTTCGACGTACAGCCGCCGCCGCATGCCGCCGCGCGTGGTCGGCGCGCCGAAGGGCAGCGCGCCCGTCGCCAGGCGGTAGGCGAGCACGCCGAGGGCGAACAGGTCGCTGCGCGGATCGTTGCGGATGCCGGCGAGCTGCTCCGGCGAGATGGCGGCGCCGGTGCCGGCCGGCAGATGGAATTCCTCCTCGACGAGGTCGGGCAGTTCGCCATGGCGGGCGAGGCCGAAGTCCACCAGCACGGCACTGCCGTCCTCCCGGAACAGCACGTTCTCCGGCTTGAGGTCGTGGTGGATGACGTTCTGGCGGTGCAGGTCGTGCACGGCCGCGGCGACGGTTCCCGTCAGGCGGACGACTTCCGCCGGGTCGAGCGGCGCGCGCGCGGCGGCCTGCGTCAGGCTGCCGCCGCCGATGCGTTCCATGGCCAGCCAGGGCGCGCCGTCGACGCGGCCGCTGGCGACGAGCCGCGGCACGTGCGGTCCCGCCAGCCGGCCGAGGATCATCAGCTCCACCTCGAAGCCGACCAGGCAGCCGGGATGGCTGCCGAAAGCCAGCCTCGGGATCTTCATGACGAGCGGGAAGGGCGGGGGATCTTCGCCGCTGGCCTCGACCGCATAGAGCAGGGCCATGCCGCCCTCGTGCAGCAGGTCCACGATGCGGAAAGCGCCCACCTCCGCCCCCGGCGGAAGCCGGCGCTCGCCTATTCCCCCCTGATCAGTCGCCATGCCAGTCGCTCCGGCAGTCCGGCCTCGAGAATCCTGTTCGCCGCCGCCCGGGCATCATAAGGCACGCGGTAATGGGTGAGCGTGCCGGCGGCCGAATCGTGGAGGGCGTAGCAGGCGGCCGGATTGCCGTCGCGCGGCTGGCCGGCGGAGCCGACGATGACCAGCCAGCGGCGGAAGTCGCTGAGCGGCATGGCCACGCCCGGCACCGGCGTGAAGGCCCGAAGCGCGCCGCCGGGGGTGGTGAAATACAGCTGGGGGTGATGCACGTGGCCGACGAAGACGATGCGCGCCGCGGTTGCGTCGAGCGCCTGCGCGGCCTCCCGCGCGCCGGTGATGTAAGTCCATGCTTCCGGCCGGTCGGCGCTGGCATGCGCATACAGGCGGTCGTCCTCGGCCACGGTCAGCGGCAGGCCGGAGAGGAAATCCCGCTGGCGCGGGTCGAGCCGTTCGCGCGTCCAGTAAATGGCATCCCGGGCGGGAAGGCTCATGGCGTCGAGGTGGCCGCCGAGGCAGGCCGTGTCATGGTTGCCGGCCACGGCCAGGGCGCCCGCGCCGACCAGGCCGGCGACGATGTCGAGGCAGGCCAGCGGGTCGGCGCCGTAGCCGACCAGGTCGCCGAGGAAGGCGAACCGGTCCGTACCTTCCCGGCGCGCGTGGTCCAGGCAGGCCTGCAGGGCCTCGAGGTTGCTGTGGACGTCGGCCAGCAGGGCGGTGCGCATGGACGGATCATGCCTGACCGCCCCGGTCGCGTCGATGCCAAAAAACAAGCCGGCGTCAGACGCCGGCTTGGAGCCGCCCAGGAGGGGATTTTGGGCGGGTGAGGAGTCGTTGCGGGTTCAGAAGGCCAGGTTGCCGGGCGCGCTGGACTGCCGGTTCCGATACACGCGGGAGGAGGCCATGACGAGCTGGAACAGGTCCAGGGTCGTCAGCTGCGGATAGGCGGCCCGCGCCGTGCGGAAGACCACCCACTCGACCGGCAGGCCCTGCGGCGGCCGGGTTTCATAGCAGGGCTCGATCCGGTTGTAGGCCTCGTCGAAAAGTGCCCGCAATTTGAGGTTCTTGCGTCGTTCGTTATTCATGAGCCATTCCTTTTATTGCTGTGTTTGCCTGATTTAACGACAAATAACTTGAAGCCTGAATAGGTCGGCAGATAAATCGCTTGTAGGAATCTTTCCTACACGGCGGCCTGCGGCATGCGGATTTCCTCCGGCTGCGGCAGATGCCCGGCCTGGTCCCGCATGCGCTGGCGGTAGACGCGCACCGAGGCGCACACCAGCAGATGGACCTCCTGTGGCGGCAAGTCGGGGTATGCTTCGCGCAGCATGCGGAAGGCGAGGTGCTCCAGCGGCACCCGGCCCCAGGCCTGGCGCGGGTCGAGGCAGGGCAGGACCCGCTCGTAGGCTTCCTCGAACAGATCGCGCAGCCTGTGGTTGTGGCGCCGTTCTACGGGGGGAAAATCGGTTTTGCCGGCCATGTCCGCTCCTGGATATCGAAGTTTCGGGCGGGTTCATGGCCTTCAAGGTTTTTTACGGCAACTGAATGGGAAACTTTAGGCCGGACATGGAAATGGATGCGCGACAGTTCCTGAAGGGGCTTTTCGAGGCGGCGGTCGCCGCCGCCGACCCGGCCGCCTGCGTGCCGCGCCACTTGCCGCCGCCGACCCGGGGCCGGACCGTGGTGATCGGCGCCGGCAAGGCTGCCGCGGCCATGGCCCATGCCGTGGAGCAGCACTGGACCGGCGAATTGTCCGGCCTGGTGGTGACGCGCTACGGCCATGCCATGCCCTGCCGGCGCATCGAGGTGGTCGAGGCGGCGCATCCCGTGCCCGACGAGGCCGGCCGCGCCGCGGCGGCGCGCATGCTCGCCGCGGTGCAGGGACTGACTTCCGACGACCGGGTGCTGGTGCTGGTTTCCGGCGGCGGCTCCGCCCTGCTGGCCCTGCCCCACGAGGGCATCACCCTGGCCGACAAGCAGGCGGTGAACCGCGCCCTGCTGAAGAGCGGCGCCGGCATCGGCGAGATGAACTGCGTGAGGAAGCACCTCTCCGCCATCAAGGGCGGGCGCCTCGCCGCGGCGGCCTACCCGGCGCGGGTGCTGACGCTGGTGATCTCCGACGTGCCGGGCGACGACCCGGCGGTGGTGGCCTCCGGGCCCACCGTGCCGGACCCGACCACCTGCGCCGACGCCCTGGCGGTCCTGGAGAAATACCGCATCGCCGTGCCGCCGGCGGTGGAGGCCCTGCTCAGGTCGGGCATCAGCGAGACGCCGAAGCCGGACGACCTGCGCTTCGCCCACTGCGAGACGCGCGTCATCGCCACGGCGCAGGCCTCGCTGGCGGCCGCCGCCGCGGCGGCGCGCGCGGCCGGCGTCGAACCGCTCATTCTCGGCGATGCCCTCGAGGGAGAGGCGCGCGAGGTGGCGAAGGCCCTGGCCGGCATGGCGAAATCCTGCGCCCGGCACGGCGCGCCGGCGCGGCCGCCCTGCGTGCTGCTCTCCGGCGGCGAGACGACGGTGACGGTGAAGGGGCGGGGGCGCGGCGGGCGCAACGCCGAGTTCCTGCTGGCGCTGGCGCTGGCGCTCGACGGCGCCGCCGGCATCCATGCCCTGGCCGGCGACACCGACGGCATCGACGGCACCGAGGACAATGCCGGTGCGGTGCTGACCGACGATACGCTGGCGCGCGCCCGCGCCGCCGGCATCGACGCGAAGGCGCGGCTCGCCGACAACGACGGCTACGGCTTTTTCGCCGCGCTGAATGACCTCGTCGTCAGCGGGCCGACGCGCACCAACGTGAATGACTTCCGCGCGATCCTGATCGCCTAACGGCCCAGCGCCGCCGCGACCTTCTCCAGGAACTCGGCGGGATGGAAGGGCTTGGCGATGTAGCCGTCGCAGCCGGCAGCCAGGATGCGCTCCTCGTCCCCCTTCATGGCGAGCGCGGTGAGTGCGACGATCCTCAACCCCGCCGTGGCCGGATCGGCGCGCAGGCGGCGCGTCGCTTCGAGGCCGTCGATGCCGGGCATCTGGATGTCCATCAGCACGAGATCGGGCAGGCGCTCCCCGGCGAGGCGGACGCCCGCCTCGCCGTCGGCGGCGGCCAGCACGGCATGGCCGGCCTTCTCCAGCAGCAGCGTGGCGAGCTTGAGGTTGGCCGGGTTGTCCTCGACGATCAGGATGGTGGCCACGGTCATCGGTCCCTCGATCCGAGTGCGCGCCTCACTTCGGCGAGGAAGGTTTCGGGCGAGAAGCGGCTCTTTTGCACGACGGCCTGGACGTGGCCGTTGAGTGCCGTGCGGTCCTCCGGGGCGAGGTCCTTGCCGGTGACGATGACGATCGGCGCGAGGGCCGTGCGCGAGTCGGTGCGCAGCACCGTCACCACGTCGAAGCCGGAGAGGTCCGGCATCATCAGGTCGAGCAGGATCAGGTCGGGCGGGGCGGCGAGCGCCTTTGCGACGCCCTCGCGTCCGCCGTAGGCCCTGTCTACGGCGTAGCCTTCCGCGGCGAGCAGCGTGGAGAGATGCTCGACGGCCGCCGGATCGTCGTCCACCACCAGGATGCGTTGCCCGGCCTCTCCGGCCGGGCCGAAACCGAACTCGGCCAGCGCCCGCATCAGATCCTCCCGGTGGAAAGGCTTCTGCAGCACCGCGGAGGCGCCCAGCGAGAATCCCTTTTCCTGCTCGGCGACGATGGAGATCACCACCACCGGGATGTGCGCGTAGGCGGCGGAGAGCTTGAGCCAGTTGAGGAACTGCCAGCCGTCCTCGCCCGGCAGCAGGATGTCGAGGGTGACGAGGTCGGGCGTCTCCGCCTCGAGGTGCGCGCGCGCCTCGGCGGCATTGGCGGCGCGGATCGCGGTGAAGCCTTCCTGCTCCAGCGTCAGGCGCAGGAGTTCGAAGGCGCGCACATCGTCCTCGACCACCAGCACCTTGCCGCCGCGGGTTTCCGCCGCCTTACCGGAATGGCGGCGCGCGACGGCAAGGCAGTCGGCCGCCGGCCGGTAGGGCAGCCAGACGCGGAAGGTCGAGCCCTTGCCCGGCGCGCTGTCCACCGCGACGGCGCCGCCGTGCAGCTGAGCCAGGGATTTCACGAGGCTCAGCCCCAGCCCGGTCCCCTCATGGCGGCGCGACAGTGCCGAGTCGATCTGGGTGAAGGCGGTGAACAGCCTTGCCTGGTCCTCCGGCGCGATGCCGATGCCGCTGTCGGCAACGGCGATCTCCAGGTAATCGAGGACGCCGGGGGGCTGCTCCGTTCCGGACGGCACCTCGGCGAGCGGCACGCGGCGGGCCGAGAGCGCGACGCGGCCGCCCTCCGGGGTGAACTTCACCGCATTGGAGAGCAGGTTGTAGACGATCTGCTTGACCTTGCGCCCGTCGGCGCAAAGCTCGCCGACGTCGGGCGCGGCCTGCAGCTCCAGCGCCAGGCGACGGGCCATCGCCTTCTCGCGCACCACGGCCAGGCCGGCGCGCAGGAGCGAATCGACCGGCAGGCACTCCAGCTCCAGCGTCATTTTGCCGGCCTCCACCTTGGACAGGTCGAGGATGTCGTTGATGAGTTCGAGCAGATGGGTGCCGCTGGCGAGGATGTCCTGCAGGTATTCGCGCTGCTGCGGCGTCACTTCGCCGGCCATGCCGTCGCGCATCACCTCCGAAAAGCCGATGATGGCGTTGAGCGGCGTGCGCAGCTCGTGGGACATCGAGGCGAGGAAGTCGCTCTTGATGCGGCTGGCCTCGCGCGCGGCCCGCTCGCGCGCCTGCGCCTGCAGCGCAGCCAGCCCGATGGAGAGGTCGTCGGCCGCCTGCGCGAGCAGGGATACCTCCGCCTCGCTGAAGGCATCCGCCCTGCCGGCGTAGAGGGCAACGGCGCCCCACAGCTCGCCGTTCAGGCGGATCGGCAGCGCCGCCGCGGAGGCGAGGCCGCGCGGGGCCGCGAGCGCCTGCCAGGGCGCATACAGCGCGTCGGCAAGGATGTCCTGCATGATCACCGTGCGCTGTTCGCGGATGGCGGTGCCGAGGGGGCCGCGGCCGGCCGGCGTATCGGCCCAGGTGAGTTGCCGCAGCGCCGCCTCGAATTCGCCGTCGATGCCCTCGCCGGTGACGTACTCGATGCTGTGCGCCTCGTCGTCGATGCGGCGGCCGATCCAGGCGGCGCGGTAGCCGCCCTGGCGCACCATGTGGCGGCAGATGGCGGAGAGCAGCGTCGCTTCGTCGGCGCTCTTCAGCAGCTCGCGGTTCGAGGCGTTGATGATGCGCAGCGCGCGGTTGGCGCGGTCCAGCTGGCGTTCGCGCTCCTCCACGGCTGCGGCCATGCCGTCGAAGGCGGCGGCGAGGCGGCCGATCTCGTCCGGCGCATCGATGCCGCTGCGCGCGCCGAGATCGCCCCCCGCAAGACGGCCGGCCGTATCCGACAGTCGACGCACGCGGCTCAGCACCATTGCTTCGGCGGCGAGCCAGGCCAGGGCGAAGCCGGCCAGGAGGATGAGGGCCATGAAGGCCAGGCTGGTGGCGAAGCGCTGGCGCGCCTCGGCCTCGGCGGCGTCCTTGGGCAGGCCGAAGAAGACGGTTAGTTCATTGTCCGTGCCAGGGACATGGGCGTATGAATAGATGCGCGGCACGTCGTCGACGCCGGTAGCCTCGGCGGCACCCTCCGCCTTGCCGGCTGAGATGGCGAGCAGCATCCGGGCCCGAGGGTGCGTCTTGCCGACCCAGGCGGAATGTTCGGGATGGCGGGCGAGGATGCGGCCCTCGCGGTCCAGCAAGTGCAAAACGCCGTTCGCCGGCATCGACAGGCCGGAGACGAAGCCCGACAACCAGGCCAGGTCGAAGGCCGCGAAGACGACCCCAGAGATTTCACCCCGCGAGTTGGTCACCGGGCTGCCGAATGTGATGCTGTGCCGGCCGGTGACGCGCCCTACGAGATGTTCGCCCACCGCGAAACCCTGCGTGTCGAGCGCGCGGCGGTACCACAGGCGGTCGCCCACCAGCGGCGGATGTGCTGGGTCGAAAGGTTGTGCGCTGCAGGACACCCTGTCGTCAAGCGATGCCACGCCGAGATTGCCGTATTGATGCAGCTCGCGCTGCATCCTGGCGAGAACTTCGCTGCATATCGGCAGACGCGGATCGCCCCTGACTACGGGAAGACTGGCGAGGATGGCGAGCAGCCTCCTGGTTTCTGCGACCTTCTCGCCGAACTCGGCGGCGCGCGAGGCGGCGATGTGGCGCGCGCTGGCGGCGATGCCGGCGCGTTCGTTCCGCAGGATGTCGTAATGCAGCCAGGCGACCAGCATGAAAGCCGGCGCCAGCGCCAGGGCGACGAGGGCGAGCAGGCGTGCGCGCAGGCTGGAGAAGGGGGCGGCGGCGCGCAGGCCGGGCGGGCGCGCCGTCCCGCCGGGACTGACTTTCCCCGCCGGCGCCTCAGTCGGCATTGGTCTCGTAGATTTCGCGCCAGCGCCCGGCACAACGGCCGAAGGCGTCGAGCACCTGCGGGTCGAAGTGGCCGGGCTGGGTGCGGCCGTCGCCTACGGTGATGATCTCGACGGCCCGCGCGTGCGTGAAGGCCGGCTTGTAGGGGCGCTTCGAGCGCAGTGCGTCGTAGACGTCGGCGATGTTCATGAGTCGCGCCGGGAAGGGGATGGCCTCGCCCTGCACGCCGTCCGGGTAGCCGGTGCCGTCCCAGCGCTCGTGGTGGTTGAGGGCGATCTCGGCGCCCATCTTCGTGTAGGGGGAGCCGCCGCGCTCGAGGATCTTCGCGCCGAAGGCGGCGTGGCCCTTCATCACTGCCCATTCCTCCGGAGTGAAGCCGCCCGGCTTGAGCAGCACGGCATCGGGAATGGCGATCTTGCCGATGTCGTGCATCGGGCTGGCATGGAAGATCTCGTCGCAGAAATGCGCATCCATGCCGAGCTCCTCGGCCATGTCGCGGCAGTAGAAGCTGATGCGCTGGACATGGGCGCCTGTTTCCTCGTCCTTGAATTCGGCCGCACGCACCATGGTGAAGATGGTGTCCTTGTAGGCTTCGCGCAGCGCCTGGGTACGCTCGGCCACCTGTTCCTCGAGGATGCGGTTGTGCTCGGCGAGGAAGTTCTGGTACTCCTTCAGACGCAGCATGTTGCGTACCCGGATCCACAACTCGGCGCGGTCGATTGGCTTGTTGAGGAACTCCTCGGCGCCCATGTGCAGGGCGCGCAGACGCGAGTCGCGATCTTCCAGGGCGGTGACCATGATGACGGGGATGGCCTTCGTGCGCGCGTCCTGCTTGAGCCGGCCGGCCACCTCGAAGCCGTCCATGCCCGGCATCATGATGTCAAGCAGGATCAGGTCCGGCAGCCGGTCTCTCAGTTGCGCCAGGCAGGCGTGGCCGGAGAGGGCGGTCATGATCTCGTGGCCCTCGGCCTTGAGCTGGGCCTCGAGCAGGCGGATGTTGCGCAGGTCGTCGTCGACGATCTGGATCAGAGCCGGTTTGCCCATGGCCCTCTGCCCCTCCGTTGGCGGAAATTATGCGTTTTTCCTAGATTATGCCTTTTGGATGGAGTGTTCAAGCGGAATCGCGCACAGGCTGGCGCCGCAACCGGTGTTTACCCGCATTGCCAACATGGCCACTCCGCCATTAGCATCCGCCAGACGGAGGAAACATGGGCTCACCCGAAGAACACCGACAGCTGACCGAGGCCGAGATCGCCCGCCTCGTCGCCGGCCTGCGCCGCATCCTGGCGACTGACTCTTTGCTCGTCGAACGGGAGGACCTCGTGCCCTACGAGTGCGACGGCCTCACCGCCTATCGCCAGCTGCCGCTGCTGGTGGCGCTGCCGACCACCGAGGAGCAGGTCGTCGCCGTGCTGAAGCTGTGCCACGAACTGCGCGTGCCGGTGGTGGCGCGCGGCGCCGGCACCGGCCTGTCCGGCGGCGCCACGCCGGTGCAGCACGGCGTCGTGCTGTCGCTGGCGAAATTCATGCGCATCCTCGACATCGACCCGGTGGCGCGCACCGCGCGCGTGCAGCCGGGCGTGCGCAACCTCGCCATCTCGGAGGCGGTGGCGCCCTTCAACCTGTACTACGCGCCCGATCCGTCGAGCCAGATCGCCTGCACCATCGGCGGCAACGTCGCCGAGAACTCCGGCGGCGTGCACTGCCTGAAGTACGGCCTGACGGTGCACAACGTGCTGCGCGTGCGCGTGGCGCTGATCGACGGCACGGTGGTGGAGATCGGCAGCGAAGCTTTGGATTCGCCCGGCTACGACCTGCTCGCCCTGATGATCGGCTCGGAAGGCATGCTCGGCATCGTGCTCGAGGCGACGGTGAAGCTGACGCCGAAGCCGCAGCTGGCGCAGGTGGCGATGGCCTCCTTCGACGACGTGGTGAAGGCCGGCAATGCGGTCGCCGACATCATCGCCGCCGGCATCATCCCGGCCGGGCTCGAGATGATGGACAAGCCCGCCACGGCCGCCGTCGAGGACTACGTGCACGCCGGCTACGACCTGAATGCGGAAGCCATCCTGCTTGCCGAATCCGACGGCACGCCGGAGGAGGTGGCCGAGGAGATCGCCGCCATGTGTGCCGTGCTGGAAAAGAGCGGCGCCACCGAGATCCGCGTCTCGCAGAACGAGGCCGAGCGGCTGAAGTTCTGGGCCGGGCGCAAGGCGGCGTTTCCGGCGGTGGGGCGCATCACGCCGGATTATCTCTGCATGGACGGCACCATCCCGCGCAAGCACCTGGCGCGCGTGCTGACGCGCATCGCCGAGCTGTCGCAGGAATACGGCCTGCGCTGCGCCAACGTCTTCCACGCCGGCGACGGCAACCTGCATCCGCTCATCATGTTCGATGCCAACCGGCCCGGCGAGGTCGAGCGCGCCACCGGCTACGGCGGCAAGATCCTCGAGCTCTCGGTCGAGGTCGGCGGCACCATCACCGGCGAGCACGGCGTCGGCATCGAGAAGGTCGGCCAGATGTGCGCGCAGTTCTCGCCGCAGGAGCTGGCCGCCTTCCGCGGCGTCAAGGCGGCCTTCGACGAACACACCCTGCTGAATCCCGGCAAGGCCGTGCCGACGCCGCGGCGCTGCTCCGAATACAGATTGACGGGCTCAGCGAAATGAGCGACATGACGGAAGCGCTGCGCGAGCGCGTGCTCGCCGCGGCGGTGGACAAGGCGCCGCTGCGCATCCGCGGCGGCGGCAGCAAGGATTTCTACGGCAATGCGCCCGAGGGCACGCTGCTCGAGACGGCGGGCCATGCCGGCCTCGTCGCCTACGAGCCGACCGAACTGGTGGTGACGGTGCGCGCCGGCACGCGGCTGGCGGAACTCGAGGCGGCGCTGGCGGAAAAGGGCCAGATGCTGGCCTTCGAGCCGCCGCATTACGGCGATGCCACCGTCGGCGGCTGCGTCGCGGCGGGGCTCTCGGGTCCGCGCCGCGCCACGGCCGGCGCAGTGCGCGACTTCGTCCTCGGCGTGAAGCTGCTCGACGGCCAGGGGGAAATCCTCAACTTCGGCGGCCAGGTCATGAAGAACGTCGCCGGCTACGACGTCTCGCGCCTGATGGCCGGGGCGATGGGCACGCTGGGCCTGCTGCTGGAAGTCTCGCTCAAGGTGCTGCCGAAGCCGCCGGCGGAGGCGACGCTGCGCCTCGAGCTGCCGCAGGACAAGGCCATCGAGGCGATGAACCGCTGGGGCGGCCAGCCGCTGCCGATTTCCGCCACCTGCTGGAGCGATGGTTTGCTGACGCTGCGCCTGTCCGGCGCGCGCGCCGCGGTGGCGGCGGCGCGCGAGAAGATCGGCGGCGAAGCCGTCGCCGATGCGGATGGCTTCTGGCGCGGCGTGCGCGAGCAGGAGGACGGTTTCTTTTCCGGTGGTGCGGCGCTCTGGCGCCTGTCGCTGCCGTCGAAGGCGCCGCCGCTGGCCCTGCCGGGCGAACCGCTGATCGAGTGGGGCGGCGCCCTGCGCTGGCTGGCTTTCGACGGCCCGGCCGCGGTCGTGCGCGAGACGGCGGCGCAGGCCGGCGGCCACGCCACGCTGTTCCGCGGCGGGGATAAAGGCATCGGCGTGTTCCAGCCGCTGCCGGCGCCGCTGATGGCGATCCACCGCAAGCTCAAGCGCAACTTCGATCCGCAAGGCCTGTTCAACCCCGGCCGCTCGTATCCCGACTTCTGACATGCAGACCAACCTCGCCGATTTCATCCGCGGCACGCCGGACGGCGACACGGCCGACGCCATCCTGAGGAAGTGCGTGCACTGCGGCTTCTGCACCGCCACCTGCCCGACCTACCAGTTGCTGGGCGACGAGCTCGACGGCCCGCGCGGCCGCATCTACCTCATCAAGCAGCTGCTCGAGGGCGCCGCGGTCACCGAGAAGACCCAGCGCCACCTCGACCGCTGCCTGACCTGCCGCGCCTGCGAGACGACCTGCCCCTCCGGCGTCGAATACCACCGCCTGGTCGACATCGGCCGTGCCGTGGTGGCGCAGCGCGTGGCGCGCCCGTCCGGCCAGCGCCTGTTGCGCTTCGCCCTGCGCGAGGGCCTCACCCGCGGCTGGCTGTTCGGGCCGGCCTACAAGCTCGGACAATTCTTCCGACCGCTGCTGCCGCCTGCGCTGAAGGCCAAGGTGCTGCCGAAACAAAAGTCAGTCCCGGCGGCACGGCGTTCCCACGCGCGCAGGATGCTCATGCTGGCCGGTTGCGTGCAGCCGAGCATGTCGCCCAACATCAACGCCGCCACGGCGCGAGTGCTCGACCGACTCGGCATTTCCGTCATCGAAGCGGAGGGCGCCGGCTGCTGCGGCGCCGTGCGCCTGCACCTCGACGACCACGAGGGCGCGCGCGAGGACGCCCGGCGCAACATCGACGCCTGGTGGCCGCACATCGAGGCCGGCGCCGAGGCGATCGTCATGACGGCCTCGGGCTGCGGCGCCCATGTGCTGGAGTACGCCCACCTGCTCGAAGGCGACCCGGCCTATGCGGCGAAGGCGGCGCGCGTGACGCTGCTCGCGCGCGACGTCGCGGAAGTGATCGCAGCCGAGAAGGACGGTCTGGCGGCCCTGCTGCAAAAGTCAGTCCCCGCGGCACGGCGCAAGATCGCCTTCCACTCCCCCTGTTCGCTGCAGCACGGCCTGCGCGTGCGCGGCGCCGCGGAGGCCATCCTGCAGGGGGCCGGCTTCGAGCTGGCGCCGGTGGCCGACGGCCACCTCTGCTGCGGCTCGGCCGGCACCTACTCGATCCTGCAGCCGGAGCTTTCGCTGAAGCTGCGCGACAACAAGCTCGGCTGCCTGCAGGCCGGCGCGCCCGAGGCCATCGCCAGCGCCAACATCGGCTGCATCGCCCATTTGCAGGCCGGCACGCCCACGCCGGTTTCCCACTGGATAGAATTGCTGGATCGACAACTGGGAAGCTGAGATGGAACTGAACGCCGCGGCGAAGAACTACGACGAACTGTTCGACACCTTCCGCTGGAACGCGCCGGCGCGCTTCAACATGGCGCAGGCCTGCTGCGGGCGCTGGGCGGAGGACCGCGCGCGCTTCGCCCTCTACTACGAGGACGAGGCCGGCCGCACCGAAGCCTGGAGTTTCTGGGACATCCAGACGGCGGCCAACCGCCTCTCCAACGTGCTGCACGCGCTCGGCGTGATGCGGCGCGACCGCGTCGCCATCATCCTGCCGCAGCGGCCGGAGACCGGCATCGCCCACATCGCCTGCTACCAGATGGACGCCATCGCGCTGCCGCTGTCGCACCTCTTCGGCCCCGACGCGCTGGAGTACCGGCTGGAGAACTCGGAAGCCTGCGTCGCCATCGTCGACGAGAGCACCCTGCCCAGGCTGTGGGCGGTGAAGGACCGGCTGCCGCACCTGCGCCACGTCATCGGCGTCGGCGGCGCCAGGGAAACCGGCGTGCACGACTGGGACGCGCTGCTGTCGCGCGCCTCGCGCCGCTTCACCTGCGTCGACACCGCGGCCGACGACCCGGCCGTGATCATCTACACCAGCGGCACGACGGGCAATCCGAAGGGTTCGCTGATGGCGCAGCGCACCCTGCTCGGCAACCTGTCGGGCTTCGCCTGCTCGCACGACTTCTTCCCGCAGCCGGGCGACATGTTCTGGTCGCCCGCCGACTGGGCGTGGACCGGCGGCCTGTTCGACGCGCTGCTGCCGACCTGGCACTACGGCATGCCGATCCTCGGCTACCGCGGCCGCTTCGACCCGGAGAAGGCCTTCTGGCTGATCGAGAAGTACGGCGTGCGGAACGCCTTCCTCTTCCCCACCGCGCTGAAGATGATGATGAAGGCGGTGCCGGAGCCGAAGTCCCGTTACGACGTGAATCTGCGCACCATCATGAGCGGCGGTGAGGCGGTGGGCGAGACGGTGTTCCGCTGGGCGCAGGAGCAGCTCGGCGTCAGCATCAACGAGATCTTCGGCCAGACCGAGATGAACTACGTCGTCGGCGGCTGCGCCGCGGCGTACCCGGCCAAGCCGGGCGCCATGGGGCGGCCCTATCCCGGCCACCGCGTGGCGGTGCTCGACGAGGCCGGCAACGTGCTGCCGCCGGGCGAGGTCGGCGAGGTCTGCGTGCAGCGGTCCTGCAACGGCGAACCGGACCCGGTGTTCCTCCTCGAATACTGGAAGAACCCGCAGGCCACGGACGAAAAATACATCGGCACGGGAGAATCCGCCTGGGGCCGCACCGGCGACCTGGCGAAGACGGACGAGGACGGCTACCTCTGGTACCAGGGCCGCGCCGACGACATGTTCAAGAGCGCGGGCTACCGCATCGGCCCTTCCGAGATCGAAAACTGCCTGGTCAAGCATCCGGCGGTGGCCAATGCCGCCGTGGTGGGCGCGCCCGACGAGACGCGCGGCACCGTCGTCAAGGCCTTCATCGTGCTGCAGCCCGGCCGGCAGGCCTCGGGCGAGCTGGAGGCCGAACTCGCCGCCCACGTGCGGCAGTACCTGGCGCCCTACGAATATCCGAAGGCCTTCGAGTTCATCGACAGCCTGCCGATGACCACCACCGGCAAGGTGCAGCGGCGCGTGCTGCGGCTCCGGGAAGAGGAGAAATTCCGGGCCGGGCATGCCTGATCAGGGCGGGATCGGCCCGGGCGTGCTACATTCGGGCCGAATATTCATCAAAGTCCTTCACCCATGGCCCTCAGCGTCGAAACCTGCGCCGCCCAGCATATCGGCGACCGCAAGGAACAACAGGATCGCGTTGCACTGTTCCCCCATCCCAAGCGGCCCGGACTGCTCATGGCCGTGCTGGCCGACGGCATGGGTGGGCATACCGGCGGCGCCATGGCCGCCGAGCAGGTCGTCTTCAAGGCGCGCCAGACTTTCGACGACTATGCGCCGGCCGACGAATCGCCGCAGGACCTGCTGCGCACGATCATCAACGAGACCCATGTCGTCATCAAGCTGACGCGCTTCACCAGCGAGCAGGATCCGCACACCACGGCCTGCGTCCTGCTGTTCCAGGCCGGGCGCGTCGACTGGGCGCACTGCGGCGATTCGCGCATCTACCACTTCCGCAACGACAAGCTGGTCAGCCGCAGCTCCGACCATTCCTACGTGAACGAGATGGTGAAGCAGGGCTACCTCACGCCGGAACAGGCCGAGCACCACCCGCAGAAGAACGTCCTGCTCGGCTGCCTCGGCTCCGAACGGGAGCCGACGATCGATTTCGGCGGCACCGCGCCGCTGGCCGATGGCGACATCTTCCTGCTCTGCTCCGACGGGCTGTGGGCCTATTTCTCGGATGCCGAGCTGGGCGGCGTGCTGGCGGCCCATCCGCCGCGCGCGGCGGCGGAAATCCTCATCCAGCGCTCACGCGACCGCGCCAACGGCCACGGCGACAACTGCTCGCTGGTGATCGTCAAACTGGTGGAAAAGAAAGTCGAGAAGAAGCCGGGGCCGCCGCCCGCCGCGAATCCTAGCGGAGCTCCGCCGGGATTCCATCCGCCCAGAGCGTGAAGCAGAAGGTCGAGCCGCGGCCGGGCTCGGACTCGGCCCAGACGCGGCCGCCGTGGCGCTGCACGATGCGCTGCACGATGGCCAGTCCGATGCCGGTGCCCTCGTATTCGCCCGGCGCATGCACGCGCTGGAACGGCGAGAACAGCTTCGTCGCATGGCGCATGTCGAAGCCGGCGCCGTTGTCGCGCACGAAGTAATACGTCTCGCCGTCCTCCTCCCGCGCGCCGAACTCGATGCGCGAGTCGGCATTCCGTCGCGTGTACTTCCAGGCGTTGCCGATCAGGTTTTCCAGGGCGATGCGCAGCAGTCCGGCATCGGCCCGCACCCGGAGGCCTTCTGCGGCCCGGGCGGTCATGCGGCGCTCGGGCTCCTCGCTGCGCAGGCGCTCGAAGATGCCCGCGGCAATGCCGCCCAGGTCGGTCTCCGCGAGGCGCAAGCCGGCGCGGCCGATGCGCGAGAGCTTGAGCAGGTCGTCCATCAGCCGCCCCATGCGCCCGCTCGCCGCGATGATGCGCCGCAGGTTGTCACGGTCCGCCTCGTCCAGGATATGACCGGCATCCTCGAGGAGGATGTGCGCGAAGCCGTCGAGTGCCCGCAGCGGTGCGCGCAGGTCGTGCGAGACGGAATAGCAAAAGGCCTCCATCTCCCGGTTGGCTTCCTCCAGCTGCCGCGTGCGGTGCTGCACGCGCTCCTCGAGATCGGCGTTCAGCCGGCGGATTTCGTCGACGGCGCGCTGCCGGGAGACGGCCAGCGCCAGGTACTCGGCGACGGTCAGGGCCAGGCGGACCTCATCCGCCGCCATGGCATGCGGCGCGTCGAAATACAGCATGAACTTGCCGAGCAGCCGCCCCTGGTGGGCGATCGGGATGAAGGCCAGCGAGGCGATGCCTTCCGCGCGCAGCACCGGCAGCAGCGGTGCCAGGTCAGGATCCTGCGCCGGGTCGGCCACCAGGACGGGCTCGGGGTTCGCTGCATCGGCGGCCCAGGGCGAATGGCCTTCCGCGGCCGCGCGGTACGGCGCCGAGAGGCCATTCCAGGCGGCAAAGCGCATGACGCCCTGCGAGTCGCAGAGCAGCACGGCGGCGCGGTCTGCACGGACGATCCGGCGCAGCGCCTGCAGGGCCTCGGGATAGATCGCCTCGAGCGAAGTGCTGCGGTTGATGCTCTCGGCCAGGGCGTGCAGGGCGCGCAGCTCCGCCAGGGCGCCTTCGGACGCCGGTTCCATGGGCTGCGCAAAAGCCTGCAAAACGATTCCTCCCTGGGGTGCTGCGGTGTTTTATGCGTCGGCACCGGTCAGGCGGCCTGCCGGGCGATTTTTTTTTGGAGAGGGGATTCTACAGAAGAAAAAAACGCATCGGCGCCCTGTTTCGCGAAGCGGCCATCATTCTTTTTTTCGGCGCCGCTTATGATACCGGCGTACGTGCCATAAAGCAGTTCTTAACCCAGCCAGCGACGGCGCCAGAAGACCGTGACCATTGCCAGCGCTATCGCGCCCATCATGCCGAGCGCGACGAGGAATCCTTCGTTGTCCGCGATCAGGGGCATGTGCCGGAAGTTCATGCCGAAGATGCCGGCGATCAGCGCCGCCGGCATGAACAGCGTGGTGATGACGGTGAGGATGCGCACCTCCATGTTGACCCGGTTGGAGATGCTGGAGAGGTAGATGTCGAGCATGCCTGCGATGAGGTCGCGGATGCCCTCCAGCGATTCGATGACATGCACGGTGTGGTCGTAGATGTCGCGCAGGTAGGGCTGGGTTTCCGCCTTGAAGAAGCGCTGGTCGGCGCGGGTCAGGCTGTTGATGACTTCGCGCAGCGGCCAGACGGCGCGCCGCATGACCATCGTCTCGCGCTTGATCTCGTGGATCTCCTTGAGCAGGGCGGGCGTGGCCTTTTCCAGCAACCGGTCTTCCAGCGCCTCGGTGCGCTCGGTCAGCTGTTCCAGCACGGTGAAGTAGCGGTCGACGAGGGTGTCGAGGAGCGAGTAGGCGAGGTAGTCGGCGCCGAGCTTGCGGATCTGCCCCTTGTCGCCGCGCAGCCGCTCGCGCAGCGGATCGAAGGTGCCGGTCGGCCGCTCCTGGAAGGTCAGCACGAAGTCCGTGCCGAGCACGATGCTGACCTGGTCGGAAGCGACGGTGCCCGTCGCCGCGTCGTACTCGAAGAAGCGGGCGACGATGTAGAGATAGTCGCCGTAGTCGTCCACCTTGGGACGCTGGTCGGTGTTGAGGATGTCTTCCAGCACGAGGGGATGCAGGCTGAAGCGGTGGCCGATTTCCGCGAGGACTTCCGGTTCGTGCAGGCCGTGCACGTTGAGCCAGAGCGTGCCCGGGCCGCGCTGCTTTTCGCGCGACTCGGCGATGGAGGCGAAGCGGGTTTCCTGCAGCGCGCCGGCGTCGTATTCGAATAGGGCGATGTCGGGCTGGGCGGTGCGCCGCTCGCCGACGTGGATGAGGGCGCCGGGGGCGAGGCCGATTTTCTGCGAGCGCAGCTTGCGGGTTTTTTTCATGTTTCAGGCCTCAATCAAGAATGAGCGTGCTGCAACCTACCCACAGCGGATCGATTTAAGTATTATTGCCGCTTATCGTCAAGGTCGGCCGGCTGGCCGGCATCCTGGCGGAATCCAACGCGAAATTACCAAAGAAGGGGAAAGAGCCATGCCGCTGGTCATAGGCGTGCCGAAGGAAACGGCTGCGGGCGAGAAACGTGTCGCCACCGTGCCCGAGGTGGTTGAAAAGCTCATCAAGCTGGGTTTCGCGGTCGCCGTGCAATCCGGCGCCGGCGATGCCGCCAATTTCAGCGACGATGCCTACCGCGCCGCCGGCGCCGAGGTCGTCGACGGCGCCACCGCCCTGTGGGCGAAGGCCGACATCGTCTTCAAGGTGCGCGGTCCCTCCGCCGAGGAAGTCGGCCTGCTGCGCGAGGGCACGACGCTGATCTCCTTCATCTGGCCGGCGCAGAATCCCGAGCTGATGCAGCAGCTCGCCGCCCGCAAGGCGACCGTGCTGGCCATCGATTCGCTGCCGCGCACGCTCTCCCGCGCGCAGAAGATGGACGCCCTGACTTCGCAGGCCGGCGTCGCCGGCTACCGCGCCGTCATCGAGGCCGCCAACGCCTTCGGCCGCTTCTTCAACGGCCAGATCACCGCCGCCGGCAAGGTGCCGCCGGCCAAGGTCTTCATCGCCGGCGCCGGCGTGGCGGGACTCGCGGCGATCGGCACCGCCGCCGGCCTCGGCGCCATCGTGCGCGCCAACGACACCCGCGCCGAAGTGGCCGACCAGGTCGTCTCGCTGGGCGGCGAGTTCGTCAAGGTCGATTACGAGGAGGAAGGCTCCGGCGGCGGCGGCTACGCCAAGGTGATGAGCGAGGGCTTCCAGCAGGCCCAGCGCGAGATGTACGCCAAACAGGCCCGCGAGGTGGACATCATCATCACCACCGCGCTGATCCCCGGCAAGCCGGCGCCCCGTCTGATCACCGCCGAGATGGTGCAGTCGATGCGCCCGGGCAGCGTCATCGTCGACATGGCCGCCGAGCAGGGCGGCAACTGCGAGCTGACCGAGCCGGGCCAAGCGGTGGTCAGGCACGGCGTCACCATCATCGGCTACACCGATCTCGTCGGCCGCCTGTCGAAGCAGTCGTCGACGCTGTACGCGACCAACCTGTTCCGCCTCGCCGAGGAGCTGTGCAAGACCAAGGACGGCAACATCGACGTCAACATGGACGACGAGGCCATCCGCGGCCTCACCGTCATCAAGGACGGCACGATCACCTGGCCGCCGCCCCCGCCGAAGGCGCCGGCGGCGCCGCCGCAAGCCAAACCGGCCGCGGCGGCCGCGCCCGCCGCCAAGGGCGGTCACGGCCACGGCGCCGGCGAGCCGATGGCCGGCAGCACGCTGGCGATCATGTTCGGCGTCGCCGCCGCGCTGTTCTGGCTGATCGGCGCCTACGCGCCGGCCTCCTTCCTCGGCCATTTCACGGTGTTCGTGCTGGCCTGCTTCATCGGCTACATGGTGATCTGGAACGTCACGCCCTCGCTGCACACGCCGCTGATGAGCGTCACCAACGCCATCTCCAGCATCATCGCCATCGGCGCCCTGGTGCAGATCGCGCCGCCCCTGGCCGATGGCACGGCCGGGCGGCCGGACACGCTGATCCGCTGGCTGGCGGTGGTGGGAATCGCGCTCACCGCCATCAACATGTTCGGCGGCTTCGCCGTCACCCGCCGCATGCTGGCGATGTTCCGCAAGTAAGGGGAAGCGACAAATGACTTCAAGCCTGACGACCGTCGCTTACCTCGGCGCGACCATCCTCTTCATCCTCAGCCTCGGCGGCCTCTCCAATCCGGAGACCTCGCGGCGCGGCAACCTCTACGGCATCATCGGCATGACCATCGCCGTGCTCGCCACGGTGCTCGGCCCGCGCGTGGCCGCCGCCGGCATCCCCTGGATCGTCGCCGCCATGGTGGCGGGCGGCGCCATCGGCCTCTACGCCGCGCGCGCCGTGCAGATGACGCAGATGCCCGAACTGGTGGCGATCATGCACAGCCTGGTCGGCCTCGCCGCCTGCCTGGTCGGCTTCGCCAGTTACGTCGACACCTCGATCCAGTACACCGGCGCCGAGAAGGCCATCCACGAGATCGAGATCTACGTCGGCATCCTCATCGGCGCGGTGACCTTCTCCGGCTCGGTGATCGCCTTCGGCAAACTTTCCGGCAAGATCGGCGGCAAGCCGCTGCTGCTGCCGGCGCGCCACTGGCTCAACCTCGCCGGCCTGCTGGTGGTGCTCTGGTACGGCCGCGAGTTCGTCATGGCGCCCTCCATCGAGGCCGGCATGACGCCGCTGATCGTCATGACCGTCATCTCGCTCCTCTTCGGCATCCACATGGTGATGGCCATTGGCGGCGCCGACATGCCGGTGGTGGTGTCGATGCTCAACAGCTACTCGGGCTGGGCGGCGGCGGCGACCGGCTTCATGCTGTCGAACGACCTGCTCATCGTCACCGGCGCGCTGGTCGGTTCCTCCGGCGCCATCCTCTCCTACATCATGTGCCGCGCCATGAACCGCAACTTCATCAGCGTCATCGCCGGCGGATTCGGCACCGGCGGCGGCGCGCCGGCGGCGAAAGCCGGCGAGCAGCCGGCCGGAGAAGTCAGTCCCGTCAGCGCGGCGGAGACGGCGGAGATGCTGCGCGAGGCCAAGAACGTCATCATCGTGCCGGGCTACGGCATGGCGGTGGCGCAGGCCCAGCACACGGTGTTCGAGATCACCAAACACCTGCGCGAGAAGGGCGTCAACGTGCGCTTCGGCATCCACCCGGTGGCCGGCCGCATGCCCGGCCACATGAACGTGCTGCTGGCGGAAGCGAAAGTCCCCTACGACATCGTGCTCGAGATGGACGAGATCAACGAGGACTTCCCCGACACCGACGTCGCCATGGTGATCGGCGCCAACGACATCGTGAACCCGGCGGCGCAGGACGACCCGACCAGCCCCATCGCCGGCATGCCGGTGCTGGAAGTGTGGAAGGCGAAGACCTCCATCGTCATGAAGCGCTCGATGGCCTCCGGCTACGCCGGCGTCGACAACCCGCTCTTCTACAAGGACAACAACCGCATGCTGTTCGGCGACGCCAAGAAGATGCTCGACGAGGTGCTGGTGGCCCTCAAGGCCTGAGCCTTCCCGGCCGATGCCGCGACGACGCCCGCGCCTGCGGGCGTCGTCGTTTTCGACCCTCATGACGAACCTTTCCCAACGCTCGGTTGCAATCGTCGGCGGCGGCCCCGCCGGCCTGATGGCGGCGGAGGCGCTGAGCCGCGGCGGCGTGCGGGTCGACGTCTACGACGCCATGCCCTCGCTCGGCCGCAAGTTCCTGCTGGCGGGCAAGGGCGGGTTGAACCTCACGCATGCCGAGCCGCGCGAGCTGTTCCTCTCGCGCTACGGCGGACGCCGCGCGCGCATCGAACCGCTGCTCGACGCCTTCGGCCCCGAGGCCCTGCGCGAATGGGCGCGCGGGCTCGGCGTCGAAACCTTCGTCGGCAGCTCCGGCCGCGTGTTTCCCGTCGAGAAGAAGGCGGCGCCGCTGCTGCGCGCCTGGCTGCACCGCCTGCGCGAGGCCGGCGTGCGCTTCCATGTGCGCCACCGCTGGCTGGGCTGGGATGCGGCAGGCGCGCTGAGATTCCAAGCGCCGCAGGGGGAGCAAGCCGTGCGCGCCGACGCCGTGGTGCTGGCCCTGGGCGGCGGCAGCTGGCCGCAGCTCGGCTCCGACGGCGCCTGGGTGCCGCAGCTCGTGCAGCGCGGCGTCGACGTGGCGGCGCTGCGGCCGGCCAATTGCGGCTTCGACATCGGCTGGAGCGAACACTTCCGCACGCGCTTCGCCGGCCATCCCGTGAAATCCGTGGTGGCGTCGCTCGCGGATGAGGATGGCGCCGTCGAGCGCCGGCAGGGCGAGTTCGTCGTGACGGCGAGCGGCATCGAAGGCAGCCTGGTCTACGCGCTGTCGGCGCGGCTGCGCGACGAAATCGCCGCCCGGGGCTCAGCCGTCCTCCACCTCGACCTCGCGCCCGGCCGCGACCTGCCGCGCCTGGTCGACGAGCTGTCGCGGCCGCGCGGCGCACGCTCGCTGTCCAGCCACCTGCAAAGTTGCATCGGCCTCAAGGGCGTCAAGGTCGGGCTGCTGCGCGAAGTGCTGCCGGCGGAGGATTTCGCCGACCCCGCCCGCCTCGCCGCCGCGATCAAGGCGCTGCCGCTGCGGCTGGTGGCGCCGCGCCCGATAGCCGAGGCGATCAGCAGCGCCGGCGGCGTGATGTTCGAGGCGCTCGACGAGCGCCTGATGATCCGCCAATTGCCCGGCGTGTTCTGCGCCGGCGAGATGCTGGACTGGGAGGCGCCGACCGGCGGCTATCTCCTCACCGCCTGCTTCGCCAGCGGCCGCGCGGCGGGCCTGGGTGTCCTGGCCTGGCTGGCCGGGGCCCGCCAGCCGCTTCTTCAGCTTTAGGGCCAAAGGGATCAGAATTGATGCATGGACACCCTCGGCAGGATGCGCAAGCTCGGCTTCCGGAAGTGGTATGAGCGCCAGCTCATCGAGGGCCATCTTTACCTGACGACCTGCTTCCTCGGCATCATCGCCGTGGCCTCCTCGCTCGAACTGTTCGGCGGCCGCAAGGGCCCGGGCGGCCTGGTCCTGGCGCTGGCCGTCGGCCTCGGCGGCGTCTGGGTGAGCCTGTTCTGCTGGGAGCGCTACAAGCGCATCATGCTGGTCGCCGAGCACATCGGCGACCACGCCCACTGCCCCGCCTGCAATGCCTACGCGAAGTTCAGCATCGTCGACGCCGGCCGCGCCCTGCACGAGGAGCCCGCCAACATCGCCGATCCCAAGGAAGTCTGGCTCAAGGTGTGCTGCCGCAAGTGCGGCGAGGAGTGGACGATCTAGGCGGCTGCAATTGCTGCGGTCGGAAAGTCAGTCCCGGCGGGACGGCGCCGGCCAGGCAACGCTGCCGGCGCCCGGGGGCTGGTGCAGGCATTCGTTCAGGTCCGCGTCGGTTTCCGTGGCGGCATCGGCCTGGGAGTCGTCCTTCAGGCCGGTCACGACATGCGCCATCCGCTCGGCGTTGTCGAGCGACGCTTCGACGAGTTCGGCGAAGTCGCGCAGGGCATGCTCCAGCCCGTGCTCCTGCCAGTACGCTTTCAGCGCGGCGGCATCGGACTGTCCGATCAGGCCGGCGAGCCGGACGAAGTGGCGCAGATAGCTGCGCGCCGTGGCGAGATTGCAGAGGATGAGATCGAGCGGAGCGTCGAGTTCCTGCGCGATTCCGGCGGCCTGGCGTTCGGCCTGGTAGAGCTGGCTCCAGGTGCGCTCGATGGTCGCCACCTGGACCTGCACGCGCGCTTCGAGCTCGCCGGCCAGCGCGCGATAGTGCGCCTCGGCACCGGCGAGCGCGGCATGCCGTTCGAGCAGCGCCCGGTAATCCTCCTGTGCCGCCTGCAGATGCAGGCCGGCGGCCATGCCAAGGCGTTCGCCCGCCTCGAAGACCAGTTCGAGGAAGTCGGCGGCGGCACGCAGGTTTTCCGGTGCGGCGGACGGTGCGGACAGCGTGCCGACGCGATCAAGCCGATATTGCAGCGGGACGCCGTCCACGCCGCGCGACGCGCGGCGATCGCCCAGCAACGTCTCCCCGTTGTTGTCGCACAGGCGGAAATCCTCGCCGAGCAACCCGCGCAGCACGCCGTCCAGGCGCGTCGGGCGAATGTCGGCGATCAAGGATTTCAGGTCGATGTCGCAGTCGATGCGTTCAGGGTCGTCCATGTCATGCCTCCAGTGGCGCCCAGCCGTCGTCCGCCGGCTGGAGCATTTCGCTGCGCAGGTCGGCCTCATCCCACAGCGTGAAGAAGAATGTCGCGCCCGATCCCGGCGCGGCCTCGGCCCAGATGCGGCCGCCGTGCCGGGCGACCACGCGATGCGCCGTGGTGAGGCCGACGCCCTGTCCGCCGAACTCCTCCTCGCGATGCAGGCGGTGGAACATGCGGAACAGCTTGTCGGCGAAGCGCATGTCGAAGCCGGCGCCGTTGTCGCGCACGAAGTAGATGCAGCGGCCGCGCTCGTCCGTACGGGCGCCGAAGGCGATGCGGCCGCGGGCCGTCCTGGACGTGTACTTCCAGGCGTTGCCGAGCAGGTTGGCCAGCATGAGGCGCAGCAGCCGCGCGTCGCCCTCGGCGGCGGGCGTTTCTGCGATGTCGGCTTCCATCGTGCGCCCCGGCTCCCGCTCGCACAGCTCGGCGACCAGTTCGCGCGCCATGTCGGAGAGGCGCACCGGGCGCAGGTAAAGCGGTGCGCGGGATAGCACTGACAGGTCGTAGAGCGCCTCGATCAGCTCGCCCATCCGCGCCGTCGCGGCGACGATGCGCCGCAGGTGGTCGTGTCCGGTCGCGTCGAGCCGGCCGTGGCAGTCCTCGAGCAGGGCCTGGCTGAAGCCTTCGATGGCGCGCAACGGCGTGCGCAAGTCGTGCGATACGGAAAAGTTGAAGGCATCGAGCTCGCGGTTGGCTTCTTCCAGCGCCGCCGTGCGGGCGCGCACGCGCGCCTCCAGGGTGGCGGCCAGCTCGGAGATCCGCTGCTCGGCCTGGATCTGCTCCGTGATGTCGAGGTGGCAGCCCATCCAGGTGCGGCGCTTGCTCACCGGATCGTCGAGGAGGTTGCCGCGCGAGAGCACCCAGCGCCACGCGCCGTCCTTGTGCCGGATGCGGAAGCGGTTCTGGTATTCGCCCTGCGGATTGGCCGCATAGGCGCGGGCCGCCGCATGCACGCGCGTCAGGTCGTCGGGATGGATCAGACGGTCGAAGTCCGCGGCGGAGTTGCCGATTTCCCCTTCGGCGTAGCCGAACAGCGCCTTCCAGTTGGAGGTGAACTGGAAGTCCCAGCTTTCGACATCGCGTTCCCATAGCCCGATACCGGCCGCCTTCACGGCCTGTTCGAGCCAGTGCCGCGTCCTTTCCAGGATGTTCTGCGCGATCACCCGCTCGGTGACGTCGCGGCCGATGCCCCGGTAGCCCTGGAAGCGGCCGCCCGCGCCGAACACCGGCTTGCCGCTCACCGAAAACCAGCGAGGCGATCCGCCGGGGACACGGATGACGTAGGTGAAATCGCGGAAGACCTCCTGGCGTTCGAGCAGGGCGCGGTGCGCGGCCCATTGCGCCGCATCGACGCCCTCGATGGGCAGCTCCCAGCGTGTTTTTCCCAGGCTGTCGGCGACGCGGAAGCCGCCCTTGTTGCAGACCCCGCCCGACATGTAAGTGAAGCGGAATTCGGCGTCTTGCTCCCAGTACCAGTCGGCCGACAGTTCCGCGTAGTCGCGGAAGCGCTGTTCCGACAGTCGCAGGGCCTCGGCCTTGCGCTCGTGGGCGAGCGCCAGGCGGGCCACTTCGAGCGCGAAGCGTATGGTGCGCTCGTCCTCGGCGTCCGGTTCGCCCGCCACCCGCGGCAGCAGGACCAGGGCGCCGAGGGTTTCGCCGCCCTGCACGACCGGATAGGCCCAGACCGCGCCGACGCCGTAGTCGCGGCGCAAGGCGGCGGTTTCCGGGGCGGCGTCCGGCCCGGCGGTGTTCGCCACGACGACGCGCCCGCTGCGCACCGCTTCGGCACAGGCCATGCCGCTGGTCGCCAGGGGCAGGGTTGCATGCTCGGCGCGATAGCGCGGCGGCAGACCGGGTGCGGCGAGGCAGGTCAGGTTCTGGCCGTCGACCAGCATCACGGCGACCTGCAGCGGATGGCGCGAGACGTCCGCCAGCGTCATGCAAAGGTCCTCCATCACGGCGCTGAGCGGGCAATGGCCGGCGATCAGGCGCAGCAGGCGCCGCTCCTGCCCGGCCAGGTTCTCCAGCCGCCGGCGCTGGTCGATGTCGCTCAGGAAGCCGGTGACGCCGATGCAGTTGCCGGCCGCGTCGACATGCGGCACCGAGGAGACGGCGACCCACACCGGCGTGCCGTCCTTGCGGCGCAGGCGGTATTCGATGGTGCCGGCGCTGCCGGCCAGGCGCTGTGCGAAGTTGTGCTGCGCGCGCGTCAGCCCGTCCTCGAAATGCAGGACGCTGTAGTGCAGGCCGGTCAGTTCGTCCGCGCTGTAGCCGAGCATGCCGGCGGCGCGCGCATCGACCTGGACGAAAACGCCCCGGGCGTCCTGGCGGAACACGCCCTGCGCGCTCTCAACAACCATATCGGCGGTCCGGACGGGCGGTCCGCTCTCGCGCCTGGCCGTTCTTGCCTGCCGGTTCATGGCGCCGTCCTGGCGAGACTGACTTTCGTCTTGCCGCGCGGACGCGACGGGCGTTCCGCATCGCCCTGCAGCGCCGCCTCCAGTTCCGCCAGCCGGGCGCACGCATTGCGGTACTGGAGGCTGAGCTGGGTGTTCTCGCGCTGCAGCGCTTCGCGGCCGAAGGCCTCGCGGACGATGGCGCGCAGTTGCTCGTCGTCCCAGGGCTTGGTGACGTAGCGGTAGACCGCGCCGGCGTTGATCGACTCGATCACCGACTGGGGGTCGGTGCCGCCCGAGAGCATGATGCGCACGACGTCGGGATGCAGCTCCTTGACGTGGCCGAGGAACTCCGCCCCGCTCATGCCGGGCATGCGCTGGTCGGCGACGATCACGCCGACGCGGTTCGCCGCCAGCAGGTCGAAGGCCTCGGCGGCGTCGCGGGCGGCGAGGATGCGGTAGCCGTCCGGGCGCAACAGGCGCTGCAGGGCGGCGCGGATGTAGGCGTCGTCGTCGACCAGCAGCAGGGTGCGCATTCCCGCGTCGGCGGCGCGCACGTGCCGGATGGACGTGCCGCCCTTGCCGAGCAGGGTGGTGGCGTCGACGGACGGAAGTGGCCTGCCGATCAGGTAGCCCT
Organism: Denitratisoma sp.; assembly: GCA_032027165.1. NCBI lineage: Bacteria > Pseudomonadati > Pseudomonadota > Betaproteobacteria > Nitrosomonadales > Sterolibacteriaceae > Denitratisoma > Denitratisoma sp. The sequence goes on along the minus strand of JAVSMO010000001.1, from coordinate 1,873,042 downwards.
GCGCATGGTCGCAGCCGCGCTGGGCGAGGAAGCCGAGCTGGCCATCGTTTTCGACGCCCTCGGCGACGACCTTCAGGCGCAGCGAGTGCGCCATGGCGATGATCGAGGCGCAGATGGCGGCGTCGTCCGGGTTGGAAACGAGGTCGCTGACGAAGGACTGGTCGATCTTCAGCACATCGATGGGGAAGCGGCGCAGATAGGCCAGGCTCGAGTAGCCGGTGCCGAAATCGTCGACCGCCAGCGTGATGCCCATCGCCTTGAGCTCGGCCAGGATGCGGCCGGACTGGTCGGGATCGTCCATGATCATCGATTCGGTCAGTTCCAGCTCGAGGTTGCGCGCCGTCAGGCCGCAGGCCGCCAGCGTGGCGGCGACGGTCTGGGCCAGGCCGGGCCGGGCGAACTGGCGGGCGGAGAGGTTCACGGCGACGCGCAGGTCCGGGTCGAAGCGCTCGATCCAGGTTCTTGCCTGGCGGCAGGCTTCGCCGAGCACCCATTCGCCGATGGGCACGATGAGGCCGGTTTCCTCGGCGAGCGGGATGAATTCGGCCGGCGGGATCAGGCCGCGCTCGGGATGGCGCCAGCGCAGCAGGGCCTCGAAGCCGCAGACGGCGCCGTCGCGGGCGAGGTCCACCTGCGGCTGGTAGTACACCTCGAACTCGCGGCGCTCGAGCGCGCCGCGCAGGGCGTTCTCCAGATCGAGCAGCCGGGCCGCGGCGGCGTTCATCTCAGCCGCGTAGAAGCGATGGGCGTTGCGCCCGCCGCGCTTGGCGGCGTACATGGCGGTGTCGGCGTTTTTCAGCAGCGACTCGACGTCCTCGCCGTCGCGCGGACTGAGCGCGATGCCGAAACTCGCGGTGCAATGGATGGTGCGCCCGTCGACCTTCATAGGCGGGACCAGCGCGGCAGTCAACTTGTGAACCACGGCGGCGGCGCCGGCTTCGTCGGCGACGTCGGGCAGGACGACGACGAACTCGTCCCCGCCGAGGCGGGCCACGGTGTCCTCCTCGCGCAGGCTGCCGGCGAGGCGCTCGGCGACCTGGCATAGCATGCTGTCGCCGGCCTTGTGGCCGAGGCTGTCGTTGATGGTCTTGAAGCGGTCGATGTCGATCAGCATCAGCGCCAGCGTGCCGCCCTCGCGGTCGTGGCGGGCCAGGCCCTGGCGCAGGCGCTCCTGCATCAGCTTGCGGTTGGGCAGGCCGGTCAGCGCGTCATGGTGGGCGGCGCGGTAAAGCAGGGCCTGGCTTTCCTTGTGCCGGGTGACGTCGCTGGCGACGCCGTCGATGCGCATCGGGCGGCCCTGCTCATCCATGATCACGCGCGAGCGGTCGAACAGCCAGCGTATCGTGCCGTCGGGGCGCACGATGCGGTATTCGGCGCTGTTGGCGCCGCTGCGCAGGGTGTTCCTGAGGTAGCCGCGCATGCGGTCGCGGTCGCCGGGGTGGATGACTTTCCTGTGCCAGAACTTGAGTCCGCGTTTGAGGCTGTCGAGCGGATGGCCGAGGATGAATTCAGCCGCCGGGTTGAGGTGCGCGACACGCAGGTCGGGCAGGCTGACCGACCAGACGATGTCGCCGAGGGCGTTCAGGATGCTGTCGAGGCGATGGCGCTGCTCGCGCAGGGCCTGTTCGGCGGCGAGACGGTTGCGGCGGCTGGCGGCTTCGTCCAGTTCGCGCGCCACCGCCGGCGCCAGCCGCTTCAGGTTGTGCTTGAGCAGGTAGTCCTGGGCGCCGGCGCGCATGGCGCCGACGGCGACGTCCTCGCCGATGTTGCCGGAAACGATGATGAAGGGCAGGTCCGGATCGTGCCGCTTGGTCATCTCCAGCGCCTGGAAGGCGCTGAACTCCGGCAGCGAGTAATCGGAGATGACGATGTCCCAGGCGCCGGCGTCGAGCGCCTCGCGCATCGCTTTGGCGGTGTCGACGCGGATGTGCTCCGGCGCGAAGCCGCCCTTGGCGAGGGTGCGCATCAGCAGGACGGCGTCGTCGGCGGTGTCCTCGACGAGCAGCACGCGCAGCGGGCGTCGTGCGGCCGCGATCGCCTCGTTCACGGCCGCGCCTCCTGCCCGCCGCGGCGGGCGAGGCCGGCGAGCAGCCGCGGCAGCTCTCTGCCGAGCGCGTCCTTGCCGGTGCAATCGTCGGCGCCCGCCGCCAGGCTGCTGCCGCGGTAGGCGGCGGCATCGTCGGCCAGCAGGACGATGCACGCGGCGGGGGCCAGCGTCCGCAGCGCGTGCATTCCGCAGCCGGCGCCGCGCCGGCCGAGCGCATAGTCGATCAGGATCATGTCCGACCGGCGCGTTTCATCCTGGTCGAGCGCGTCCTGCAGCGAGGCGGCGACAAGACACTCGCATTCCGGCAGGGCGGCGATGAAGTTGCGGCTGGCCTGACGGAACAGCGGATTCGGATCGATCACCAGGATTTTCATGGCAACACGGCTGTTGGGGATGGAGGCATCATCCGCCCGCAGCAGGGCGACCGGAATCGGCGATTTCCCGAGATGGCATCGGGAAATTCCCGATGCCGTGCGCTCAAATCCCTGCCGCGGGCGGGGGCAAGGTGAAGAAGAAGGCGGCGCCCTTGCCGGGCGCGGCTTCGGCCCAGATGCGGCCGCCGTGGCGGGCGACGATGCGGGCGGCCGTGGCCAGGCCGATGCCGGTGCCCTCGAAGTCTTCCGCGCGGTGAAAGCGCTGGAAGGGCTCGAACAGGCGCTTCGCGTGCTGCGGGTCGAAGCCGGCGCCGTCGTCGCGGACATGGAAGACCCGGTCTCCGCCGGTTTCCGTGCAGCCGAACTCGATGTGGGCGGCCGCCTGCCGGCCGGTGTATTTCACGGCGTTTCCCAGCAGGTTCTGCAGCAGCACGCGCAGCAGCCGCGGGTCGCCCATCGCCGTGCAACCGGCGGCGACCCGGGTGCTTACCGCGTGCCCCGGCGCGACGCGCAACAACTCGCCCAGGATGTCCGCGGCGAGCGCGCTCACGTCGACCTCGGCGGGCAGCAGTTCCTGGCGGCCGGCCATCGACAGGGCCAGCAGGTCGTCGATCAGCGCGTTCATGCCGCGCGCCGCATGGCAGATGCGGTCCAGGTGTTCGCGCCCCTCCTCGTCCAGCCTGGCGGCGTGGTCCTCGAGCAGGATGCGGGCGAAGCCTTCGATGCTGCGCAGCGGCGCGCGCAGGTCGTGCGAGGCCGAATAGGCGAAGGCCTCCAGCTCGCGGTTGGCCGCGGCCAGTTCCGCCGTGCGCGCTTCCACGCGCTGCTCCAGCTCGGCATTGGCGCGCTGCAGTTCCGCCTCGGCCTCGCGGCGCAGCGCCTCCCGTTCGTAGTTATGCAGAGCGAACGAGAGATCGGCGGCCATTTCCGTGACCAGGGCCATCAGCCGGTCGTCGAAGAAATTCCTTTCGCTCGAATACAGGGTCAGGGAGCCGACGGCGTGCCCGTCGAGGCGCAGCGGCACGGCGGCGGCGGCGCGCAGCCCCGCTTCGCGCAGGACCCCGCGAATCGCGGCGTGCTCGGGCGCCGCTTCCAGATCGTTGCAGAGATGGACGCGGTCCTCGCCGACGGCATACTCCGCCGGGGCGCGGCGCGGGCCGCGGATGCCGAAGGGTCGCAGGCTGGCGAACAGCCGCTCGCAATCGCCGTACCGGGCAGCGGGGACGATCTCGCCGCTGCGCGCATCGAGCAGCCCGATCCAGGCCAGGTCGAGGCCGCCGCGCGTGACGGCGATGCGGCAGACGGCCTCGAACAGCGCCTGCCGGTCGGCGAGATGGACGATCGCCTGGTTGGTCTCGCTGAGGGCGGCATACAGCCGGGACAGCCGGATGATGAGCGTCTCCGAGGCGGCCAGCTCGGCGACGCGCTGTTCGAGCTGGACGCTCTTCTCCTCGAGCTTGCCGACCAGCACCTCATTGTAGAGCTTCAGACTGTCCGCCTCGTCTGGCGCAGGCCGGCCCGGCGGCAGGGTGCCGGTCCGCGCCTGCGCGAGCACTTCTTGCAGGCGCCGCATAAAGACGCTCGGTTCGGTCGGCTTGAGGATGAAGGCGTCGGCACCGAGGTCGAGCGCCAGTTGCTCGTCCTTGGCGTCGGTGTAGGTGGCGGTGTAGACGATGAAGGGGATGCGGGCGAGATCGGCGTCGGCCTTCCATGCACGCAGCAGGGCGTAGCCGTCCATCTCCGGCATCAGCAGGTCGCTGATGATGACGTCCGGCGTCCGCTGCTGCGCCAGTGCCAGCGCCGCGGCGCCGTTCTCCGCCTCGGCGGTTTCGAAGCCATGGCCCTTCAGCACCGCCCGCAGCAGGTAGCGGTTCTCCGGCCTGTCGTCGACGATCAGGGCGTGCGTCATGGATGCACCTCCGTGAATTGCCCGCTTCGGGCCGCGCCGCCACGAGACGGACCGCGGATCAAGCTACTCCGTCGGCGTGGCGCGGTCAATCATGCCGTCCGCGGGCGCCGCCCCGCCGAAACTGACTTTTGCCGCACCCTAGTCGGCGCTGACCAGCCCGTTGCGGATGGCGTAGCGCACCAGGCTGGCGAGGTCGTGCAGGTCGAGCCGCTCCATGATCTGGGCGCGGTAGGTCTCCACCGTCTTCGCCGAGAGCTGCAGGTCGTAGGCGATTTCCTTGACGCTCTTGCCGAGTGCCAGCAGGCGCAGCACCTCGAGTTGGCGCGCGGTCAGCGCCGGCTTCGGCGCCTCGCCGGCCTTCTGGCGCGATTCGAGCAGCTGGCTGGTGATGCGCGGGGAGAGATAGGTCTGGCCGGCGGACACTGCCTCCAGTGCCGCCTGCAGCTCGAGCGTGGCGGCATCCTTCAGCAGGTAGCCGGCCACGCCAAGGGAGAGCGCGCGGTTCACGTATTCCTCGGCGGCATGCATGGAGAGGATGACGACACGGGGCGGCGGCGACTGCGCCAGGATGCGCTCGGCCGCCTGCAGGCCGTTGAGGCCGGGCATGGTGATGTCGAGCAGCACCACGTCGGGCGCGTGCGCCTGCGCGAGGGCGACGGCCTCTTCGCCGTTGTCCGCCTCCGCGACCACCGTGACGCCGTCCATGCCGTCGAGCAGGGCGCGCAGGCCGGCGCGCACCAGCGTGTGGTCGTCGGCGAGCAGCAGGCGCAGGGGCTTCATGGGCGCGCCGCTCCGGCCGGCAGCGGAAAGCAGGCGCGCACGTGGGTGCCGCCGCCGCTGCGGCTGGCGAGGCGGATCTCGCCGCCGGCCAGCGCGACGCGCTCGTTCATGCCGACCAGGCCGAGGCTGGCGCCCTCCAGCGCGCGAGCGCGGGCGGCGGCGAGGTCGAAGCCGCGGCCGTCGTCGCGCACGTCGAGGCAAAACTGGCCGCCATCCTCCTTCAGCTCGATGTGCACCGAGGTCGCTTCGGCGTGACGCAGAATGTTGGTGAGCGCCTCCTGGGCGACGCGGAAACAGGCCGTCTCGGCCGCGCTGCCGATGCGCGGCAGGCTCTCCGGCGCCGTCAGCTCGATCGCCGGCCCGTCCTCGCGCGTGTGCCGCTTGACCAGCCATTGCAGGGCGGCGCGCAGGCCGAGGTCGTCGAGCTGCGGCGGGCGCAGGTCGAGCGAGAGCCGGCGCACCTGGTCGAGCACCTGGCCGGCGACGCCGGCGATTTCCGCCGTGAGCCCGCGCGCCTTTTCGTCGTCGATGCGGCGCGCGAGCGCCTCCAGGTTGAGCTTGATGGCGGTGAGAGACTGGCCGATCTCGTCGTGCAGCTCGCGGGCGATGTGGCGCCGCTCGGCTTCCTGCATCTCCAGCATGCGGTTGGAGAGCGCCTGCAGGCGCAGCCGGGCGTGCTGCAGCGCCAGTTCGTCGCGCCGCCGGGCGCGGCGCATGCCGGCTTCGCGCAGCTCGCGCTCGATGGCGGCGCCGAGGCGCGTCAGGTTGCCCTTGATCAGGTAGTCGTGGGCGCCGGCCTTCATGGCCGCGACGGCGACGTCCTCGCCGATGTTGCCGGAGACGATGATGAAGGGCAGGTCGGGATCGAAGGCGGCAACCTGGTGCAGGGCCATCAGGCCGGAGAAATCGGGCAGGGTGTAGTCCGAAAGGACGATGTCCCAACTGCCCGCCCGCAGCGCCCCGTCGAGCTCCTCGGCCGTCTGCACGCGGGCATAGTCCGGCGCATAGCCGGCGCGCCGCAGTGACCGCAGCAGCAGTGCGACATCGTCGGGGGTGTCCTCGACGATGATGGCCCGCAGCGGCTTGGCCGCCGCCGGGCTCGTTTCAGGATCGGTCATGACACGGATCTGGGAGTCGTGACCGAAAAATGATACGCCAATATTTCCACGCGCAGGCGGCGCGGCCATCGGGAATTTCCTGATGACGTTTCAGGAATACACCTATTCAGGCTCCGCCCGCCCATGGGCAGAATGCCATCAGGATTCTCCCGGAGCCCGAGAATATGAGACTGCTGATCATCGACGCGGCGCGCCCCTTCCTGGAAGCGGCCCGGCATTGCGCCGAGGACGCCGGCGACTGCCGCGTGTCCACCGCCGTCAGTGCGGAGGCGGGCATCCGCGCCGCCCGCGCCATGCGGCCGGACATCGTGCTGGCCGACCATGAACTGCGGACCCGCGACGGCAGGTCGGTGATTCCCTTGCTCAGGCAGCTGCTGCCCGAGGCGACGCTGGTCTGCCTCACGCTCGACGACGAAGGCGAGGCGGCCCGCGCGCTGCGGCGCCGCAACGCGGATGTCTGCCTCGAGAAGCCGCGGCTGGCCGAGGCGCTGCCGGAGCTGCTGGCCGGCGCCCTGCACTGAGTCCGTCGGATTTGTCTGCCTTCCGGATAAACGGTCGGCCGCCGCGGAGCGGCGGACGCATGCCTGCATCGGGAACGCCGCGATGACGCTTCGGCAATGGGCCGCCGCAGCGGCCGATCATGTCGTCGCCGCGCTGGCGGCCGAGGCCGGCGATCCGGCGGCGGAGGTCCGTGCGCGCTGGCGCGGCGATGCCCTGATGCATGTCGCGCAGCTGTCGGCCGCATCGGCGCTCGGCAGCGCACGGGCCTTCCGCCAGTACGTGCAATGGCAGCGCCGCCTGCTCATGGCGCGCCGGCTGCCGGCGGAGGAGCTGGCGCGCTCGCTGCGACTGCTCGTTGCATTCTTCCGGCAAGCCCTGCCGGAAGACAACCGCCAGGCCGTCCTCGATCTGATCGCGGCGGGCCTTCATGTCCTCGCTGGCGAGGAGGACGTGCCCGACTACGCGCTGGAGCCGGCCGGACTCGATCCGGCGGCGGAGACGCTCGCCGAAACGCTGCTGGCCGGAGACGGCGCGCGCGCGCGGGAGCTGCTGCTGACGGCATCGCGCGAGGCCTCGCTGCCGGAGGCGGTGGCGCGCATCGTGCGGCCGGCGATGCGGCGCATCGGCTGGTGGTGGCAGGCAGGGCGCATCAGCGTGGCGCAGGAGCATCTGGCCACCGAAACCGCCCACCGCGCGGTGGATGACGCTTTCACCCATGCTCCGCGGAAACCGCGTCGCCGGCGCAGTGCGCTGTTCGCCTGCGTCGAGGGCAACCGCCACGCGCTCGGCATGCGCACGCTCGCCGATGCCTTCGAGATCGAGGGCTGGACCGCCTTCAACCTCGGCGCCGACGTGCCGACCGCGTCGCTGCCCGGCATGGTGCAAGCCCTCGGGCCGGAGCTGGTCGGCCTGTCGGTTTCCATGACGACGCAGTTGCCTGCGGCGCGCGCGGCGGTCGAGGCCCTCCGGAAGCTGCCCGACGGCGCCGGCATCCGCGTGATGCTGGGCGGGCTGGCGAGCGACAGCCTGCACGATGCGTGGCGCTGGGTCGGCGCCGACCTGGCGGCCGGCGATGCGCAGGAGGCGCTGGCGGCGGCCGAGGGGACGCGCCGCGCCTGAGCTGCCGCCCTCAGGCGGGGGAACCCGGCAAGGTGAAACTGAAGGTCGCGCCGCGGTCGGGCGCAGCCTCGGCCCAGATGCGCCCGCCATGGCGTTCTATGAGGCGCCTGACGATGGACAGGCCGACGCCGGTGCCGGGGAACTGACTTTCGCGGTGCAGGCGCTGGAACATGCCGAACAGCTTGTCGGCGTACTGCATGTCGAAGCCGGCGCCGTTGTCGCGGACGAAGAACACCCGCTCGGCGCCGGCCTCGCGCATGCCGATCTCGATCCGGGGCCGTTCGCGCCCGGCGGAAAATTTCAGCGCGTTGCCGATCAGGTTCTGCATCACCTGGGCGAGCATGGTCGGGTCGCCGCGCACCACGGGCAGCGGCCCGATGGCGATTTCGGCGTTGGGATGCTCGGCGCCCAGTTCGCCGGCCACCTTGCGGGCCAGCGCATCGAAGTCGACGTCCTGCTGTTCCATCTCCTGGCGGGTGCTGCGCGAGTACGCGAGGATGTCGTCGATGAGCTCGCCCATGCGGGCGGCGTTGTGCGCGATGCGGTCGAGCAGCGTCCTGCCGTCCTCGCTCAGGCGCGGCCGCTCGTCCTCGAGCAGGATTCCGGCGAAGCCGTTGATGGCGCGCAGCGGCGCGCGCAGGTCGTGCGACACCGAGTACGAGAACGCCTCCTGCTCGCGCAGGGCCAGTTCGAGGGCGGCGGTGCGCTCGCCCACCAGGTCCTCGAGCTTGTGGCGGTAGCCTTCCAGCTCGGCCTCGGCGCGCTTGCGTTCCGTGATGTCCTCGGAGATGCCGGCGAAGTGCAGTACGCGGCCGGCGTCATCGCGCACGGGGTAGGCGCGCGAGGCGATCCAGCGCTGCGTGCCGTCCGGCCGCAGGATCGGGTAGTCGGGAAACTGCACGACTTCGCAGCTTGAATGGCCTTCCGGCTTCGGGATTGCCGCACGCAGGTCGGCGCGGAATTTTTCCGGCACCGCCGCCAGCCAGCGCAGGCCGTCCCGGTAGAGCAGTTCGACCGGCTCGCCCCAGATTTTCTCGTAGGCCGGGCTGATGTACTTCACCGTGCGCCAGTCGGGCGTGACGATCCAGAAGGCCTCGCGGATCGATTCCGTGACTTCGCGGAACAGGGACTCGCTGCGCAGCCGGGCGTCGACCATGGCGTTGAATTCGGCGGCCACTTCGCGCAGTTCGGCGGGGCCGGAGGGAGCCGCGCGCACGCCGAGGTCGCCGGCGCCCACTGCGCGCACGGCGGTCACGAGGGAATGCACCGGCCGGCCGATGCGGCGGGCAATCGCCAGCATCAGCACGATCAGGACGGCCAGCCCGAGCAGGCTGACGAGTGCGCCGACGAGGGCCTTTTCCCGGGCCTGGGCGTAGATCGAGTCGCGCGGCACGCCGATGAAGGCGACCCAGCCGGCCTCCGGCACCGTCACCACGGAAAAGAAGCGGACGACGCCGTCGACCGCCAGGGCCTCGAATTCGCCGTCGCGCACTTCGACGATGCGGCGCGCCGCATCGGCATCCGGCCTGGTGCCGATCACCTTCTCGGGGTCCGCGTTGCGCCAGATCATGATTCCGTCCGCGTCGAAGAAACCGTAGCGGCTGTCTTCGGGCAGGTGGCGCACGGGGATGCCGGGGTCGTAGGCGTTCAGGTCGAGCGGCAGGTGGATGAGGCCCACCATGTTGCCGGCGTCGTCGCGGATCGGCAGGCTGAAGACGGTTACCCACTTGCCGGTGATGGGGCCGACGTGCGGCGTGCCGATGCTGAAGCGCTGCAACCGTGCCGCCTTGCGGAACCAGTCGGTGCCGCCGACGTCGACCGTCCGCCCGCCCGGCTGGGGCCGGGCCGAGCACAGCGTGCGGCCGCGCACATCCGTGTAGACGATGTTGGAATAGCCGGGACTCAGCGAGTGCAGCTCCTTCAACACCTCGTCGCAGCGATTTGCGTCGGCCGCCTTGACGAGGGGGCGGGCGGCCAGGCGGGCGAGCGTTTCGCGCGTCTCGGCGACCTTGCGTCCGGCGTTGGTGGCCATCGTGGTGGCGAGGATGCGCAGCGAGGTCTTGGCTCGGCTGACGGCATCCTGCATGTCGCTGTAGATGTTGTAGCCGAGCAGCGCCACCAGCGGGATGGAAAGCGCGATCAGCAGCAAGGCCAGATGGCCCCGGATCGAAGCTGGCATGGCGGCATGCGAAATGGATTTCGGCGGCCCATCCTAGGCGCCTTACGGAGGGGCTGTCAAATAAAGCCTATGCCGCTTCCGGGGTTAATCGCTTCGCTTTGCCAGGGCATGCAGGACGGCGATCGCGAAGGCGAACAGCAGCGCCCACTTGGCGGCGGCGCCGAGGGCGGAGAGGGCGTAGATCGGCGCCATGCCGAAGCGCGGCGCCGCCGTCAGCCAGAGGTGGAAGGCGTTCTCGGTCGCGTCGCACAGCGCGGCGGCGGGGAGCAGCCACGCCATGACGGCGCGGGCCGCCGGCGCGCGGCCGGCGAACAGCGGCGCGCGCCGCACGAACAGCCGGCCGAAGGCGGCGTAGCCGGCGAGCAGCAGGAAGTCCCAGGGGAAATGGGCGCGGTAGCGGGCCAGGTCCTCGGCGGACCAGAGGTGGATCACCGTGCCGAAGGCGCGCGGCGTGAAGGCGAGTTGCAGCTGCAGGATGCCGGGCTGGAGCGGAGCCAGATAGGCGGCGAGGGCGGCGAAGAGCAGGAGCACGGCGGCGCCGAGAAGCCAGACCGCGCGCATGCCGGCGATCTTCAGCGCGCGGCGACGACGGGCTGTTCCTGCACGCCGAGGCCGTCCACTCCCAGGCGCAGCCGGTCGCCGGCCTTCAGGTAGCGCGGCGGCTTCATGCCGAGGCCGACGCCGGGCGGGGTGCCGGTGACGATGACGTCGCCGGGCAGCAGCGTCATGAAGCGGCTGGTGTAGCTGACCAGCTCGGCGCAGCCGAACACCATGTTCGAAGTGTGGCCGTCCTGCACGCGCTGGCCGTTGAGTTCCAGCCAGAGGTGCAGCTCCTGCGGGTCGGTGATCTCGTCGGCGGTGACCAGCCACGGCCCGAGCGGGCCGAAGGTGTCGCAGCCCTTGCCCTTGTCCCACTGCGTGCCGCGCTCGAGCTGGTACTCGCGCTCGGAGACGTCGTTGGCGACGCAGTAGCCGGCGACGTGCTCGAGCGCGCGCTCGACGGGCACGTGCCGCGCGACCGTGCCGATGACGATGGCGAGCTCGACTTCCCAGTCGGCCTTCGTCGAGCCGGGCGGCAGCACGAGCGGATCGAATGGCCCGTTGATGCAGGTGGTGGCCTTCATGAAGAGGATCGGCTCGGCCGGGATCGGCATGCCGGCCTCCTTCGCGTGGTCGCGGTAGTTGAGGCCGACGCCGACGATCTTGCTGATGCCGGTGAACGGCACGCCGAGGCGCGGATTGCCTTTCACGCGCGGCAGCGATTCCGGCGCGATGCTGCGCAGGCTGTTCAGCCCCTGCGGCGAGAGGGTGAGCTGGTCGATGGTGGCGATGGCGACCGACAGGTCGCGCAGCCGGCCCTCGCCATCGATGAGGCCGGGCTTTTCGCGGCCCTCCGTGCCGTAGCGTACGAGTTTCATCGTGCCCTCCCGGGAATTACCAGTAGGTTTCCATGCTGATCTGTCCCGGCTCCTTGCGCCTGTGCTTGCGGAAGCCGCGCGCGGCGAGCGCCGCCGTCGCGTCCTCGACCATGGCCGGGTTGCCGCAGAGCATGACGTGGGCGAGGGTCGCATCGAGGCCGAGGCCGGCGCGCGCTTCGAGGCGGCCGTCGGCGATGGCCTGCGGGATGCGGCCGGCGAGCGCATAGTCGGCGCTCTCGCGGCTGAGGAAGGGAATGTAGGCGAAGCGCTTCGGCTCGGCCTCCATGACGCGGGAGATGGCGCGGCGGTAGGTGAGCTCGTCCGCCGTGCGGGCGGCGTGCACCAGCACGACGCGCTGGAAGCGCTGCCAGGGATCGGGCGTTTTCAGGATGGAGAGGAAGGGACCGATGCCGGTGCCGGTCGACACCAGCCAGAGGTGGATCGCCGGCGGCACCTCGTCGAGGACGAGGAAGCCGTTCGGCTTCGGCGCCACCTGGATGCTGTCGCCGGCCTTCAGTTCGGACAGGCGCGGCGAGAGCGGGCCTTCCGGCACCGTCGAGAAATAGAACTCGAGCACGGGGTCGCCCGGCGCGCTGACGATGGAGTAGGGGCGGCCGACGACCTCGTCGCCGATCTGCAGGCCGAGCTTGGTGAACTGGCCGGCACGGAAGGGCTCGATGGCCGCCTCGATGCGCAGGGAGTGCAGGCGATCGGTCCAGTCGATGCGCTCGACGACTTGTCCTTCGATCCACTGCGCCATGCGGCCTCCGGTCGGCGTGCTGCGCCGGCTGACTTTTACTTCTCGGTTTCCGGCTCGGGCTTGGGCAAGCCGCCCAGCAGCGCCGGCACCGGGCGCTTGGGCCGGTGGTGCGATCGCTTCGGCTCCGGTGCCGCCGCATCCTCGCTGCTGCCGCGCGATTCGTAGGGTTTGCTCGGGTCGAAGTCCAGCTTGGGCAGCTTCGCCTTGGCCGGCTCGACGCGGCGCGGCTCGCGCCGCTCGCGTCCTTCGTCGCGGCCGCGCGGCTCGCGGCGCGGAGCGGGGGGTTTCTCGCGGCTGACCTCGCTCTTCTCGCGGCCTTCGCCCTTCTCGGGGCGTCCGCCGCGGCCGCGGCGTCCTTTTTCGACCGGTCCGGAGAAGTCCGACCCCGGCTCGAAGCCGGGCACGACCACCTGCTCGATCGGGCGCTTGATGAGCTTCTCGATCTCGGCCAGCTTGCCGCGCTCCTCGGCGCAGACCAGCGAGGTGGCGTCGCCTTCCTTGCCGGCGCGGCCGGTGCGGCCGATGCGGTGCACATAGTCTTCCGGCACGTGCGGCAGCTCGAAGTTGATGACGTGCGGCAGGTCGTCGATGTCGAGGCCGCGCGCGGCGACGTCGGTGGCGACCAGCACGCGCGCCTTGCCGCTCTTGAAATCGTCCAGCGCTTCGGTGCGCTGCTGCTGGCTCTTGTCGCCGTGGATCGCGGTGGCCTCGATGCCCTGCTTCTCGAGGTAGTGGGCGAGGCGGCTGGCGCCGAACTTGGTGCCGACGAAGACCAGCACCTGCTTCAGGCTGCTGGTCTTCAGCAGGTGCGCGAGCAGCTGCCGCTTGTTGTCCTGGTCCACCGGGTGCATGCGGTGCGTCACCGTCTCGGTGACGGCGTTGCGGCGCGCCACCTCGATCAGCACCGGCGCCTTCAGCATGGTGTCGGCGAGCTTCTTGATTTCCTCGGAGAAGGTGGCCGAGAAGAGCAGGCTCTGGCGCTCCTTCGGCAGCATGGCGAGGATGCGCTTGATGTCGGGGATGAAGCCCATGTCGAGCATGCGGTCGGCTTCGTCCAGCACCAGCACCTCGACGCTGTTGAAGTTGACGCTCTTCTGCTGTACGTGGTCGAGCAGGCGCCCCGGCGTGGCGACGACGATCTCGACGCCGCGGCGCAGCGCCTCGGTCTGCGGCTTGATGTCCACGCCGCCGTAGACGACCAGGTCGCGCAGCGGGATGTACTTGCCGTAGGTCTGCACGCTCTCGTGCACCTGCATGGCCAGCTCGCGCGTCGGCGTGAGGATCAGCGCGCGCACCGGATGGCGGGCCGGCGACGGGCTGGTGCTGGCGTGGCGGGCGAGGCGCTGCAGCAGCGGCAGGACGAAGCCGGCGGTCTTGCCGGTGCCGGTCTGGGCGCCGCCCATGACGTCCTTGCCGGCGAGCACGACGGGGATGGCCTGGGCCTGGATGGGGGTGGGCTCGGTGTAGCCGGCATCGGCCACCGCCTTGAGCAGTTCGGGCAGCAGCCCGAGTTCTTCGAAAGTCATAGGTGCTCCTGAATCGGCCTGCGCTGATCGCTCAGCGTACCGGTTCAGGACACGAGGGGTTTCGATTGAATCTTGGTCGGGATCGACCGGACAGGTTTGCAGGCGCTAACCGGCGAACGGGCAAACCGCAGCCATTATAGCCCAAACGGCCGTGCCAGCCGTTTCAAGGCCGATGGCATAACGTGCCGAATAGCAGGTAAACTCGGTTTTTCCCAGTGTGGCGCGGGTACGGCGGCAGGTTTCGACATGGGCATGACCGATCTACAGCGGATGATTCCGGCTTCGCCGCGCGGCAGGCTCGACGAAGCGGAATTCCAGCGTCTCAAGCAGGCGGACTTCCGCCGGCCGACGGCGATGATCGCCTTCGCCGGGGCCTTTCTCGTCTTCTCGCTGTGGCTGTGGGACTGGGCCATCGATCCGCTTCACGCACCGGACACCTTCTGGCTGCGCATCCTCCTCTCACTCTCGTTCCTGCCCTACCCGCTGGCCGTTCTGGCGGGCATGCGGCGCCTGCTGCCGCTGGTGTTCTACGGCGGCGTGCTCTGGCTGCAGGTGGTGTTCCTGTGGATCCTGGCGCGGCTGGACGGCGGCGCCGCCTATGGCATCGGCGGCTTCATGTTCTGGTTCATCGTGCCGCCGCTGTTGAGCTTCATCCTGCGGTTGCGCGACAACGTGCTCGGCAACCTCGCCGTGGCGGCCTTCCCCAGCCTGCTGGCCGGTCCACTCGGCCTGCTGCCGCAGATGGACCTCCTCAAGCTCAACGCCCTCATCGTGCCAGCCGGGCTGATCACCATCGTCGGCCACGTCATGATCGACCGCCTGCTGCGGCGTATCTATGAGTACCGCTGGCAACTTGAATGGCGCTCGCTCGCCATCGACGCACTGGCCGAGGGGGTGGTCATCATCCAGGAAGGCGCGATCCGCTATGCCAATGCCGCCGCGGCGGCGATGGTCGGGCGTACGCCGGAGCAGATCGTCGGCGCAGCGCTGGGCGATTTCGTCAGCATCGACGAGCGGACCGACCTTGCCCGGCCCCTGCGCATCGACGCGCCGGGCGGCGCGGCGGCGTGGGTCCGCGTCAGCCGCGCGGACATCGTCTGGCAGGGCAAACCCGCCACGCTCGTCTCGGTGGCGGACGTCACCGAGCAGCAGCGCGCCGACGAGGCCCTGCGCAAGTCGGAGGAGCATTACCGCACGGTCATCGACAACGTTTCAGAGACCATCATCATCGCCCAGGGCAACCGCCTGGTCTTCGCCAATCCGCGCGCCGAGGAGCTGACCGGCTTCACGGTGGCGGAGCTGACCGCAAGGCCGTTCGTCCAGTTGCTCCACCCGGAGGACGTCGCGCGGGTCGCCGACCGCTACGGCCGGCGCATGCGCGGGGAGGAAGCCGAGCGCTACACGCAGTTCCGCGTCATGCGCCGCGACGGCAGCCACGTCTGGGTCGAGTCGAGCGCGGTGCGCATCCTCTGGAACGGCGAGCCGGCCACGCTGGCCTTCCTCGGCGACCAGACAGAGCGGCGCAAGACCGACGAGGCCCTGCGCCATTCCGAGGAGCGCTATCGCCTTCTTGTCGACCATGCCAGCGAGGGCATCCTCATCTCGCAGGACGGCATCCTGCGCTTCGTCAATCCGCGCATCGCCGAGCTGACCGGCCGCGGCGAGGCGGAGCTGGTCGGCAAGCCCCTGCTGGACTACATCCATGCCGACGACCGCCCGGTGCTGGTCGACCGCCATCGGCGGCGCCGTCGCGGCGAGCCGGTGCCGTCGCACGAGGTGTTCCGACTGCTCCGCGCCAACGGCGAGATCGTCTGGATCGAGTTCAGCGGCGTCGACGTCGAGTGGGAGGGCCAGCCGGCGGTGCTCTCCTTCCTCATCGACATCACCGAGCGCAAGCGGGCCGAGGACGATCTGCGCCGCTCGGAAGAAAACTATCGGCACGTCATCGAGAACTCCCCGGTCGGCATCACCATCGTCCACGGCAATCGCGTGATGCTGGCCAACAAGGCGCTGTGCCGGATGCTGGAATGCGGCGAGGAGGAACTGCTGCGCATGGGCAGCTTCCTCGACCTGGTGCATGAGGACGATGCCGCCACGATGCGCGCCCATGCCGTCAGGCTGGTCGACGAGCCTGAGGGCGGCAAGGCGGTCATCGGCTTTCGCATCCGCACGCCGAGCGGCAAGACCGTCTGGGTGGAGGGCAACACCGTCCAGGTCCAATGGCAGGGGAAGCGGGCCACCCTGTCCTTCATCCACGACGTCACCGAACGCCGCCGGCTGGAAGAAAGCCTGAAGCAGACCCTGGCCGAGCGCGAGACCATCCTCGAGCGCTCGATCGTCGGCATCGCGCTCCTCGACCCGAAGGGACGGCTGCGCTGGGCCAACAAGGCCATGGGACAGATCTTCGGCGTCGACACGGAAAGGATCCTGGGGATCTCGCTCGAGCCGTACTATTTCTCGCGGGAAGCCTACATGGAAACCGGCGCCGCCGTATCGGCGGCAGTGCTGGCGGGGAGGCACTACGAGGCGGAGCTGCTCATGCGGCGCGCCGACGGCCGACTGTTCTGGGCGCAGCTGTCGGGCAAGGCCGTGAATTCCAGCGACCTGTCGCAGGGCACGGTGTGGGCCATCGTGGACATCGACCAGCGCAGGCGGCTGGAGGACGAGCTCAAGCGCACCTCGGCCGAGCGCGAGCTGATCCTGCAGAGCGCGCTGGTCGGCATCATCTATTCGCGCGAGCGGCGCTACGTGTGGGTCAACCGCGCCTTCGCCGACATGCTCGGCTACCGGCAGGACGAGCTGATCGGCCAGTCCTCGCGCATCCTTTTTCCGAACGAGAAAAGCTGGCGGGAATTCGGCGAGCAAGGGTATGCCGTGATGGCGCGCGGCGAGCCGTTCTCGGTGGAGTGGCAGATGGTGCGGCGGGACGGCACGTCCTTCTGGGCGCAGACCCTGGGGCGCAACATCGATCCGGACAATCCGCGGGCCGGCTCGATCTGGACCATCGTGGACATCACGGCGCGCAAGCAGGCGGAGGAGGAGATCCGCGCCGCGCTGGAGAAGCAGAAGGAGCTCAACTACCTGAAGTCGCGCTTCGTCTCGATGACCTCGCACGAATTCCGCACGCCGCTCGCGACCATCCTCTCCTCGGCCGAGCTGCTGAAGTACTACGGCGGCAAGCTGCCGGAGGCGGAGCGGGCCGAGCTGATCGATGCCGTCGAGAGCGCGGTGCGCCGCATGACGCGGATGATGGACGACGTCCTGGTGATCGGCAAGGCGGAGGCCGACCGCCTGGAATGCAACCCCGCCCCGCTCGACGTGCGCGACTTCTGCGCGAAGGTGATCCGGGAGACGGTCCGCGCCGAGGAAGCCGAGGGGCGCCGCGGCGACCGCATCGTCTTCGACATGTCTGCCGACGGCATCCAGGCGCTGCTCGACGAGAAGCTGGCGCGCTTCATCCTCGGCAACCTGCTCTCCAACGGCCTGAAGTATTCGCCGAATGGCGGCACGGTTGCGCTGGCGGTGCGCGCCGACGAGGCGCAGCTGCGCTTCACGGTGACCGACAGCGGCATCGGCATCCCGGACGAGGACCTCCCGCACCTGTTCGAACCCTTCCATCGGGCGAAGAACGTCGGTACGCTGCCGGGCACCGGCCTCGGCCTGGCCATCGTCAAGAAGGCGGTCGACCTGCACGGCGGCCGCATCGAGGTCAGCAGCGCGCCGGGAAAGGGCTCCCGCTTCGACGTCACCTTGCCGAGGTAGCGGACATGGCGAAAGTGCTCATCATCGAGGACGAAAAGGACATCCGCTCCAACCTCAGGCGCTTCCTGGCATTGGAAGGTCATGAGGTGTTCGAGGCGGAGAACGGGCGCCAGGGCGTCGATAGCGCCATCGCCTGCGTGCCCGACCTGATCATCTGCGACCTGATGATGCCGGAGATGGACGGCTTTTCCGTTTTGCGCGAGATTCGCGCCCATCCGCCCACGGCGCGCACGGTGTTCTGCTTCCTGACCGCCAGTGCGGAGAAGGACACGCGCCACAAGGGGCTGGCCTGCGGCGCCGACGAATACATCACCAAGCCCTACGAGCTGGCCGACCTGCGCGAACTTCTGCGCCGGCGGCTGCCGCCCGGCTGAGGCTCAGGCGCGGGCCGCGCGGAAGACGTTTGCCGCGAAGAGGCCGACCGCCAGCGCGGCCATGACGGAGCCGATGCCGAGCACCGGTTCGGCCTGCGGATAGCCGGCCAGCTTGAAAGTCAGTGCCAGCATCATCATCGCCAGGCCGAGGTTCTGCAGCCAGAAATGCGACCGTGCCAGCCGGTTCCGCGCCATCTCCGGGTGCTGGCCGTAAATCAGCCCCATCAGTGCCAGCGAGACCCAGCCGAACACGTTCAGGTGCGCGTGTACCGAGCGCAGCGTGTGGTCGCCCTGGACGCCCATGTACACGCCGAGCGCGACAGCCACCAGCAGATAGGCGACGGCCGGGCGGATCCAGACGAGGGAGTCGGCGAGTCCGGCTGCCGACGGGCGCGCGTCGGCCCGCATGTCCCGTGCGGTGCGTTCGCCGCCCGGGCGGGTGGCCGTCAGGCTATGGCCGGTCATTTCGCGGCGACCTCGATGGCGGCCGGCCGGGCGTTGCGCATGGCCATCACGAGGCGGTCGACGCGGTAGTCCAGCTGGCGCGCAACCGTGACCGCGGTCTCGCCTTCATGGGGAGCGTGATTCAGCATGCGGCCGAAGGCGGCGGCAACGTTGTCGTCCCGGGAGTCGATGCCGCGCACGCGCACCGGCTGGTCTTCGCTGCGCACCATGGCATGCAGCAGGGTTTCCACCGGATCGGGCTCGCCGCGGGCGACGGTCACCGCGGTTTCGCCGGCATAGGGCGTGTGGTTGAGCATGTTGTCGAAGCCGGCCTGGACGGCTGCCCAGTAATCGCCGGTCGGCAGCGGCGCGCCTTTCTTCGTCTCCAGCATGTTGGCCATGCCGGCGTCGATGTTGTTCCAGTACGCGCCGTTGTCGGCGAAGGCGGTTTGCGACAGGGCCGCGATCAGGGCGGCGGCGAGGATGCGGGTTCTCATGGTGTTCTCCTTTCAGTCTGGTATCAGGCAGTTTCGATCTGCCGTGCCCTCAACTACGCAACGACCATGCCATGGAATAAAACACAATAAAAACAATCGAATAGCCGATTCGTGGCAACCTGCATCGGGCCGACGGCGTTGGTGAAAACCAACAGCCGAGGACCGATCGCGAAAAAAATCTTTTGATACAGTGTGTTGCGATGTTGGCGGATGCCAACAGCAAGAGGTGTCGAAACGAATGCGCCGGCACCATGAAAAATGCCGCGCAGACGCGGCATTTTTACGGGGACGGAAATCATGGCGCGGCCGGGCGCCGCAATGGCCTTACGCGGCCAGACTGCATTCCCGCAGGAAAGGCGGCGCCGACATGCGCCGGCCGTCGTTGCCGTGACGGTGCAGGAAGGCGAGGACCAGTTCGGCGATGCTCCTGTCGGTCGCCCGCACGTCGGTCGGATCGTCGATGAAGAAGTGCTGTTCGGCGTTTGCCAGGGCGTCGCCGAGCCGGCGCATCTCGGCATGCACGCGCAGCCCGCTGAGGATCCGTCCGACCAGGCAGACGGGCTGGGCGATGCCGAAGACCGCAGCGGATGACGTCCGGCCTGCTTGCACGGGCTCGATGAGCGCCAGGCTGGAGATGCGATCCGGGCAGGCCTGTGCCAGCCCCAGCGCATGCCCAAGGGCCGGGCCCTGTGCGACCAGATGTGCCGCCGCACCGCCGCCGAGCAGTCCGGCCAGGTTCGATGCCGGTTGTGCGGCGCCAGCGTCCAGGCCGACGCGGATGACGCGGTGCGTGGCGGCCAGTCGATCGGCGAGCAGGGACAGGGGGCCCGCGAGCGACGCGGCATGGAGCAGAACGACGGTTTCCTTTTGCATGGGGGATGATTTTCCTGTCGGGGGATTTTCAGGCGGCCGGTCCCGGCACAAGCGGAATGCGCACGATGAAGCGGGAGCCGCCGCCCAGGACGCTTTCGCAGGCGATGGCGCCGCCATGCCGCTGCACCGCACGCTTGACGATGGCGAGGCCGAGTCCGGTGCCGGCAATCCGGCCGACGTTGCTGCCGCGGAAGAAGGTCTTGAACAGGTTCGCCCGGTCTTCCTCGGGGATGCCGATGCCCTCGTCGGCAACCTCGAATACCGTGGCGGCCGCCTCCGCGGCAACCCGCAGCGTGACCTGGCTGCCGTGGGCGGAGTACTTGACTGCATTGGAGAGCAGGTTCTGCAGGATCAGGGTCAGCAGCCTGGCGTCGAGCGGGCGGGTCGTTTCCGCCGCCTGCGATTCGAGGGCGAAGCGATGGCTGCCGAGGGCGGCCTTTTCCAGCTTGCCGAGCAGGTCGCGCGCGAACCCGGTGACGGACACCGGCTCGGGCTGGAACTCCAGCCGGCCGGCGTCGGACCGGCTGATCGTGAGCACCTGGTCGAGCATCAAGGTCATGCGGCCGACGGCGCTGCGGATGTCGTCCAGGATTTCGAGGCGTTCCTTCTCCGAGAAGCGCCCGTCATAGGTGCGCAGCAGCTCCGAAGCGGAGAGGATCGTGGTGAGCGGCGTGCGGAACTCGTGGTTGGTCATCGACACGAAGCGCAGCTTCAGCTCGTGCAGCTCGCGCGCCCGTTCCAGCGCGCGGCGGGCGTCCTCTTCGCGCGTCCGCAGTTCGCCGTGCGCCGCCTGCAGCTCGGCCACGGTGCCTTCCAGCTGGCCCTTGGCGGCGGAGAGCTGCGCCGTGCGCGCCTCGATGCGCGACTCCAGCTCCCGGTTGAGGCGGGAGAGCGTGTCCTCCAACCGCCGCCGTTCGGTCACGTCGCGCGACACCACCACCACGCGCAGCGGCTCGCTGCCGTCGCAGACGACGTTGGACTGGGACTCGAGGAAGCACGTCCCGCCGCGGCCATCGATGAGGCGGTATTCGGCGCGCGCGCCGCTGCCCTGGGTCGCGACCTGCCTGAACAGGGCGCGCATGCGATCGCGGTCGTCGGGATGGATGTCGAGAAAGGAATCGGTGCCGACCAGGCTGCCGGTTTCCCCCAGCAGCCGGGCAAGGGCGGGATTGGCATACAGGCGGCGGCCCTCGGCGTCGAGCACGGCGATCATGTCCGACGTGCTGTCGGCAACGGCATGGAAGCAGTGTTCGTCCAGCCCGGGCGCGGCGGTGTCCGCAGCCGTCCAGACAGGCGAGCGTTTCTGCAGCATGCGGTTCCCCTCTGCCGCCGGGCGCGCGCTCAGGCGGCGCGCAATTGCCCGAAGTCGTCGGCTGCGCCGGTCGCCCTGCGGGGCTCCCAGGAGATGACCAGGACGCGCGGGGCATCGCCGTCATCGCCGGCCACGACGTGGGAGTGCGACTCGATGTGGTGCACGTTGCCGTGGCGGTCGACGATGCGGTAGCGCAGGCGCTGCCCGCGGCGCTCGGACAGCACGCGCATGAACAGCTTGCGCACGCGGGAGCGGTCCTCGGGATGGATGTGGCCGAAGGAGTCGCTGCCGGCGATGTATTCGGCGCGGGACAGCAGCCTGCCGAAGGAGGCATTGGCGTAGAGCCGGCGCCCGGCCGCGTCGAGCACGGCGATCATGTCGGCCGAGCTTTCGGCGACATCGAGGAAGGCGCGGCTGCGCGCGAACGGCGGCACCGCGAGGGCCTTCGGCCGGACGCTCCAGGTGGCGATCGACATGGCCCCGCCCCTCAGGCCGCCGCGCGCAGCGCCGTCGCGCCGGCAGCATCATTCCGCATGGCGTCGCGCAAGGTCCGGGTGATCCCGGCATACAGATGCTCCCACGCACGGGCGGCTTCCTCGGTGTATTTCTCGCCGAGGACGATCTTCAGGGTCCACAGCAGCGCCTTGCCGACGGCGTCGTAGTGGCTGCCCTTCACGCCAGCCATGGCGTGATGCTCGGCGAGGTTGTGCAGCAGGGGCTCCAGCACCCTGGGCTGGCCGAGGCCGTAGACCGCGATGCCGAGGGCCCGCATCAGGCGCTGGGTCTGCTCTTCCGCGTTGTTGCGGAAATGCTCGCTGAGCGAGGGCTCGATGAGGAACAGCTTGGTGTAGAACAGGCGGCCGGCGAGCCGGGCATTGGGGTGGATCTCTTCCCAGTTGGCGCGGATGAGACGGATCTGTTCTGTTTTCATGGCCGGTCCTTTCATTTTTCGGGGCGATGATGGAGTCCGCCCGTTACTTCGCAATGACCGTGCCTGGTTGTTATTTTTTAATGATTACAAATAGTTAATGTAAAACTTCGAAGACAGGAAGACTCAAGAGTGTTGGCAAATCCCAACACTGCCATGGGTCAATTAAAACAAAAATATAAAAATCAATAGGTTGCAATGTTGGCAAGCGCCAACATCCGGCCTATTGCAGGTCTGGAGAAAAGCTTTTCGAATCAACCCTTGAAAAGCCCCGGATCGATCTGGTGGCGATTCAGCAGGGTGTAGAAGTCGCTGCGGTTGCGCTTGGCGATGCGCGCGGCGTTGGTGACGTTGCCGGCAGTCATCTTCAGCAACTGGACGAGGTAGTCCCGCTCGAAGGCGCGGCGGGCGTCGTCGAAGGAGCTCATGTCCTCGCCGGGGCGGTTGAGGGCGCGCTCGACCAGGGAAAGCGGAATGATCGGGGTGGTGGACAGCGCGACGCACTTCTCGACGACGTTGAAGAGCTGGCGCACGTTGCCCGGCCAGCCCGCCTTGAGCAGGGTCTCGAGGGCGTCGCCGGCGAAGCCGTTGACCTTCTTGCGGTATTTTTCCGCCAGCGCCGAGAGGAAGTGCTGCGCCAGCAGCGGGATGTCCTCGCGCCGCTCGGCCAGCGGCGGCAGCGAGAGGTTGACGACGTTGAGGCGGTAGTAGAGATCTTCGCGGAAGCGCCCGGCTCCGATTTCCGCTTCCAGGTCGCGGTGCGTGGCCGAGACGATGCGCACGTCCACCTGCACGCTGCGGGTGCTGCCGACCGGACGCACCTCTCGCTCCTGCAGCACGCGCAGCAGCTTGACCTGCAGCGGCAGCGGCATGTCGCCGATCTCGTCGAGAAAGACCGTGCCGCCCTCGGCCGACTGGAACAGGCCGCGGTGGTCGCGCGTGGCCCCGGTGAAGCTGCCCTTGACGTGGCCGAACAGCTCCGACTCCAGCAGCTGTTCGGGGATGGCGCCGCAATTCACCGCGACGAAGTCGGCGTCGCGCCGTGGGCTCCAGTCGTGGAGGGTCTGCGCCAGCAGCTCCTTGCCGCTGCCGGTGTCGCCGAGGATCAGCACGCTGGCGTCGGTGGCGGCGACGACGCGCGCCTCGTCGAGCACCGCCTGCATGAGCGGGCTGCGCGTGACGATCTGAGAATCGGCGCGGTCGGGCGCCGGCGCGTCGACGGTCAGCGCCTTCTCCACTTCGGCCAGCAGCGCCTTCGCCTCGTAGGGCTTGGTGATGAAGCCGAAGACGCCGCGCTTGGTCGCTTCCACCGCCTCGGGGATGGTGCCATGGGCGGTGAGGATGATGACCGGCAGCATCGGGTAGGTGCGCCGCACGGCGTCGAACAGCGCCATGCCGTCCATGCCGCCCATGCGCAGGTCGGTGAGCAGCAGGTTCGGCTTTTCCGCCGCCAGCAGCGTCAGCGCCTCCTCGGCACTGGCCGCGGCGAGGAGGCGATAGCCCTCCTCGCGCAGCAGGATGCCGAGCAGCCTGAGCAGCGTCGGATCGTCGTCGACGATCAGGATGGTGGAAGCGGTAGCCATGGAATCCCCTGGCGGGGATTCTACCCGCACGCGCTCGGTGCGGACAACGCACTCATGCGAGCCGCATCATGCGCAGGGCATGGCGGTGCAGCGGGCTGGCCGGGTCGCCGAGGGCCTCGACGACGGTGAAGTGGTTGAGTCCCTCGAGCGTCAGGTGGCTGCCGGCACAATGCGGCCAGGCGCTGCGGATGAGTCCGGCCTGGCGGTGGAACTCCCCGCTCTCGTGGCTGCCGACGGCGGTGTGCAGGGGCACGCTGCGCGGCGGCCGGTAGCGCACCGGGCTGACGCGCCGCGCCGCCGCCTTGCCCAGCTTGAGGTCCCGCTGCAGGAACGGCGTGCGCGCGACCGGCTCCAGGTCGAAGACGCCGGAGACGGCCAGCCCGCTGCGCAGCAGCTGCGGCGGCAGGTCCGGCGCCCAGGCCGGCCAGTCGGCCGCCAGCATCATCGCCGCCAGGTGGCCGCCGGCGGAATGGCCGGCAACATGGATGCGGTCGGGATGGACGCCAAGGCCGGCGGCGTTGCGCCAGCACCAGGCGCAGGCGCGCAGGGACTGCCGGACGATCTGCTCGATGCGCGCTTTTGGCGCCAGCGAATAGTTGATGAGGGCCACCGCGGCGCCGGCGTCGACGAAGGCGGGAGCGATGAAGGAGAAGTCCTGCTTGTCGAGGGAACGCCACCAGCCGCCGTGGATGAAGACGAGGAGCGGGGCACCGGGCTTGCGCGCCGGAAAGAAGTCGAGGGTCTCCGCGGGCGAGGCGCCGTAGTAGTAGCCGGTTTCGCAGTGCCGTTCCTGCCGTGCCTGTGCGGAGCGGGCCGCCCAGCGCGCGAGGATCTCCGGGTGCTCCGGCACCGCGGCGCGGGCATTGTACTGGCGGTCGAGTTCGGCAGGGGTCAAGGTCATGGCACGGATCTCCGTGCCGTCAGGATAGCCGATCCGCTCGTCCGCCGGACCTGCCGTCCGTCAAGCAGGGAGCATTGCGGTGACCTCGATCTCCACCTTGGCGCCGTCCTCGACGAAGCCGGCCACCTGCAGCGCGGTCATCGCCGGGAAGTGGCGGCCGATCAGTTCGCGGTAGGCGGCGCCGATCTCGGCCAGGCGGGCGTTGTACTCGTCCTTGTCGGCGAGATACCAGTTCATGCGCACGATGTGCTCGGGCTTGGCGCCGGCCTCGGCGAGGATGGCGACGATGTTGGTGAGGGCCTGGCGCACCTGGCCGACCAGGTCGTCGGTCTGGAACACCTCGCTGCTGTCCCAGCCCACCTGGCCGGCGACGAAGATCATCTGGCCGTAGGCGGTGACGCCGTTCGAATAGCCCTTCGGCCGCTGCCACTCGGGCGGGTTGAACATCTGGATCATGAGTCTCTCCTGTGGTTATTTATGTCGAATTGTCCTTGTTGGAATGCCAGCATCAGGGCGCGCAGGTCTTCGGGCAGGGGCTGCGCGCGCTGCCGATCGAGGTTCATGGCAACCAGCACGAATCTCGCGCGCAGCCGCTCCTCCTGCGCGTGGCGGCAGTCGACGGCGATCTCCATGGAACTCTTTCCCAGCCGCTCCAGCTTCAGGCCGAGGGTGATGATCTCGCCGATCTTCGAGGGCGCGACGAAGTCGCATTCGAGCTTGACGATGGGAAAGCCGAGGCGGTGTTCGGTGATGTAGCGGGCGTAGTTGACGCCCAGGCCCTGGTTGAACCAGTCCTCCACCAGGCCGTTGAACATGATGAAGTACTGCGGGTAGAAGACGATGCCGGCCGGGTCGCAGTGCGAAAAGCGCACCAGCATGTCGCTGTAAAAGGTGTCGCCGAGGATGCGGCAGTGCAGTTCGCTCATCTGTTTTCCTGGCGCAGCCGGAAACGCTGCAGCTTGCCGGTTTCCGTGCGCGGCAGCGCGTCGACGAACTCGACGGCGCGCGGGTACTTGTAGGGGGCGATGCTGCGCTTGACGAAGTCCTGCAGCTCGCGCGCCAGCGCCTCGCCCGGCTGGTGGCCCTCGCGCAGCACGACGACGGCCTTGACGATCTGGCCGCGCTCCGCGTCGGGCACGCCGACCACGCCGCATTCGGCGACGGCGGGATGCTGCAGGAGCGCGCTCTCCACCTCGGGCCCGGCGATGTTGTAGCCGGCCGAGATGATCATGTCGTCGGTGCGCGCCTGGTAGGTGAAGTAGCCGTCGGCGTCCATCGAGAAAGCGTCGCCGGTGAGGTTCCAGCCGTGCTGCACGTACTGACTTTGCCGGGGATCGGCGAGATAGCGGCAGCCGGTCGGGCCCTGCACGGCGAGGCGCCCGACTTCGCCCGGCGGCAGCGGGTTGCCGTCGTCGTCGACGATGAGGGCGTGGTAGCCCGGCACCACCTGGCCGATGGCGCCGCGGCGGACTTTCTCCGGCGGCGAGGAAATGAAGATGTGGATCATCTCTGTGGCGCCGATGCCGTCGATGATCTCGATGCCGCTCGCCTGCTTCCACAGCTGGCGCGTGGCGTCGGGCAGGGCCTCGCCGGCGGAGACGCATTTCTTCAGGCGGCCGATGCCGTCCTTTTCGGCCAGCGGCGCCATCAGGCGCCAGAAGGTCGGCGCGGTGAAGCAGATGGTGGCCTTGAAATCGCGGATAGTCTGCATCAGCGTGTCCGGCATCAGCTTCTCCACCAGCACCGTGGACGCGCCGAAACGCAGCGGGAAGCACAGCATGCCGCCCAGGCCGAAGGTGAAGGCGAGCGGCGGCGTGCCGCAGAAGATGTCGTCCGGCGCGGGCTTCAGCACCGAGCGCGGGAAGGCATCGCACATCGCCATCACGTCGCGGTGGAAGTGCATGGTGCCCTTCGGTTGGCCGGTGGTGCCGGAGGTGAAGGCGATCAGCGCCACGTCGTCGGCCGCCGTGTCGACGTTGTCGAAGCTGTCGGGCTTGTCCTTGAGCAGCGCTTCGAGGGCCGCGGAACCGTCGCTGTTGAAGGCGACGATGCGCTTCAGGTCCGGGCAGTCGGGCCGCGCCAGTTCCAGCTCGTCGAGCAGGCGTGCGTCGCACAGGGCGAGGCTGCAGCGCGCCTTGACGGCGATCTGCGTCAGCTCCTTGGCGCGCAGCAGCGGCATGGTCGCCACGACGATGCCGCCGGCCTTGACGATGCCGAGCCAGCAGGCGGCCATCATCGGGTTGTTCGGCCCGCGCAGCAGCACGCGGTTGCCCGGCACCAGGCCGAGGTCCTCGGTGAGGGCGCGGGCGATGCGGTTGGCCTGGGCGAGCAGCTGGCGGTAGGTGCACCGCACCGGCTTGCCGTCCACCGGCGCCCAGATCGCTGGGCGCTCGCCATGGCCGGCGGCGACCATGCGGTCGAGCAGCTCGGCGGCGCAGTTGAGGCGCTCCGGGTACTGCAGCTCCGGCCGCGAGAACACCAGTTCCGGCCACTGGTCGCGCGGCGGGAGGTTGTCTCGTGCGAACGTGTCGATGTGGGCCGTGCAACTCACTTCGGGTTCTCCTGGCCGGCCCGCTTCAGTTCCTCGCGGGCGATGATGAGCTTCTGCACTTCGCTGGCGCCCTCGTAGATGCGCAGGGCGCGGATCTCGCGGTAGAGGCTTTCGACGATCTCGCCGCGCCGCACGCCGCGGCCGCCGAACAGCTGCACGGCCGCGTCGACCACCTGCTGCGCCTGCTCGGTGGCGAACAGCTTGGCCATCGCCGCCTCGCGCGTCACCGGCTCGCCGCGGTCGCGGCGCCAGGCGGCGCGGTAGACCAGCAGCGCGGCAGCGTCGATGGCCAGCGCCATCTCGGCCAGCTTCGCCTGGGTCATCTGGAAGTCGGCGAGGTGCTGGCCGAACATGGCGCGGCTCCGCGCGTGGGCCAGCGCCTCGTCGTAGGCGCGCCGCGCGAAACCGAGGGCGGCGGCGGCGACCGAGGTACGGAAAACGTCGAGGGTCTGCATGGCGATGCGGAAGCCCTCGCCCTCCGCGCCGATGCGCGCGATGGCCGGCACGCGGCAGCCGGAAAAGCGCAGCCGCGCCAGCGGATGCGGCGCCACCACCTCGATGCGTTCGGCGATCTCGAGGCCCGGCGCGTCGGCCGGCACCAGGAAGGCCGTCAGCCCGCGCGTCGGGTGCGCGTCGGTGCGGGCGAAGACGACGTAGAAGTCGGCGATGCCGCCGTTGGAGATCCAGGTCTTCTCGCCGTCGAGGACGTAGCCGTCGCCCTCGCGCCGCGCCGCCGTGGCGATGGCGGCCACATCCGAACCGGCCTGCGGTTCGGACAGGGCGAAGGCGGCGATGGCGGAGCCCTCGGCGACGCGCGGCAGCCAGGCGGCCTGCTGACTGGCGGAACCGAACAGCGAGAGCGCGCCGCTGCCGAGGCCCTGCATGGCGAAGGCGAAGTCGGCCAGCCCGTCGTGCCAGGCCAGCGTCTCGCGCATCAGGCAGATGCGCCGTGCCGAGAAGACTGACTTTTCGCCGGGCACGCAGTGGCGCAGCCAGCCGGCGGCGCCGAGCCGCTTCACGAGCGTCTTGCAGCTGGCGTCGGCGTCGGCGTGGTCGATATGGCCGAGTTCGGTGCGGCACCAGGCGTCGGCCTCGGCGGCGAGGGTGCGGTGCTCGTCTTCGAGGAAGGGCCAGTCGAGGGCTTCGCGTGCCATCAGTTGCCTTCGAAAACCGGTTTCTGCTTCGCGGCGAAGGCTTCGAAGGCGCGGCGGAAATCCTGCGTCTGCATGCAGATCGCCTGGGCCTGGGCTTCGGCCTCGATGGCCTCGTCGACGCCCATGGCCCACTCCTGGTGCAGCATGGTCTTGGTCATGCCGTGGGCGAAGGTCGGCCCGTCGGCGAGTTCCTTCGCCAGCGCCTGCGCTTCCGCCAGCACGGCCGCCGGCTCGCACAGGCGGTTGAAGAAGCCCCAGGCGTGCGCCTCGTCGCCGCTCATGCTGCGGCCGGTGTACAAGAGGTCGGAGGCGCGGCCCTGGCCGATGAGGCGCGGCAGGATGGTGCAGGCGCCCATGTCGCAGCCGGCCAGGCCGACGCGCGTGAACAGGAAGGCGGTCTTGCTGCGCGCCGTGCCGAGGCGCAGGTCGGCGACCATGGCGACGATGGCGCCGGCGCCGGCGCAGACGCCGTCGACTGCGGCGACGATCGGCTGCGGGCAGGCGCGCATCGCCTTCACCAGGTCGCCGGTCATGCGCGTGAAGGCGAGCAGGCCGGCCATGTCCATCTTCGTCAGCGGGCCGATGATTTCGTGTACGTCGCCGCCGGAGCAGAAGTTGCCGCCGGCGCCCGTCACGACAACGACCTTGATGTCCGTGTCGAGGCGCAGCGCGCGGAACAGGTCGCGCAGCTCGGCGTAGGACTCGAAGGTGAGCGGGTTCTTGCGCTCCGGCCGGTTCAGCGTGATGGTGGCGACCTTGCCCTCGACCTGCCAGAGGAAGTGCCGCGCGGTGTAGGCGGACAGGCTGCCCATCTCAACTTTCCGAATGCAGGCCGGCGACGTGCTGTTTGAGCTGGGCGAGCAGGACGTAGAGCTGTTCCTTTTCCTTCTCTTCGAGGCCCTCGAACAGGCGGATGATCCAGTCCTCGTGCTCGTCGGCCCACTCGCGGAAGACGCGGCGGCCCTCCTTGGTCAGCTTGACGATGTAGGCGCGGCGGTCCTTCGGGTTGTCCTCGCGCACGACCAGACCCTCGGCGACGAGCTGGTCGGTGATGCCGGTGACGTTGCCGCCGGTGACCATCATGCGCTTGGACAGCTCGCCCATCTTGAGGCCGTCCGGATTGCGCTCGAGTTGCGCCATCAGGTCGAAGCGCGGCAGCGTGGTCTGGAAATTCACGCGCAGCTGGCTGCGGATGAAGGCCTCGATCAGGTTGGTGCAGGCCAGCATGCGCAGCCACAGGCGCAGCGACTGGTGGTGGTCGTCCGTGACCCGGGTCTCGTGGTCGGATCGCTGGGACGAGGTTTTGCTCGGTTTGCTCATTTCAGGTTCTCCATGGATTGCATAAAAGCGTTCAGGCCCGGATCGCCAGCTGCGCGGCGCGTGCCAGGTTGCGCTCGAGCTGGGCCTTGCCGGTCAGGTACTGCTTCGGCCAGGCAGCCTCGCCATAGCCGAGTTGCGCCGCCGCGTGCAGGGTCCAGGCCGGGTCGGCAAGGTGCGGCCGGGCAATGGCGCAGAGGTCGGCGCGCCCGGCGGCGATGATCGAGTTGACGTGGTCCGCCTCGAAGATGTTGCCCACCGCGATGGTGGCGATGCCGGTCTCGTTGCGGATCTGGTCGGAGAACGGCGTCTGGTACATGCGGCCGTAGACCGGCTGCGCCTCGCGCGTGGTCTGGCCGGAGGAGACGTCGATCATGTCGGCGCCGGCGGCCTGGAAAGCGCGCGCGATGGCCACCGCGTCCTCCGGCGTGTTGCCGCCGGGCGCCCAGTCGTGGGCGGAGATGCGCACCGTCATCGGCCGGTCTTCCGGCCAGGCGGCGCGCAGGGCCTTGAAGACCTCCAGCGGATAGCGCAGGCGGTTTTCGAGCGTGCCGCCGTACTCGTCCGTGCGCCTGTTGGTGAGCGGGCAGAGGAAGCTCGACAGCAGGTAGCCGTGGGCGCAATGCAGCTCGAGCAGGTCGAAGCCGGCGGAGGCGCCGCGCTTCGCCGCGGCGACGAACTGCTCGCGCACGGCGTCCATGTCGGCGCGCGTCATGGCACGCGGCACCTGGTTGCGCGGGCCGTAGGGCACCGCCGAGGCGGCGATCAGCGGCCAGTTGCCCGCGGCCAGCGGCTCGTCGATCTCCTCCCAGCCGAGCTGGGTCGAGCCCTTCGGTCCGGCGTGGCCGAGCTGCAGGCCGATTTTCGCGTCCGAATGGCCGTGCACGAAGTCGACGATGCGTTTCCAGCCTTGCGTGTGTTCTTCGCTCCAAAGGCCGGCGCAGCCCGGCGTGATGCGCGCGTCGGGCGCGACGCAGGTCATCTCGGTCATCACCAGGCCGGCGCCGCCCAGTGCACGGCCGCCGAGGTGCACCAGCAGGAAGTCGGCGGGCAGACCGTCGCGGCAGGAGTACATGGCCATCGGCGAGACGACGACGCGGTTCTTCAGGGTGAGCTTGCGCAGCCTGAAAGGGGTGAACATCGGCGGCAGCGGCTTCGCCGGCAGCCCGCTCTTCTGCGCGAACCAGGTCTCGACGCTGTCCACATACGATTTGTCGCGCAGGCGCAGGTTCTCGTGGCCGATGCGCTGGCTGCCGGTGAGCAGCGTGTAGGCGAACTGCTCCGGCTCGAGGTGGGCGTAGCGCGCCACGTTCTCGAACCACTCCATGCGGTTGCGCGCCGAGCTCTGCAGCTTGAGCGCCTCGATCTCGCGCTCCTCCTGGTAGAGCGCCACGGCGCGCTCGACGTCGCCGGGATGGGCGTTGAGCGTTTTCGACAGGGCGATGGCGTCCTCCATCGCCAGCTTGGTGCCGGAGCCGATGGAGAAGTGCGCGGTGTGCGCCGCGTCGCCGATCAGCACGATGTTCTTGTGGTGCCACTTCCTGCTGAGGACGCGGTTGAAGTTGAGCCAGGCCGAGCCGCGCAGGTGGCGGGCGTTGCTCATCAGCTTGTTGCCCTTGAGGTGCTTCTCGAACAGCTTCTCGCAGAAGGCGATGGAGCCGGCCTGGTCGAGCTTGTCGAGGCCGGCGGCCAGCCAGGTTTCCTCGCGGCACTCGACGATGAAGGTGCTGGTGTCGCGGTCGAACTGGTAGGCGTGCACCTGGAACCAGCCCCACTCGGAGGGCTCGGTGATGAAGGTGAAGGCGTTGAGCTTCAAGTGGGTGCCGAGCCAGATGTAGCGGCACTTGCGCACGTCGATGTCGGGCTGGAAGTGTTCGGCGTACTTGTTGCGCACCTTGCTGTGCACGCCGTCGGCGGCGACGATCAGGTCGGCGCCGGCGAGCTGGGCGTCGTCGTCGATCTCGGTCTCGAAGACCTGCTTCACGCCGAGGGCGGCGGCGCGCGCCTGCAGGATGTTGAGCAGCTTCTGGCGGCCGATGCCGCAGTAGCCGTGGCCGCCCGAGGTGATCCTGCGGCCCTTGAAGAAGACGTCGCAGTCGTCCCAGTGGTGGAAGTTGCGCGTGATCTCCTCGTAGCTTTCCGGGTCGGCCACCTGGAAATTGCCCAGCGTGGCGTCGGAGAAGACGACGCCCCAGCCGAAGGTGTCGTCGGGGCGGTTGCGTTCGTAGACCGTGATGTCGTGGGACGGATCCGCTTTCTTCATGAGGATGGCGAGGTAGAGCCCCGCCGGTCCGCCGCCGATGCACGCAATTCGCATTTCCCGAGCCCCTTTCCACTTTGGCCTGATTCAGGCCGATTACCGAATTATTTTAAGTTTAAATATTTATGGTGGCAAAACGCAATGCGGCACCTGAAAAAATCCACCGGGAATATCAATGAACGATAATATTTAGGCGTAAATATATCAGTCTGCCGGGGGGTGGCCCTTGAGCCAAATCAACCGGATTTCAAACCGTTAAGGTCCGCTTAAGCCGCTCGGCCGAGACTCTGTCCGTGTCGTATTTACGGAAAGGAAAGGCCATGACTAAAGCAATTTTTCTTGCCCTGCTGATGGCGGGCGGGGCAGCCGCAGCGGCCACCCCGCGGGAAATGATCAATACCTATGCCGCCGAGGCGGCCCGGCAGGCCCCCG
Organism: Denitratisoma sp.; assembly: GCA_032027165.1. NCBI lineage: Bacteria > Pseudomonadati > Pseudomonadota > Betaproteobacteria > Nitrosomonadales > Sterolibacteriaceae > Denitratisoma > Denitratisoma sp. The sequence goes on along the minus strand of JAVSMO010000001.1, from coordinate 1,840,923 downwards.
GCTTCCAGCCTTCCGCCCGACGCGGCGCCGAGTTCTACGCCCGGCGCTTCGCCGTGTCGGAGAAGATGCCCGCCTGCGTCTCCTGCCACACCGACAGCCCGGCCCAGGCGGGCCGCCATGTCGTCACCGGCAAGGCCATCAAGCCGCTGGCGCCGCGCGCGGAGGCTGCCCGCTTCAGCGATCCGGCCAAGACGGAAAAGTGGTTCCGCCGCAACTGCACCGAGGTGCTGGGGCGCGAGTGCAGCGCCGCCGAGAAGGCGGATTTCGTCCAGTTCCTGGCGGAGGGCTTATGAGAACCGCGAAACTATCCCTGCTTGCCGCCGCATTGATCCTGTCGACGGCGGCCAGGGCCGACCGCCTGCCGATTCCGCCCGATGCGCCGCCGTCGTTCAAGACGGAGTGCGGCAGCTGCCACCTGCCGTTTCCGCCGGCGCTGCTGATGGCGCCGGACTGGAAGCGCGTCATGTCGACGCTCGACAAGCACTACGGCGACAACGCCAGCCTCGACGGGAAGACACGGCGCGAACTGGAGGATTTCCTGGTGCGCAACGCCTCGAACCGCAGCCGCATGGCCGGCGCGGGCGATCCGCCGCGGCTGACCGCCAGCACTTGGTTCCGACGCGAGCACCGCCAGGTGCCGCAGGCCCTCTGGCGCGATGCGCGCGTGAACAGCGCATCGAACTGCACCGCCTGCCACAGCCGCGCCGAACAGGGCAGCTACCGCGGACGCGAAATCGCCCTGCCGGAGTTGCGCGACAAACACTGAGAGGAGATCGCCATGAAAAGCATACTGGTGTGGGACCTGCCGGTGCGCCTCGGCCACTGGCTGATGGCGGGCGGCTTCGCGCTGGCCTGGGTCACCGGCGACAGCGAGTCGTGGCGCCTGGTGCATGTCTTCGCCGGCGGCACGGTGACGGCGGTCGCCCTGTTCCGCCTGCTCTGGGGCATCGTCGGCTCGAAGCATGCGCGCTTCTCGAGCTTCGTGCGCGGCCCGCGGCAGGCCCTGGCTTACCTGAAGAGCCTGCTGCGCTTCTCGCCGCCGCATTACACCGGCCACAATCCGGCCGGCGGCTGGGCCGTCATGCTGCTGCTGTTCCTGGCGCTGTCGGCCGGCGCCAGCGGCTGGTTCACCTACCAGGAGCTGGGCGGCGAATGGCTGGAGGAACTGCACGAATTCGCCACCGGGCTGATGCTGGCCGTGGTGGCCGTCCATCTCGCCGGCGTCCTCGTCGGCAGCCTGATGCACGGCGAAAACCTGCCGCGGGCCATGATCACCGGCCGCAAGCAGGGCGAGCCGGGCGAGGCGATTGCCGGCCAGCGCTGGCTGGGAGCCATGCTGCTGCTCGGCTGGGCCGCGGCCGGCGCCTGGTGGCTGGCGCGCTGAGGCCGTCTGCAAAAGTCAGTCCCGGCGATACGGCGTGTAAGATTCCGGCATGAAAATCCTCCTCGTCGAAGACGACCGCCTGCTCGGCGACGGCATCCGCGCCGGCCTGCAGCAGGCCGGCTTCGCCGTCGACTGGGCGCAGGACGGGCGCGAGGGGGAACTGGCGCTGGCCGGCGAGGCCTACGATGCCGTCGTGCTCGACCTCGGGCTGCCGCGCCTGTCGGGCATGGAGGTGCTCGCACGGGCGCGCGCCGCCCGCAACGCGGTGCCGGTGCTGATCCTGACGGCGCGCGACACCGTGCCCGACCGCATCGCCGGGCTGGATGCCGGCGCCGACGATTATCTGGTCAAGCCCTTCGACCTGGGCGAGCTGCAGGCGCGGCTGCGTGCGCTGCTCCGCCGCGGCAGGAGCCAGGCCGAGCCGGTGCTCGAGCACGGCGCCCTGCGCCTCGATCCGGCGGCGCGCAGCGTCAGCTGGGAAGGCCGTCCGGTCGAGCTGTCGGCGCGCGAATATGCCGTGCTGCATGCGCTGCTGCTCAACGCCGGCCGCGTGCTGTCGAAGGCGCAGCTGGAGGAAAAGCTCTACGGCTGGGGCGAGGAGATCGAGAGCAACGCCGTCGAGGTCTTCGTGCACCACCTGCGCCGCAAGCTGGCGCCGGAGTTGATCCGCACCGTGCGCGGCGTCGGCTACATGATTTCCAGGGAACCGGCATGAAGCCCTCGCTGCGCCGCCGCCTGCTGTTCCTGCTCTCCGGCACCGTGCTGGCCGCCTGGCTGGCGACGGCGGTGTTCACCTACTTCGATGCGCGCGAGGAAATCGGCGAGATGCTCGACGCCCACCTCGCCCAGTCGGCCGGGCTGATCGCCGCCCAGCTCGAGCACGAGCTGGACGACGATCGCGAGTCGACGGTGCCGCGCCAGTACAAGCACGAGCGCAAGATCGCCTTCCAGGTCTGGGACAAGAAGGGCAGGCTGCTGCTGCGCTCGTCCAGCGCGCCCGAGACGCGGCTGCAAAGCCGGTCGGAGGGATACGGCGATGCCGAGATCGACGGCAAGCGCTGGCGCATCTTCAGCCGCTGGGACGAGAGCCGCCATTACCTGGTGCAGGTCGGCGAGCGCTACGAATTGCGCAACGAGCTGGCGGAAAGCGTGGCCAGCCACCTCCTGCATCCGTTGTACTTCGCCCTGCCGGCGCTGGGGCTGCTGATCTGGCTGGCGGTCGGCGCCGGCCTGGCGCCGCTGGCCGGCATTGCGCGCGAGGTGGCGCAGCGCGCGCCGGACAACCTCGCCCATCTCGACGCCGGCAACGCGCCGCGCGAGATCTCCCCGCTGATCGCCGCGCTCAATGCGCTCTTCGACCGCCTGCGCACCTCGCTGGAGCAGGAGCGGCGCTTCACCGCCGACGCCGCGCACGAGCTGCGCACGCCGCTGGCTGCCGTGAAGACGCAGGCGCAGGTCGCGCTCGGCGCGACAAGCGATGGCGAGCGTGGGCGCGCGCTGTCCAATGTCGTCAGCGGCACCGACCGTGCCGCGCACCTGGTCGAGCAGCTGCTGGTGCTGGCGCGGCTCGATCCGCAGACGGCCTTGCCGCCCGGACAGAGGGTGGACCTGCAGGCGCTGGCGCAGCAGGGCGTCGCCGAACTCGCGCCGGCTGCCGCCGGCAAGGGCGTCGAGGTGGGCCTGGCGCCCGGTGAAGCGGCGCCGGTTGCCGGCGATGCCGTGTTGCTCGCCGTGCTGCTGCGCAACCTGCTCGACAATGCCGTGCGCTACACGCCGCCCGGCGGCGAGGTGGAAGTCTCGGTGAAGCCTGCGGCCGGGGGCGTGTCGCTGGCCGTCGCCGACAACGGGCCGGGCATTCCCGAAGCGGAGCGCGGCAAGGTGTTCGAGCGCTTCCACCGCGTGCTCGGCACGGGCGAGGAGGGCAGCGGCCTTGGCCTGTCCATCGTGCGGCGCATCGCCGACCTGCACCGGGCGGAGGTTTCCCTCGGGGCGGGCCCCGGCGGCCGCGGCCTGCGGGTCGAGATCGCGTTTCCGCCCGCGGCCGGCTGACTTCCTTAAGCTGCATTTAAGCCTCCGGGCCGAAACTGTCCCTGCCGATTGGGCATTCATCTGGAGGAATCATGTCTGTAAGCAACCGCATGTGGAGCCTGCTGGGAACGGCGCTCCTGTCCCTGTCCCTTGCATCCGCGCCCTTGTCCGCCGCCGAGAAGGCAAGCCATCGCCATGACCACGAACACGGCGCGGCGCCGGCGAAGCTGGAGCTGAACAACGGCAAGAAGTGGGCAACCGACGCGCCGCTGCGCAAGGGCATGGAGAACATCCGCAACAGCATCGACGCCGTGCACCACGAGGTCCACGAGAACAAGCTTTCCGCCGCCAAATACGGCGAACTGGCAAAGAAAGTGCACGGCGAGGTGGAAGGCATCATCGCCGGCTGCAAGCTGGATCCGAAGGCCGACGCACAGCTGCATCTGGTCATCGCCGACATCCTCGAGGGCGTCGAGGCGATGGAGGGCAAGGCGAAGAAAGTGAAGCGCCAGACCGGCGCCTTGAAGGTGGGGAGCGCGCTGGAGAAATACGCCAGCCACTTCGACCATCCGGGCTGGCAGCCGCTCAAGCACTGAGCCGCCGCGGGCGCTCCGGCTAGTCGCCCTGCTGGTGTTCCCGCAGGGCCTTGGCGAGCGCCCGTTTTTCTTCCGTGGAAAGCTTGTTGCCGCGGCCGTCGGCGAAGAGCAGCCAGAGCAGGCCGCCGTTGATCAGGACCAGGGCGGCCTCGATGTAGAGCAGGGCCGAGACGATCTGCTTCTGGGCCGTGTCGCCGAAGACGAAGTAGAAGCCGTCGAAGGACGGCAGGGCCGTCTTGCTGATGGCCTGGTAGTGCTCGAAGGGCGGGAACAGCAGGATCAGCACCAGGTTGATGGCGACCAGCCACAGCACGGCGCGCTGCCCGCGGCTGAAGCGCCCGCCCGCATTCGGCGCCCTCTCCCGCAGCAGCAGCCAGGCGATGCCGGCATCGATCAGGATGACGATCTCCTCGAGGATGAGGAAGTTGTGGTTGAGCAGGCTGTTGGGCGGGGCCGTGCCGACGAAATGGAAGCCGCCGAAGGTGGGCACGTAGCCCTGCGCCAGGGAAAGGTAGTCGTAGGGCGGGAAGGCCAGCACCAGCACCAGGTTGGCGGCTGCGACCCACAGGGCGATGGCTTGCTGTCGGTTCATGCAGAACTCCGCCGGCGTGATCGCCGCAGGACATCCTCCCTGTAATTGTTGTTGTGCCGCAAGCGTAGAGGAGTTTGCCGCCCAAATCAATCCGGCGGCCAACAGGCCCTACTGGGCGGCGCGCATCTTGAAGCGGCGATCGCCGCCTTTGCGGCGTTCCGGACCGCGGTAGCGCGGATCCTGGTACTTGCGCCGGTCCGGACCGGCGCCCAGGTGCGGCTCGTGGGGCGTCGGCACGCCGGCGGGGTGCACAGCCTTGTAGCCGAGGGTCTTCGAGACTTCGGCCAGTTCCGTGGCCGGCAGGTTCTGCGCCAGTTCGAGAATCTTCTCCTTGGCGAACAGTTCGGCGCGCCGCAGGCTGTTGAACAGCAGCCAGACGACCAGCACGTTTGCGACGACCAGGATGACTTCCATGTAGAGCAGCGGGATGAAGAAGTGGCGGTGGCTCTTGTCGCCCAGCACGAAATAGAAGCCGCCGAAGCTCGGCGCCTCGAATTTCGCCAGCGAGGCATAGGATTCGAAGGGCGGGAAGGCGAACAGCAGGGCGAGATTGCCGACCAGGAAGAAGCTGATGGCGCGCGTGTAGCGGAACTCGGGCACTTCGCCCTTGGCCGTCTGCCGGTCGAGGAGCAGCCAGGCGAGCAGGCCGTTGATGGCAACGAACAGCATCTGCAGCGTCAGCAGCTCGCTGTGGATGCGCTTCAGGCCGAGGGCGGACCACAGGGGGTAGAAGCCCTCGAAGCTGGGCGGCGCGCCGCGCCGGAGCGGATTGTCGAGGAAGGGCGGGAAAAGCAGCATCAGCGCGACGTTCACCGCCGCGACGATGAGCACGACTCTCTGGTACTTGTTCATCTCTGTCTGATCCGCCCCGCCACCGTCCTTTGCCGGCAGGGCTTGCGAGCCAATTGATTATTTATGTTCGTCGCCGGATTGTTTCCGGCTGAAATTCCGGTTGGATGTTACTGGATCGCCTGCGGGCCAGCAAGGCGGTATTTCCCGTGCATCATCCGATCGCGCCCGCATTCCGCAGCCGCACCAGTTCGTCGTCCGGCAACCCCAGCAATTGCTGCAGGATTTCATTCGTATGCTGTCCGAGCAGGGGCGGCGGCGCGGCATACTCGAGCGGGCTGGCCGACAGGCGGATCGGGCTGGCCACGAGGGGCACGCTGCCGGCCGACGGGTGCGGCAGGTCGATGCGCATGCCGCGGTGCTGCACCTGGGGGTCGGCGAAGACCTCGTTCAACCGGTTGATCGGCCCGCAGGGGACGCCGGCCGCCTCCAGCGCCTCGACCCAGGCGTGCGTCGTGCGGCTTCGCAGCAGCGGTTCGAGCAGCGGGATCAGCGCGTCGCGGTGGGCGACGCGGGCGCGGTTGCTGGCAAAGCGCTCGTCGTCGGCCAGTGCCGCACGGCCGGCCAGTTCGCAGAAGCGGCGGAACTGGGCATCGTTGCCGACGGCGAGGATGACGTGGCCGTCCGCGGTGGCGAAGGTCTGGTAGGGCACGATGTTGGGATGGGCGTTGCCGCGGCGCGCCGGCGCCTGGCCGGAGGCGAGGAAATTCATGTTCTGGTTGGCGAGCATCGCCACCTGCGCATCGAGCAGCGACAGGTCGATGTGCTGGCCCTGTCCCGTGCGTTCGCGGAAAGTCAGCGCCGCCAGCACGGCGACGGTGGCGTACATGCCGGTGAACAGGTCCGCCACCGCGACGCCGACCTTCTGCGGTCCGCCGCCGGGCACGCCGTCGGGCTCGCCGGTGACGCTCATCAGTCCGCCCATGCCCTGCACGATGAAGTCGTAGCCGGCGCGGCCGGCGTAGGGCCCGTCCTGGCCGAAGCCGGTGATCGAACAGTAGACGAGGCGCGGGTTGATCGCGCGCAGGCTGTCCCAGTCGAGGCCGTACTTGGCCAGCCCGCCGACCTTGAAGTTCTCCACCAGCACGTCGCAGTGGCACGCCAGTTCGCGGACGATGCGCTGGCCGTCCGGATGGGCGATGTCGAGCGCGATGGATTTCTTGCCGCGGTTGCAGGAGAGGTAATAGGCCGACTCGCCGGTGTCGCGGCCCGCGCCGTCCTTCAGGTAGGGCGGGCCCCAGGCGCGGGTGTCGTCGCCGCTGCCCGGCTTCTCCACCTTGATGACCTCGGCGCCGAGGTCGGCCAGGTTCTGGGTGCACCAGGGGCCCGCCAGCACGCGGGACAGGTCGAGGATGCGAAGGTGGGAGAGGGCGCCGGACATGATGGGTGATGTAAGGGAAACGAGCGGTGTAATATACCAACTTCACCCGAAGGGCCCGATTCCGCATGCTCCCCAAACTGCTTGCCGCCATCATTTTCGGCCTGTCCGCGCTGGCGCAGGCGGCCAAGGCGCCGCCGCCGCCGCCCGAGATCGTCTTCCGCCATGCCATGACCGGCGAGGCTGCCGCCGCGCTGGTCGAGTTCGTCGGACGCTTCAACGCCGAAAGCAGGTCCGGCAAGGTGGTCCTGCAGCATGTGGGCATGGCCGCCGATCCCCATCAGCTGCCGCACCTGGCCCTGCTCGAGGACGAGGAGTACCAGAAGTTCTTCGACAGCCACCCGCGCATGCTGCCGCTCTACAAGGTGATGGCCGGCGCGAAGGAGAAGTTCGACGCCGCCGCGCTTTTCCCCGTCCTCGCCGACGTCGTCGACGACAACAAGGGCCGCATCCAGGCGCTGCCGCTGGCGCTCTCGGTGCCGGTCCTGTACTACAACAAGGACACCTTCCGCAAGGCGAAACTCGACCCGGCGAAACCGCCCGTCACCTGGTGGGAGCTGCAGACGGCGGCCGGCAAGGTCTTCGACGTGGACCGCCGCTGCCCGTTCACCTCGTCCAACCCGGCCTGGGTGCTCCTGGAGAACGCCGCCACCCAGCACGGCGAACCGATCGTCAGTCCCGAGCAGGGCGGCAAGACCGGGCTGGTCCTCAACAACCTGGTGCAGGTCAAGCACGTGGCACTGCTGGCCAGCTGGCACAAGAGCTTCTATTTCCGCACCTTCGGCCCGGGCCGCGAGGCGGACGAGAAATTCATGTCGGGCGAATGCAGCATGCTGACGAGCGACTCCTCCCTGTACCTGCAGCTGCTGCGCCGCAAGCCCTTCGATTTCGGCGTCGCCGCCCTGCCGCACTACGACGACGTGCGCGGCGCGGCGCCCGGCCGCCTGTTGCCGGACGGCGCCGCACTGTGGGTGCTGGCGGGCAAGAAGAAGCCGGAATATGCGGTCGTGGCGAGCTTCATTTCCTTCATGATGCGGCCGGACGTGCAGCGGCAGTGGGTACGCAGCACCGGCTACCTGCCGATGACGCCCGCCGGGGTGGGCGGGCTGGCGGCGGAGGGTGCCCCCCCCGAGTTGCTGCGCAAGGCGGTGGAGCGCCTGTCGGACCGGCGATTCGCCTCCGCGGCCAAGCCCAAGGCCGTGTTCGGCATGAGCCGCGTGCGTGCCATCCTGCACGAGGAACTGGAAGCCGTCTGGGCCAACCTCAAGCCGGCCAAGGAAGCCCTGGATACGGCAGTCAGAAGGGGCAACCCGGTGCTGCAACCGATGCCGACCGACGGCACGGTGACCCGGTAGCCGCGGGGCGCCGCGTGTCCTGGCGCCATCCCCGCCTCATCGCCCATCGCGGCGGCGGCGCGCTGGCGCCGGAAAACACCCTCGCCGGGCTGCGCATCGCGGCCAGCCTCGGCTATCGCGCCGTCGAATTCGACGTCATGCTGTCGGCGGACGGCACGCCCGTCCTCATCCACGACGAAACCCTGGAACGCACGACCGACGGCCGCGGCCGCGTCGCCGACGCGAGCGATGCCGAGTTGGCCCGGCTGGATGCCGGCAGCTGGCACAGTGCGCAATTCGCCGGCGAGCCGCTGCCGTCGTTCGGCGATGCCGCCGGTTTGTGCCTGGCGCTGGGCCTGTGGGCGAATGTCGAAATCAAGCCGTCGGCGGGGCGCGAGGCGGAAACGGGCCGCAAGGTTGCACTGGAGGCGCGCGAGCTGTGGGCTGACGCTTCGCCGCCGCTGCTGTCCTCCTTCTCCCTCGAAGCGCTGGAGGCGGCCCGCGAGGCGGCGCCGGAACTGCCGCGCGGCCTGCTGTTCGAGGTGCCGCCGCCCGACTGGCAGCAGGCCTTTCGCCGCCTGGCGTGTTTTTCCCTGCATTGCAGCCGCCATTGCCTGACCCCGCAGCTGTTCGATGAAGTGCGGGCGGCCGGCATTCCGCTGCTCGTCTATACCGTCAACGACCCGGAGGACGCCGGCCTGCTCCTGCGCCAGGGCGTGGCGGCGATCTTCACGGACCGGATCGATCTGCTGGCACCCGCCTGAGCGGCGGCTGGGCCCTATTCTGCGAAAGTCAGTGCGCAACGGACGGCGCGGCGCCATTCCGCCATGCGCGCCGCCGCCGCAGCAGCCGGCAGGGCAGGCTCGAAGCTGCGCTCGCGCGCCCACTGCGCGGCGATTTCCTCGCGGTCGTGCCAGACGCCGGCGGCCAGGCCGGCGAGATAGGCGGCGCCGAGCGCGGTGGTTTCCTGGATGCGCGGCCGCACCACCGGCACGCCGAGCAGGTCGGCCTGGAACTGCATGAGCAGGTTGTTCGCGGTGGCGCCGCCATCGACGCGCAGCTCGGCCAGCGGCCGGCCGCAATCGGCCGCCATCGCCTGCACCAGTTCGGCCGACTGGAAGGCGATGGCCTCCAGCGCGGCGCGGGCGATGTGCGCGGCGCCGGTGCCGCGCGTCAGGCCGGCCAGCGTGCCGCGCACGTGCGGATTCCAGTGCGGCGCGCCGAGGCCGGCGAAGGCCGGCACGAAGACCACGCCGCCGGCATCCGGCACGCTGGCGGCGAGTGCCTCGATGTCCGACGCCTGGCGGATCAGGCCAAGCCCGTCGCGCAGCCACTGCACGACGGCGCCGGCGATGAAGACGCTGCCTTCCAGCGCATATTCGAGCGCCTCGCCGGTCTGCGCGGCGCAGGTGGCGATCAGCCCGTTGTTCGAGGCGACGGCGCGCCGGCCGGTGTGCATGAGCAGGAAGCAGCCGGTGCCGTAGGTGTTTTTCGCCATGCCCTCGCCGTGGCAGGCCTGGCCGAACAGCGCGGCCTGCTGGTCGCCCGCCATGCCGCCGATGGGAATCGCCGCGCCGAACAGGTCCGGCACCGCCTCGCCGCACAGCGCGCTGGAGCGCACGACGCGCGGCAGCAGCTCGCGCGGGATGTCGAACAGCGCCAGCAATTCGTCGTCCCAGTCGCCGGCGTGGATGTCGAAGAGCGCCGTGCGCGAGGCGTTCGAGGGATCGGTGACATGCAGCCGGCCGCCGGTGAGGTTCCAGGCGAGCCAGCTGTCGACGGTGCCGAAGGCCAGCTCGCCGCGGCGCGCGCGGTCGCGCGCGCCGGGCACATGGTCGAGCAGCCAGGCGAGCTTGGTGGCGGAGAAATACGGATCGAGCACCAGGCCGGTTTTGGCGCGCACCTGCGCCTCGGCGCCCGCTGCTTTCAGTTTCCCGCAGGCCTCGGCGGTGCGCCGGTCCTGCCAGACGAGGGCGTTGTGGAGGGGGCGGCCTGTCGCGCGCTCCCACAGCACCGTGGTCTCGCGCTGGTTGGCGATGCCGATCGCGGCGATGTCGGCTGCGCTCGCGCCGGACTGGCGCAGGGCATCCTGTGCGACGGCGAGCTGGTCGCGCCAGATCTCGACGGGGTCGTGCTCGACCCAGCCCGGCTGCGGAAAGATCTGGCGCAGCTCCTTCCGCGCGCTCGCCAGTTCGCGGCCCCGGGCATCGAAGACGATGGCGCGGGAACTGGTGGTGCCCTGGTCGAGCGCGAGCAGAAGAGTCATTTTGCGATGCCGGAGCGTTAAATACTTCCGGATATTGCCGTAAGCGTTATAGTAACTTAGCGTTGCCGAAGGGGATTCGATGGGTTCAGCAAGAACAACAACACCGGGCCGGAGAGGGGTCAGCTAAACATGCGCCTGAGAGCAAAGCTGGCGCTCGGCCTGACGGCCATGCTGGCCGTGCTGGCGCTGGCGGCGGCCTGGCTGTCCTGGCTGGGCGTGCGCCAGGAAATCAAGACCGGCGTCGCCAACCAGTTGCATTCCCTTGTCAGCTATGCCGCGAGAGGCATGGACAACGACCTCGGCATCGCCCTGGAGACGACCCAGGCGGTGGCCCGGGGCGTGCCGTCCATCGCCATCGGCTCAAGAGAAGCCATTGAGCACTACATGAGCCACTTGCCGATGCCGATGGGCGCCATCGACCGCTGCCTCGCCCTGTCGCCCGACGGACGGGCGCTGGCCCAGCAGCCTCCCTTGCCGGTGATCCAGGACGGGAATTTTGCCGACCGGGAATACTTCCGCGAGGTCATGGCAACGCGGGCCGCCGTGATCTCCAAACCGATACGGGGGAAGGTCAGCGGCGCGCCGGTGGTGGTCGTTGCCGCCCCCAGCCTGGCTCGAGACGGCAGGATCGACCTGGTGGTGGCCTGCACCCTGAACCTGCTCAACGAGCGCCTGTTCGGCGAGGCCCGAACCGCCCTCATCGGCCGGACCGGCTACCTGTATGTCGCCTCGCGGGACCGCAAGCTGGTGCTCCACCCCGACAAGTCGCGGATACTCGCCGACTCTCCCCCGGTCGGGGCGAACCCCGCCGCGGACAGGGCCGGCGAGGGCTTCGAGGGCACCGAGGAAAGCGAGAACAGCAGCGGGCTCCGTGCGCTCATGAGCTTCAAGCAGCTGAAGAAGACGAACTGGTTCGTCGCGGGCGTCTATCCCCTGGATGAGGCGTATACACCTCTGCATGAAGCGCGCGGCAAGGTGATCGCGGTCGCGCTTTCGTCCATGCTGGCCTGCGCGCTGTGCGCCTGGCTGCTCGCCGGCCTGTTGGTGCGGCCTGTCGAGCGATTGACGCGGCAGGTCAGCGCGCAGCGCGATCGTCCGGATGCGGCCGTGCCCCGCTTGTCGATGCGCGAGGACGAGGTCGGGGAACTGGCGCAGGCCTTCTACGGCCTGCTGGCGCAGTTGCGGGAACGCGAGCGCAGCCTGCGCATCTCGGAGGACAAGTTCGCCAAGGCCTTTCAGTCCAATCCGGACTTCATCATGATCAGCCGGATATCCGATGGACGGATCGTCGAGGTGAATCGGGGATTCGAGATATTGACCGGCTATTCCGCCGCCGAGGCGGTGGGACGCACGACCGCCGATCTCGGATTGTGGGCCGACCGGGCGGAGCGCGAGGAAATGATCGGCCGCCTCATGGCGCACGGCAACGTGCGGGATTTCGATGCCCGCTTCGTCACCAAGGACGGCAGCATCCGCGACGTGCTGAGCTCCGCGACGATCATCGAGCTCGACGGCGAGCCGCATCTGATCGGCACCTCGCGCGACATCACGGAACTGAAGCGTGCCCAGGAGGCATTGCGGCGCTCCGAGGAACGCTTCGCCAAGGCCTTCAACGCCAACCCCAACTACGCCACGGTCAGCCGGCTCGAGGATGGCCGCTTCGTCGCCGTGAACAAGGGCTTCGAGCGGCTGACCGGCTGGAAGACGCAGGAGGCGCTCGGCCGGACGGCGCTGGAGATCGGCCTGTGGGCCGAGCCCGCCGAGCGGGAGGAACTGGTGCGCCGATTGCGGGAAGCGGGTGAATGGCACGGCTTCAAGGTGCATTTCCGCAAGAAGAGCGGCGAGGTCATCCTGGTCGAGGGTTCCTGCGTGCTCGCCGAGATCGGCGGCGAGCAGCAGATCATCGGCGTCGGCCGGGACATCACCGAAGTGCAGCGCGCCCAGGATGCGCTGCGCCAGTCCGAGGAAAAGTTCGCCAAGGTCTTCCATGCCAGCCCCGACTGGATCGTCATCGTCCGGCTCGAAGACGGCCTGATTCTGGACGCCAACGAGGGCTTCCAGCGCCTGAGCGGTTTTTCGGTCGATGAAGCCGTCGGCCATACCACCGTCGAGTTGGGTCTCTGGGCATATCCCGAGAAGCGCAGCCGCTTCCTGGCCGACCTCAAGGCCAGGGGGAGCGTCAGCAACGTGGAATTCGAGGTGCGCACGAAGGACGGCACGCTGCGCGACATGCTGACGTCCTCGGTCGCCATCGAGATCGGCGGCACGCCCTGCATGATTTCCATCGTGCGGGATGTGTCCGACCAGCGGCGTGCCGAGGAGGAGATCCGCAACCTCAACGTCGACCTCGAGCATCGCGTGCGCGAGCGCACCATGGAGCTGGAGGAGGCGATCCGCGAGCTGGAGAGCTTCAGCTATTCCGTCTCCCACGACCTGCGTTCCCCCTTGCGCGCCATCGCCGGCTATGCCAAGGTGATCGAGGAGGATTACGCGCCCCAGATCGGCGCCGAGGGCCGGGGGCAGCTCGACCGCATCATCTCCAACGCCATCCGCATGGGCGAGCTGATCGACGACATGCTCGACTTTGCCCGAATCGGCCGCGTCGAGCTGAAGCGCGCGCCGATCGACATGGCGAGCCTGGCGCGCGAGGTGCTGTCGGAACTGCCCGAGGCCGGCGCCGGACGCAGGATCGATGTGCGCATCGGGCCGATGCCGACGGTCCGGGCCGACCGCAGCCTGATCCGGCAGGTCTGGCTCAATCTGCTGGGCAATGCCCTGAAGTTCACACGACAGTGCGAACAGGCCGTGGTCGAAGCGGGCGGCGCGGTCGAGGCGGGCGAAGCCTGCTTCTTCGTGCGCGACAATGGCGCCGGCTTCGACATGGCCTTCGCCGGCAAGCTGTTCCACGTCTTCCAGCGCCTGCACCGGGACTCCGCCTTCGAGGGCACCGGGGTCGGCCTCGCCATCGTCGCCCGCGTCGTCCAGCGCCATGGCGGGCGGGTCTGGGCGGAGGGTGCGCCGGGACAGGGCGCCACCTTCCATTTCTCCCTCCCCGTCACCTCTCTTTGAAGCCTGCCCGGCCGGGGCGGCGCCGGGGCTTCGATGCTAAAATCCGACCTCTTTGCGCCGCAGGGCGCCTTTCGCACCGACTGCCATGAAAAGCGCTGAAATCCGCCAGAAATTCCTCGACTACTTCGCCTCGAAGGGGCATGCCATCGTCGCTTCCAGCCCGCTGGTGCCCGGCAACGACCCGACGCTGCTGTTCACCAACGCCGGCATGGTGCAGTTCAAGGACGTCTTCCTCGGCCACGACAAGCGGCCCTACGCGCGCGCCACCACCTCGCAGCGTTGTGTCCGCGCCGGCGGCAAGCACAACGACCTGGAGAACGTCGGCTACACGGCGCGCCACCACACCTTCTTCGAGATGCTCGGCAATTTCAGCTTCGGCGACTACTTCAAGCGCGACGCCATCCGCTACGCCTGGGAACTGATCACGGAGGTGTACGGCATCCCCAAGGAGAAGCTGTGGACCACGGTCTACCACGAGGACGACGAGGCCTACGAGATCTGGACGCGCGAGATCGGCGTGCCGGCCGACCGCTGCGTGCGCATCGGCGACAAGCCGGGCGCGCCGAAGTTCACCTCGGACAACTTCTGGCAGATGGCCGACACCGGCCCCTGCGGCCCCTGCAGCGAGATCTTCTACGACCACGGCGCCGGCATCGAGGGCGGCCCGCCCGGCTCGCCGGACGCCGACGGCGACCGCTACATCGAGATATGGAACCTGGTCTTCATGCAGTTCAACCGCGACGAGCAGGGCGTGCTGCATCCGCTGCCCAAGCCCAGCGTCGACACCGGCATGGGCCTCGAGCGCCTGGCCGCCGTGCTGCAGCATGTGCATTCCAACTACGAGATCGACCTGTTCCAGGACCTGATCCGCGCCGCCGCCCGCGAGACGGGGGCGAAGGATCTGGTCAACCCGAGCCTGCGCGTCATCGCCGACCACATCCGCGCCTGTTCCTTCCTCGTCGTCGACGGCGTGATTCCCGGCTCGGACGGCCGCGGCTACGTGCTCCGCCGCATCATCCGCCGCGCCATCCGCCACGGCTACAAGCTCGGCCAGAAGCAGCCCTTCTTCCATCGCCTGGTGGCGGACCTGTCGCACGCCATGGGCAAGGCCTATCCGGAGCTGCCGGCGGCGGCCGAACGCGTCGCCGAGGTGTTGAAGGCCGAGGAGGAGCGCTTCGCCGAGACGCTTGAGCACGGCATGGCCCTGCTCGAGGCGGCGCTGGCCTCGCCCTCGAAGCGCCTCGACGGCGAGACCGCTTTCAAGCTTTACGACACCTTCGGCTTCCCGCTCGACCTCACCGCGGACATGTGCCGCGAGCGCGGCTTCACGCTCGACCAGGCCGGCTTCGACGCCGCCATGGAGCGCCAGCGCGAGCAGGCGCGCGCCGCCTCGAAGTTCGTCATGAAGGGCGCGCTGGAGTACTCGGGCGTGGCCACCGCCTTCCACGGCTACGACACGCTGGTGCATGAAGGCGCCATCGTCGCCCTCTACAAGGACGGCGCCGAGGTGAACGAACTGACTTCGGGCGACGCCGGCGTGGTGGTGCTCGACCACACGCCGTTCTACGCCGAATCCGGCGGCCAGGTCGGCGACCGCGGGCTGCTCGAATCCGCCCACGGCGCCTTCGAAGTCGACGACACGCAGAAGATCCAGGCCGACGTCTTCGGCCACCAGGGCACGGTGAAGCTGGGCAAGCTCACCGTCGGCAACACCGTGCAGGCCAAGGTCGACATGGCCTCGCGCGCCGCCACAGTGCGCAACCATTCCGCCACCCACCTCATGCACAAGGCCCTGCGCGAGGTGCTCGGCACGCATGTCCAGCAGAAGGGCTCGCTGGTGAATCCCGCCCGCACGCGCTTCGACTTCGCCCACCATGCGCCGATGACCGACGACGAGATCCGCCGCGTCGAACAGATCGTCAACCGCGAGATCCTCGCCAACGCCGAGGCGTGCGCCCGCGTCATGGCCTTCGACGACGCCGTGAAGTCCGGCGCCATGGCGCTGTTCGGCGAGAAGTACGGCGACAGCGTGCGCGTGCTGGACATCGGCAGCTCGCGCGAGCTGTGCGGCGGCACCCACGTCTCGCGCACCGGTGACATCGGCTTCTTCAAGATCGTCGCCGAGGGCGGCGTCGCCTCGGGCATCCGCCGCGTCGAGGCCGTCACCGGCGAGAATGCGCTGGAAGTCGTGCAGCAGCAGGAGCGCGAACTCGCCGAGGTGGCTGCCGCCGTCAAGGCGCAGCCGCAGGAGATCGCCGCCCGCGTCGGCCAGGTGCTCGACCACGTCAAGGCGCTGGAGAAGGAACTGGCGCGTCTGAAATCGAAAGCGGCGGCCAGCCAGGGCGACGATCTCGCCGGCCAGGCCGCCGAGGTGAAGGGCGCCAGGGTGCTCGCCGCCGTGCTGGAAGGCGCCGACGCCAAGGCGCTGCGCGAGACGCTGGACAAGCTCAAGGACAAGCTGAAATCCTGCGTCGTCGTGCTCGGCGCCGCCGCCGACGGCAAGGCCGCGCTCATCGCCGGCGTCAGCAGCGACCTCACCGGCAAGGTGAAGGCCGGCGAGTTGGTGAACTTCGTCGCCCAGCAGGTCGGCGGCAAGGGCGGCGGCCGCCCCGACATGGCCCAGGCCGGCGGCACGCAGCCGGAGCACCTCGGCAAGGCGCTCGCCTCCGTGCGGGCCTGGGTCGAAGCCAAGCTCTGATGCGCTTCTGCCCGCGCTGCGCCTCCCCGCTCGACGGGCGCGAGATCGCAGGGCGCGCGCGGCTGTCTTGCCCGGATGCGTCCTGCGGCTACGTCTTCTGGGACAACCCGCTGCCGGTGCTGGCCGGCCTGGTCGAGCGCGACGGACTGATCGTGCTGGCGCGCAACCACGCCTGGCCGGAGAAGATGTTCGGCCTCGTCACCGGCTTCATGGAGCGCGACGAGACGCCGGAGGAGGGCGTGGCGCGCGAGGTGCAGGAAGAGTTGGGCCTGGCCACGCTTTCCACGAACCTGATCGGTGTCTACCCCTTCCAGCGCAAGAACGAGCTCATCCTCGCCTACCATGTCGTCGCGGCGGGCGAGATCGTATTGAACGAGGAACTCGCCGAGTTCCGCCTCATCCCGCCGGAGAAACTGCGCCCCTGGGATTTCGGCACGGGCCTGGCGATCCGCGACTGGCTGGCAAGGAGAATTTCATGATCGCAGACCCAAAACGCTTCGACGCCGCCATCGCGGCCTTCGACGCTGCCAACGCCGAGGACCCGAACCGCGACGAAGGCCAGCCCAAGGAATTGCTCTACGCGCAGCGCATGAGCGCCATGCTGGAACGCTTCTCGCCCGATGCTCCCGAGTCGGTGCGGCTCGCCGTGCGCGCCCAGCACATCCAGCGCTGGAAGACGCCGCGCGCGAGCTATCCGATGGATCGCCAGGGCTACCTGCAATGGCGAACCGGCCTCTACAGGTTCCACGCCGAGACCGCCGGCCGCATCCTGCGGGAAACCGGCTACGACGCCGAGACGATCGAGCGCGTCCAGGCCGCCGTCGGCAAGAAGGGCCTCAAGGTGAACGCCGAGACGCAGCTGCTCGAGGACGTCACCGACCTGGTGTTCCTCGAGCACTACCTCGCCGGCTTCGCCGCGCAGCACCCCGACTACGACGAGGCGAAGTGGATCGAGATCATCCGCAAGACCTGGCAGAAGATGTCGGCGGAGGCGCGCGCCTTCGTCCTCGCCGGAAAAGTCAGCCTCCCCGAGGCGCTGACCCCGCTGATCCTCAAGGCGGTCAGCTAGCCGATTCGCTGCCGATGCTGTTGGCCCAGGCGAGCGCCTGAGTGAGGAGGGCGTTGACGCGCTCGTTGTCCAGGCCGGGCAGTTCCGCGGTGAGGGCGAAGCAGGACGCCATGTCGCTTTCCTCCTGCTTCTCCGCCAGCAGGAGCATTTTCCCGAGTATGTCCGA
Organism: Denitratisoma sp.; assembly: GCA_032027165.1. Classification (NCBI taxonomy): domain Bacteria; kingdom Pseudomonadati; phylum Pseudomonadota; class Betaproteobacteria; order Nitrosomonadales; family Sterolibacteriaceae; genus Denitratisoma; species Denitratisoma sp. The sequence continues at coordinate 1,823,494 of JAVSMO010000001.1, read as the reverse complement.
GCGGCTCTCCAGGGCCTCGCGCACGTCCGGCGCGACGTGCAGGCTGGCGATCACCTCGTCGATCGGGACGTGCAGCAGGGCCGGCATGAGCGACATGATGCCGGTCATGAAGGCGCGATCCTCGAAATCGGGGCTGGCGCCCATCAGGTCGCCGGCCAGCAGCTCCATGAAGCGTCCGCGCGTGGCGGCTACCTGCAGCAGGGGATTGGCCCCGCCCCCGGAGGGATTGGTGTAGAGCAGCAGTTGCAGCCAGCGCTGCAGCTGGCGACGCCCCAATACGGTGATGGCGTGGCGCAGCGAAGTCACTTTCTGGCGCAGGCCCGAGGCCGCCGAGTTGGTCAGGCGCATCAGGTTCAGCGTCAGCCCCGGCGCCTGCTTGAAGACGTCCTCGATCAGGGGCGTTTCGGCATCGTCGAGGATCAGGCCGAGCAGCCGCATCAGCGTCAGCTCGGAATGCGTCAGCTTCTTGCCGGCGATGATCGCCGGCTTGGCGAAGTAGTAGCCCTGGAACAGCTCGAAGCCGAGGTCGAGGCAGGTTTTGACCTGTGCCTCGTCGTCCACCTTCTCGGCCAGCAGCTTGACCTTCCAGGGGCGCAGCGCCTTGACGGTCCTTTCCAGGGTGGCGGCGTCCATCCCCATCAGGTCCACCTTGACGATGTCGGCCAGCTCGAGAATCGGCGCGTGCTTTTCCTCGAAGGCGACGAAGTCGTCCAGCGCCAGGGCGTAGCCCCTGTCCTTCAGCTCGCGGCAGCGGGCGACCACCGCCGGCGTGAGCTCGACGGTCTCCAGCACCTCGAGCACGAATTTTTCCTTGGGCAGCAGCTCGATGGCGTCGCTCGCCAGCATGCGCGCGTCGAGGTTGACGAAGCCCAGGTAGGGGCCGAGCGCCGCCTCCAGCCCGAGTTCGGAAAAGACGTGGCTGAGAACCGTGGCCGTGGCGGCCAGGTCGTCGGTGACCTCGGCGCTGTTCTGCGTGCCGCGGCGGAACAGCAGCTCGTAGGCGTAGAGCCGCTGGTAGCGGTCGAGGATCGGCTGGCGGCCGATGAAGATATCCTGGGCGGGCTCCGGCATAAGCTCGGTTTACGGCCCGCCGCCGGGAATCTTGAGCGCCCGTCAGAAGGACTGCAGCAGGTCGGGCCGCGCCCGGCGCAGGACGCGGCGGAAGTCGGCCTGGATGCGCGCCAGGGCGGCCGCATCGTCGGCCTCGAAGCGCAGCACCAGCACCGGCGTGGTGTTGGAGGCGCGCATCAGGCCGAAGCCGTCGGCGTATTCCGCGCGCAAGCCGTCGAGGGTGATGATCTCCTGCGCCCCTTCGAAGCGCGCCGTCTTCTGCAGCTCGGCGATGAGGGCGTGCGGCTCGCCTTCCTGCATCTTCAGATTGAGCTCAGGGGTGCTCACCGCGTTGGGCAGGTGCTTGAGCGGCCAGTTGGCGTCCTGCCAGCGCGAGACGATCTCCAGCAGGCGGGCGCCGGCGTAGAGGCCGTCGTCGAAACCGTACCAGCGCTCCTTGAAGAAGGTGTGGCCGCTCATCTCGCCGGCGAGCGGGGCGCCGGTCTCCTTCAGCTTGGCCTTGATCAGCGCATGGCCGGTCATCCACATCAGCGGCCTGCCGCCCTGGTGGCGGATGGAGCGGGCCAGGTTGCGCGAGCATTTCACGTCGTAAATGATTTGCGCGCCGGGATTGCGCGCCAGCACGTCGGCGGCGAAGAGCATCAGCTGGCGGTCCGGGTAGATGATCTCGCCGTCCTTGGTCACCACGCCGAGGCGGTCGCCGTCGCCGTCGAAGGCGATGCCCAGTTCGGCATCGGTTTCCTGCAGGGCGCGGATGACGTCCTTGAGGTTGTCCGGCTTGGACGGGTCGGGGTGGTGGTTGGGGAAGGTGCCGTCCACCTGGCAGAACAGCTCGACCAGCTCGCAGCCCATGCGGCGGAACAGCTCGGGCGCGACGGCGCCGGCGACCCCGTTGCCGCAGTCCACGACAATTTTCATCTTCCGCGACAGCTTGACGTCGGAGACGATGCGGTCGAGGTAGTCCTGGCGCACATCCACCCGGGTGATCCTGCCGCTGCCTGCGGCGAGGCGGCCCTCGACCAGGCGCGTGCGCAGCGCCGTGATGGCCGTGCTGTGCAGGGTGTCGCCGGCCAGCATGATCTTGAAGCCGTTGTAGTCGGGCGGGTTGTGGCTGCCGGTGACCATCACCGCGCTGCCGGTCTTCAGGTGGTGGGCGGCGAAGTAGCCGAGCGGCGTCGGCACCATGCCGATGTCGGCGACGTCGACGCCGCTGGCGCAGATGCCTTCCATCAGGGCCTGCGACAACTCCGGCCCGGACAGCCGGCCGTCGCGGCCGACGACGACGGTCTTCACCTTCCTGTCGCGCGCCTCGGAGCCGATGGCGCGGCCGATCGAATACACGGCGTCGCGCGTCAGTGTCTTGCCGACGATGCCGCGGATGTCGTAGGCCTTGAAAATCTCGGGGGCTGGAATCTGCATGTCGATACCTCGCTTGGTTGCGCCCATTATCCCATCATGCGGCCTGCTCGAAGAAGGCCAGCAGCCGCTGCGGCAGCCAGTCGAGATGGCCGGGAAACGTGCCCGAGACAAAGCCGGCATGGCCGCCGCCGTCCGGGTAGTCGAGCGTGACCGAAGCCGCGACTTCCCGTGCGCCGGGCAGGGCCCGCCGCGGCAGGAAGGGGTCGTTCAGTGCATTCAGCACCAGCGCGGGCAGGCGCACCCCCGGCAGCCAGGGCTTGCTGCTGGCGCGGCGCCAGTAGTCGCCGGCACCCTTGAAGCCATGCACGGGCGCGGTGACGGCGTCATCGAACTCGTAGAGGTTGCGGGCGGCGCGCATGCGCGCCCCGTCGAAGAGGCCGGGGAAGCGCGCCAGCTTGGCATCGGCAGTCACTTTCAGCGTCGCCAGGAAGTGGCGGGCGTAGACCAGGCTGAAGCCCTGCTGCAGCGCCTGCCCGGCGGCGGTGAGATCGAGCGGCGCGCAGACGCCGGCGACGGCCTGCACCACGTCGCGCGCGTCGCCTTCCTGTTCGCCGGCCCATTTCAGCAGGGCATTGCCGCCGAGCGAGACGCCGGCGGCGAAGAGCGTCCGCCGGGGGAACAGGGTGCGCATGCGCCGCAGCACCCAGTCGATCTCGGCCGAGTCGCCCGAGTGGTAGGCGCGCGGCAGGCGGTTCGGCTCGCCCGAGCAGCCGCGGAAGTGCGGCACTGCGCCGCACCAGCCGCGCTGCGCCAGCGCGCGCATCAGGGCGCCGGCGTAGTGGCTGGCCGAACTGCCCTCGAGGCCGTGGAAGAGCACCGCCAGCGGGGCGTCTGCCGCCTGCGTCGCGTCCAGCCAGTCGACGTCGATGAAGTCGCCGTCCGGCGTCTCCCAGCGCTCGCGCCGGTAGGGCGGTGGCGCGTCCTTGCGCAGGATCGGCCAGATGGTCTGGGCGTGACCACCGGGCAGCCAGGAGGGGGCGGCGTAAGGGGTCAATGCAGCGTGGCGGAGATGTCGGCGGCCAGCGGCGCCGGCGCGCAGGAGGCATGGCGCGACAGCAGGTGCCAGCCCTGGGCGCCGCGCACATAGACGTTGCTGGCGATGACGGGCGGGCGCGGCACTTCCTCGCCCGGCACCGAGTAGTGCTCGTGCGTGCTGTGCAGGGCGAGCAGGATGCCTTGGCGGTGCACCGCGTCGGACAGGCGCACGCTGGCGCGCTGGCCGCTGGCGAAGATCTGCCGCCAGCTTTCGCGCACGGCGGCGAAGCCGGCGATGCGCTCGCCGTTGGGGTGGGTGCACAGCACCTCCTCGTCCTCTGCCCAGATGGCCATCATGGCGTCGAGGTCGGCGCGCTCCAGCGCGTCGTAGAAGGCCGCTTCGGCGTCCTGCGGCGTGGCGAAGAAACGCATGGTCATGACAACATCTCCTTGATTTCTCCGAACACTCTTTCCGGCGCGAGATCGTTCAGGCATTTGAAATGCCCGAGCGGGCATTCCCGCTTGAAACAGGGGCTGCATTCCAGGCCGAGGCTGAGCAGCCTCGCCTGCTTCGACAGCGGCGGCGTGTAGGTCGTGCTGGACGAGCCGTAGAGCGCCACCAGCGGGCGGTCGAGCGCGGCGGCGACGTGCATCAGGCCGGAGTCGTTGCTCACCACCAGCCGCGCGCAGGAGAGCAGGTCGATGGCCTGGCCGAGGTCGGTGCGTCCGCACAGGTTGCGCGCGGCGCCGCCGGACAACTGTTCGATCTCCGCGCCGATGGGCGCGTCCTTCGCCGAGCCGACGATCCAGACGGGAAAGTCAGTCGCCGCGAGACGGCGCGCCAGTTCGGCGAAATGGCGCGCCGGCCAGCGCTTGGCCGGCCCGTACTCGGCGCCGGGGCAGAAGGCGACCGGGGCCGGCGCAGCGGACAGCCCGAGCGCCGTCAGGGTGGCGCGGACGGACTCGGCGTCGACCTCGAGATGCGGTGCGGCGAGCGGCGCGGGCATCGCAGTGCCGACGTCCTCCGCCAGCAGTGCGTAGCGCTGGGCCAGCTGCGGCAGGGCCGTCTCGTCGAGCCGGTGGATGCGGTTGAGCAGCAGGTGGCGCGCTTCGCCCCTGAAGCCGATGCGCTGCGGAATGCCGGCGAAGCAGGGCAGCAGGGCGGACTTCCAGGAATTCGGCAAGACGATTGCCGCGTCGTAGCCCTCGCGCGCGAGTTCGCGCCCCGCGCGCCAGCGGCCGGCGAGGTTGAATTCGCCGTGGGCAAAGGGGTTGGGAATCACGCGGCGAATCTCGCGCATGCGCGAGAGCACCGGCGCCGCCCAGGCCGGCGCAAAGGCGTCGAGGGCGAGGCCGGGGTGATTGTCGTGCAGCCGCTTGAGGAGCGGCTGCGCGAGGATGGTGTCGCCGATCCAGGAGGGGGCGACGACGAGGGCTTTCCGCATCACGCGGAGGGAATCAATGGTGTCCCTTCGGCGCTTCGCCCGTGAAGGTGTAGCGCGTGCCGCAGTAGGGGCAAACCGCCTCGCCGGTTTTCAGCGGATCGAGGAAGACGCGCGGATGGCGCGCCCACAGCGGCGCGTCCGGCTGCGGGCAGTGCAGCGGGAGGTCGTGCGCGGTGACGGCGATGACGCGGGCGGTGTCTTTCACTTCGGACATGACGGCTCCTATTCGACCGGGGTCAGCCAGCTCTTGTGGAAGGGCGAGCGGCCGTTCACCACGTCGAAGAACAGGTTCTGGATCTGGTGCGTGATCGGGCCGCGCTTGCCGCTGCCGATCTGCCGGCTGTCGACCTCGCGGATCGGCGTCACCTCGGCGGCGGTGCCGGTGAAGAAGGCCTCGTCGGCGATGTAAAGGTCGTCACGGGTGAGGCGCTTCGCCTTCACCTCGTAGCCGAGCTCCTTGGCCAGCTGGATGATGGTGGCGCGCGTGATGCCGACCAGGGCCGAGGCGATCTCCGGCTCGTAGATCTGGCCGTCCTTGACGACGAACAGGTTCTCTCCGGCGCCCTCGGCGACGAAGCCGTCGACGTCGAGCAGCAGCGCCTCGTCGTAGCCGTGCTCGGTGGCCTCCATGTTGGCGAGGATCGAGTTGGCGTAGGTGCCGGAATACTTGGCGCGGCACATCGAGACGTTCACGTGGTGGCGCGCGTACGAGGAGGTCTTGACGCGGATGCCGTTGGCGAGGCCGTCCTCGCCGAGGTAGGCGCCCCAGGGCCAGGCGGCGATGGAAACATGCACCTTGGCGCCCTTGGGCGAGACGCCCATCTTCTCCGAGCCGTAGAAGGCGATCGGCCGCAGGTAGCAGGACTCCAGCTTGTTGGCGCGCACCACTTCCCTGTGCGCCTCCATCAGGGTCTCCTTGTCGTACGGCATCTTCATCATGTAGATGTGCGCCGAATTGAACAGCCGGTCGGTGTGCTCCTTGAGGCGGAAGATGGCGGTGCCGTCGACGGTCTTGTAGGCGCGCAGGCCCTCGAATACGGCGAGGCCGTAGTGCAGGGAGTGGGTCAGCACGTGCGTCGTCGCTTCGCGCCAGGGCACGAGCTTGCCGTCGTACCAGATGAAGCCGTCGCGGTCGGCCATGGACATGATGTTCTCCAGCTTTCTTGGAAGGATAAAAACGAATTTTATCTCAGCCGGGGGGCGCGGTAAAATCGGCGCATGGACCGCATCTGGAAACCCAACGTCACCGTCGCCGCCGTCGTCGAGCGCGACGGCCGTTTCCTGCTCGTCGAGGAGGAGACCGACGACGGCATTCGCTTCAACCAGCCGGCCGGTCACCTCGACGAGGGCGAGTCGCTCGTCGATGCGGCGGCACGCGAGGCGCTCGAGGAGACGGCGCACCGCTTCCTGCCGGAATACCTGGTCGGCATCTACCAGTGGCGCCGGCCGGACGGCAAGGCGACCTACCTGCGCTTCGCCTTCGGCGGGCGGCTGCTCGGCGTCGAGGCGGAGCGGGCGCTCGACCACGGCATCCTGCGCGCCCTTTGGCTGACGCCGGAGGAGATCGCCATGGAGCACGCCCGCCACCGCAGCCCGCTGGTGATGCAGTGCGTCCGCGACTACCTCGCCGGCCGCCGCTTCAGCCTCGATTTGATAACGCACTACGAAACATGACACAGAAAACCGTGGTCGTCGGCATGTCGGGCGGGGTGGATTCCTCCGTCGCGGCGATGCTCTTGAAGCAGCAGGGCTGGAAGGTCGTCGGCCTCTTCATGAAGAACTGGGAGGACGACGACGACGAGGAATACTGCTCCTCGCGCCAGGACCTCATCGACGTCGCCGCGGTGTGCGACATCCTCGGCATCGAACTGGAGGTGGTGAACTTCTCCGCCGAGTACAAGGAGCGCGTCTTCAGCGAGTTCCTGCGCGAGTACCAGGCTGGGCGCACGCCCAACCCCGACGTGCTGTGCAACGCCGAGATCAAGTTCAGGGCCTTCCTCGATCACGCGATGTCGCTGGGTGCCGAGAAGATCGCTACCGGCCATTATGCGCAGGTGCGCGAGGTGCAGACCGAGATGGGCAGCGAGTTCCAGTTGCTCAAGGCCGAGGACGGCACCAAGGACCAGAGCTACTTCCTCTACCGCCTCAACCAGGCGCAGCTGTCGAAGACGCTGTTCCCGCTCGGGGAGATCTACAAGCGCGAGGTGCGCAGCATGGCGCAAGCGGCCGGATTGCCGAACTTCGCCAAGAAGGACTCGACCGGCATCTGCTTCATCGGCGAGCGGCCGTTCAAGGAGTTTTTGGAGCGCTATATTCCGCGCCGGCCCGGCGAGATCCGCACCCTCGACGGCGACAAGCGGGTCGGCGAACACCACGGCCTGATGTACCACACGCTGGGGCAACGCAAGGGATTGGGCATCGGCGGGCAAAAGGACGGCGATGCCGACGCCTGGTACGTCGCCGGCAAGGATCTGGAGAAGAACATCCTCTACGTCGTGCAGGGCCACGACCATCCGGCGCTGCTGGCGGATCGGCTGAAGGCCATCGACCTGTCCTGGGTGAACGGCAAACTGCCGCACACGCACTGGGTCTACACGGCGAAGACGCGCTATCGCCAGCCGGATGCGCCGTGCGAAGTGGAAAACGTAAACGCCGAGAGATGCGAGGTGATCTTCGCCCAGCCGCAATGGGCGGTGACGCCCGGCCAGAGCGTGGTGCTCTACGATTCGAAGGTGTGTCTGGGCGGCGGCATCATCGAGTGATCGCCGCCCTGCAGGGACTGACTTTTATCCCTGTGGGACGGTTTCTGCGAAGGACGGCCGCTGCATCAGTTCGTCGAACAGGCGCGCCAGATTGGCGTGCTGCTCGCGCCACTTGATGTCGGCCAGGCGAAAATCCAGATAGCCCAATGCCGCGCCGACGGCGACGTCGGCCAGCGAGAAGGCGTTGCCGTTGCACCAGGGCTGCTCGCCGAGTTCCTCGGACATCATTTCCAGCGAGCGGTCGATCTTCTCGCGCTGGCGCGCGACCCAGCTGGCGCTCTGCTCCTTCTTCGGCCGCTTGGCCTCGAGGAAGGCTGCCACGGCAGCATCCAGCACGCCGTCGGCCAGTGCCTCCCAGCGCTTGATGCGGATGCGCTCGCGGCCGGCGGCGGGCAACAGGCGGTTGTTCGGGGAGACGCCATCGAGGTACTCGACGATGACGCGCGAGTCGAACAGCGTGCTGTCGTCGTCGAGCACGAGCACGGGAACCTTGCCCAGCGGGTTGAGCCTGGTCACGCCGGTGTCGGCATTCCAGGGATTGTCGAGGACGAACTCGTACTCGATCTTCTTCTCTGCGAGGACGATGCGCGCCTTGCGCACGTAGGGGCTGGTCAGGGAACCGATCAGTTTCATTGTCGAGTTGCTGTTTGAATCTGCCGAAATTATAACATCGCAGTGGTGCGCCGCAGCCGTGATGCGCGTCACGACTGCGTCTCAGGCATTATCCCGCGCATGATAAAATTCGCCTGATATCAAACAGGTTTACGCACATGACCCTGACTCCGTTGACAGCCCTCTCCCCGCTCGACGGCCGCTATGGCGGCAAGGTCGAGGCGCTGCGCGCGCATTTTTCGGAATTCGGCCTGATCCGCAACCGCGTGCGGGTCGAGGTGGCCTGGCTCAAGGCCCTGGCCGCCGAGCCGCATTTCGCCGAGATCCCGGCGTTTTCCGCCGACACGCAGGCCGAGCTCGACGAGGTGGTCTCGTCGTTCTCCGCCGCCGACGGCGAGGCCATCAAGGCCATCGAGGCGCGCACCAACCACGACGTCAAGGCCATGGAGTACTGGCTCAAGGAGCGCCTGTCCGACAACGCCGAGGTGATGGCGGTGGCGGAATTCATCCATTTCGGCTGCACCTCCGAGGACATCAACAACCTCTCGCACGCTCTCATGCTGAAGGATGCGCGCGAGGCCAACCTGCTGCCGGCGCTGGACGCCGTCGTCGCCCGCCTCGTCGAGCTGGCGCACCAGCATGCCGAGCAGCCGATGCTCTCGCGCACCCACGGCCAGCCGGCCAGCCCGACGACGCTCGGCAAGGAGATGGCCAACGTCGCCGCGCGCCTGAAGCGCGCCCGCGCGCGCATCGCCGCGGTGTCGCTCACCGCCAAGTTCAACGGCGCCGTCGGCAACTACAACGCCCACCTGGCGGCCTACCCGAATTTCGACTGGGAGGGCTTTGCGCGCCGCTTCATCGAGTCCTTCGGCCTGGAGTTCAATCCCTACACCATCCAGATCGAGCCGCACGACGCCATGGCCGAGCTGTTCGACGCCGTCGCCCGCGCCAACACCATCCTGCTCGACCTGAACCGCGACGTCTGGATGTACATCTCGCTGGGCTACTTCAGGCAGAAGCTGAAAGCCGGCGAGATCGGCTCATCCACCATGCCGCACAAGGTAAACCCGATCGACTTCGAGAACTCGGAAGGCAACCTCGGGCTCGCCAACGCCACCCTGCGCCACCTCGCCGACAAGCTGCCCGTCTCGCGCATGCAGCGGGACCTGACCGACTCCACCGTGCTGCGCAACATGGGCGTGGCCTTCGGCTATGCGCTGCTGGCCTATGATTCCTGCCTGAAGGGCCTCGGCAAGCTGGAGGCCGATCCGGCGCGCCTGCGCGCCGACCTGGCCGACTGCTGGGAGGTGCTGGCCGAGCCGGTGCAGACGGTGATGCGCCGCTACGGCGTGGAAAACCCCTACGAGCAGCTGAAGGAGCTGACGCGCGGCAAGGGCATCACGCGCGAGGGGCTGCACGCCTTCATACAGGGATTGAAGATTCCCGAGGCCGAGAAGCAGCGCCTGCTCGCCATGACGCCGTGGAGCTACGTCGGCAAGGCGGCGGAGCTGGCGAAAAGGATCTGACATGGCTTTCGCAGACAACCTGAAGAAGATGCCGGGCGTCGCCCACCTCGAGGCGATCCGCCTGCTCGACGGCGAGGAAGAAGTCGCCGTCATCGAGCACAAGCCCGGCCAGGTCGGCTCGCTGGCCCTCTACAACCACCTGTCCCAGACCTACGGCGCCATCACCCCGGAGGCGGCGCGCGCCGGCCTCGAGCTCTATGCCGAGCACACCGAGGACGCCCGCGCCAACCCCGGCAAGCATCCCAACATCGACCGATTGCTGGCCCTCGCCGAAGGCGGCCGCACCCTGCGCGTCAAGCACGTCTTTTTCGCCTGAACCGGCCATGAAAAAGGCCCGCCGGGGCGGGCCTTCGCCGTGTCACGCGAACTGACTTTTCAGACGACGGCTTCCTCTTTCGGCTTCTGCGGCTTGACGAACTGTTCGCGCGAGACGCCGAGCCACATCACCAGGGGGCTCGCCACCAGCACCGAGGAGTAGATGCCGAACAGGATGCCGATGGTCAGCGCCAGGGCGAAGTAGTGCAGCACCTCGCCGCCGAAGATCAGCATCGACAGCACGGCGAGCTGCGTGCTGCCGTGGGTGATGATGGTGCGGCTGATGGTGCTGGTGATGGCGTTGTCGATCACCTGCGGCACGCTCGCCTTGCGCATCTTGCGGAAGTTCTCGCGCACGCGGTCGAAGACCACCACCGACTCGTTCACCGAATAGCCCAGCACCGCCAGCACGGCGGCCAGCACCGGCAGGGAGAACTCCCACTGGAAGAAGGCGAAGAAGCCGAGGATGATCACCACGTCGTGCAGGTTGGCGATGATCGCCGAGACGGCGAAGCGCCACTCGAAGCGCAGCGCCAGGTAGACGATGATGCCGAATACCACCAGCAGCAGGGCGATGGCGCCGTTCTCGGCGAGCTCCCGGCCGACCTGCGGCCCGACGAATTCGACGCGCTTGAGCTCTGCGCCGGCCACGTCCTGCTGCAGCGTGCCCATGATGCTGCTGCCCAGCGCGGCCGAGTCCTGGCCGGGCCTGAGCGGCATGCGGATCAGGACGTCGCGGCTGCTGCCGAAATTGGCGACCTGGGTATCGGTGTAGCCGGCCTTGGCCAATGCTTCGCGGATCTTCTGCGTATCGGCGGCCTGCGGGTAGCTCACCTCGATCAGGGTGCCGCCGGTGAACTCGACGCTGAAATGCAGGCCCCGGGTGGCGAGGAAGAACACTGCCGCGATGAAGGTGATCAGCGAGATGACGTTGAACACCAGCGCATGGCGCATGAAGGGGATGTCTTTGCGGATCTTGAAGAATTCCATGGCGTTTTCCCCTATTTCCAGGCGACGTTGCCGATCGACAGGGCGGCCAGCTTGCGCCGGCTGCCGTAGACCAGGTTGACGATGCCGCGCGAGACGACGACCGAGCTGAACATCGAGGTCAGGATGCCGAGGCAATGCACCACGGCGAAGCCGCGCACCGGGCCGGAGCCGAAGATCAGCAGCGCCAGTCCGGCGATCAGCGAGGTGACGTTGGAGTCGAGAATCGTGCCGAAGGCGCGTTCGTAACCGGCGGCGATGGCCGCCTGCGGCGTGACGCCGTTGCGCAGTTCCTCGCGGATGCGCTCGTTGATCAGCACGTTGGCGTCGATGGCCATGCCCAGGGTCAGGGCGATGGCGGCGATGCCGGGCAGGGTCAGCGTCGCCTGCAGCATCGACAGCAGGGCGATCAGCAGCAGCAGGTTGGTCGACAGGGCCACCACGGAGATGAGGCCGAATATCAGGTAGTAGATGGCCATGAAGACGGCGATGGCGATGAAGCCGTAGAGCGTCGACTTGAAGCCGCGCTCGATGTTCTCGGCACCCAGGCTCGGGCCGATGGTGCGTTCCTCGACGATCTCCATCGGCGCCGCCAGGCTGCCGGCGCGCAAGAGCAGAGCGACGTCGTTGGCCTCGACGGTGCTCATGCGGCCGGAGATCTGCACGCGGCCGCCGCCGATCTCGCTGCGGATCACCGGCGCCGTGATGACCTCGCCCTTGCCCTTCTCGATGAGCAGGATGGCCATGCGCTTGCCGACGTTGTCGCGGGTGACGTCCTTGAAGATGCGCGCGCCGGCCGAGTCGAGGGTGAGGTGCACCGCCGGCTCGTGGGTCTGGTTGTCGAAGCCGGGCTGGGCGTCGGTGAGGCGGTCGCCGGTGAGGACGACCTGCTTCTTCACCAGCAGCGGCGCGCCGCTGCGCTCGACGTAGTATTCCGTGCCGACCGGCGGCTGGCCCCTGGCGGCCTCTTCCATGACCGCCGGGTTCTGGCTGTTCTCGTCGTCCACCAGGCGCACTTCCAGGGTGGCGGTGCGGCCGAGGATGTCCTTCGCCTTGGCGGTGTCCTGCACGCCGGGCAGCTGCACGACGATGCGGTCGGCGCCCTGCTGCTGGATCACCGGTTCGGCCACGCCCAGCTCGTTGATGCGGTTGTGCAGGGTGGTGATGTTCTGCTTGATGGCGAATTCCTGGATGCGCTGCTGCGCCTCCGGCTTGAGGGTGGCCGTCAGCTTGAAGTCGGCGCCGTCCTGGACTTCCGTCAGCAGCAGGTCGGGCTGGGCGTTCTCGACGACGGCACGCGCCTTGTTGCGCGTCTCGGCGTCGCGGAAGCGGATGGCGATCTGGTCGCGCTCGCGGGCGATGCCGCCGTGGCGCACGCCCTTGTCGCGCATCAGCGAGCGCAGGTCGGCGGCAGTGGCGTCGAGGCGCTTGGTGAGCGCGCCCTTCATGTCCACCTGCAGCAGGAAGTGCACGCCGCCGCGCAGGTCGAGGCCCAGGTACATGGGCAGGGCGTGCAGCGAGGTCAGCCAGGCCGGCGAGCGCGTCAGCAGGTTGAGCGCCACCACGTAGGAGGCATTCTCGGCGTCTGGATTGAGCGCGCGCTCGATGGTGTCCCTGGCCTTGAGCTGCGTTTCGGTGTCGCCGAAGCGGACGCGCACGCTGTTCTGGTCGGCAAACAGGCCGTCATGGGCGATGCCGGCCGCCTTCAGGGTCTCCTCGACGCGGCCGAGCAGCCTGATGTCCACCTTGACCGCCGTCTTGATGCTCGAGACCTGCACTGCCGGCGCCTCGCCGTAAAAATTGGGCAGGGTGTAGAGCAGGCCGAGGGTCAGCGCGACGGCGATGAGGATGTATTTCCAGAGCGGATAGCGGTTCATGTCCGTGAGGAGTTGGGAGTCAGGAGTGAGGAGAATGTCGGCGCGAGGGCGGCTCCCCGCGCCTCACCACTCCTCGCCCCTCACAAAGTTTTCAGGGTGCCCTTGGGCAGGATGGCCGTGACGGCATTCTTCTGGATCGAAATCTCGACGTTCTCCGCGATCTCGAGGCCGACGTAGGTTTCGCCCACCTTGGTGATGCGGCCGGCGATGCCGCCGTTGGTCAGCACCTCGTCGCCCTTCTGCATGGCCTCCACCATGGCCTTGTGCTCCTTGGCTCGCTTCATCTGCGGCCGGATCATGAGGAACCACAGCACGACGAACATCAGGAGGATGGGCAGCATGCCCATCAGGCCGCCGGCCGCGTCGCCGGCAGCAGGCGCCGCTTGCGCCCAGGCATTGGAAATCAGCACGTTTGTCTCCGTGAGAGGTTTGAAAAATCGCGAAATTATAACAGCCTGGCCGCTCGGCCCGGCCTATTTTTGCCGGGCCGCCCGGAAGGCGGCGACATAGTCCCCAAGCCGGCCGGCGGCGATGGCCTCGCGCAGCTCCGCCATCAGTTGCTGGTAGTAGAACAGGTTGTGCAGGGTGTTCAGGCGGGCGCCGAGGATTTCATTGACCCGCTGCAGGTGGTGCAGGTAGGCGCGGGTGAAGTTCCGGCAGGTGTAGCAGGGGCAGGTTTCGTCGAGCGGTCGCGTGTCGGCGGCGTGGGCGGCGTTGCGGATCTTCACCGTGCCGTGGCGGGTAAACAGCCAGCCGTTGCGGGCGTTGCGCGTCGGCAGCACGCAGTCGAACATGTCGATGCCCTGCGCCACGGCATTCACCAGATCTTCCGGCGTGCCGACGCCCATCAGGTAGCGCGGCCGATCCGGCGGCAGCCTTGGCGCGGTGTGGGCGAGGATGCGCTGCATGTCGGCCTTCGGTTCGCCCACCGAGAGCCCGCCGATGGCGTAGCCGTCGAAGCCGATCTGCAGGAGCCCGGCGAGGGATTCGTCGCGCAGATCCTCGTGCATGCCGCCCTGGACGATGCCGAACAGGGCGTTGGAATTTCCCTCGTGCGCGCGCTTCGAGCGCTCGGCCCAGCGCAGGGACAGGCGCATCGACTTGGCCGCCTCGGCATGCGTGGCGGGGTAGGGCGTGCATTCGTCGAAGATCATGACGATGTCGGAATTCAGCACCCGCTGGATGCGCATCGATTCCTCCGGGGTCAGGAACAGGCGGTCGCCGTTCACCGGCGAGGCGAACCTGACGCCTTCCTCCGAGATCTTGCGCAGCGCGCCGAGGCTGAACACCTGGAAGCCGCCGGAGTCGGTGAGGATCGGCCCGTCCCAGCCCATGAAGCGGTGCAGCCCGCCGTGGGCAGCGATGACCTCCAGCCCCGGCCGCAGCCAGAGGTGGAAGGTGTTGCCGAGCACGATCTGTGCGCCGAGGCCTTTCACCTCGTCGGGCGACATGGCCTTGACCGAGCCGTAGGTGCCGACCGGCATGAAGGCCGGCGTGTCGACGCTGCCGTGGGCGAGGGTGAGGCGGCCGCGGCGGGCGGCGCCGTCGCTGGCGAGGAGCTCAAACTTCATGGGTGTCATGCCGCGTGATGAACATGGCGTCGCCGTAGCTGAAGAAGCGGTAGCGTTCGGCCACGGCATGGGCGTAGGCCCGGCGCATGTTCTCCAGGCCGCCGAAGGCCGACACCAGCATCAGCAGGGTCGACTTCGGCAGGTGGAAGTTGGTAATGAGGGCGTCGGCGGTGCGGAAGCGGAAGCCGGGCAGGATGAACAACTCTGTTTCGCCCGGTCCAGCCATGATCTCGCCTTCCTGGGCGGCGGCCTCCAGTGCGCGCAGACTGGTGGTGCCGACGGCGATGATTCGCCCGCCGCGTGTGCGGGCGGCGGCGAGGGCGTTCGCGGTATCTACGGGAATCACGTAGCGCTCGCGGTGCATGCGGTGGTGCGCCAGGTCCTCGACCCGCACCGGCTGGAAGGTGCCGGCGCCGACATGCAGCGTCAGCCAGGCGAAGTCCACCCCCTTGGCGCGCAGGGCATCCAGGAGGGGCGCGTCGAAATGCAGACCGGCCGTGGGGGCCGCCACCGAGCCGCGGTTGCGCGCATACACCGTCTGGTAGCGCGCCTCGTCGGCATCCTCCGGCTGGCGCTGGATATAAGGTGGGAGGGGCAGCTTGCCGTGCCGTTCGAGGAGATCGACCAGGTCTTCGGGACCGGGGAAGCGCAGCAGGAAGAAGGCGCCCTCGCGCGCGACCACGCCGACTTCCAGCGCACCTTCCAGCACCAGCCGGCTGCCGGGCCACGGCGCATGGCTGGCGCGGATCTGGGCGAGCGCCTCGTGCCGGCCGATCGGGCGCTCGATCAGCACCTCCACCCGGCCGCCGCTGTCCTTGACGCCGTGCAGGCGGGCGTGCAGGACGCGCGTGTCGTTGAAGACCAGCAGGTCGCCGGCGCGCAAAAGTCGTGTGATCTCGGAAAACCGCCGATCCTCCAGCTTGTCGCCGTCGGCGATCAGCAGGCGGCTGGCCGTGCGCTCGGGCAGCGGAAACTGGGCAATCAGTTCCGGTGGCAGGTCGTAATCGAAATCGGCCAGGGAAAGCGGCATTTAAGTTTGATTCGAGGGTGCCGGATGCGGGATAATGCCGGCTCTTTACGGCCCGCCATTCTACGCGGGTTGGCTTCAGAAGCAGAACGCCGCAAGGCGCATCCCCGGCCGGGATGGCGGAATCGGTAGACGCAGCGGACTCAAAATCCGCCGCTGGAAACAGTGTGGGGGTTCGACTCCCCCTCCCGGCACCACGGTTCAAGCGGACTCACAACACGCCGCGCAGCGGCTTGTTGCGGCGCAGGCTAACCTGCGCAGCAGGTTAAGGCCGAAGGCCGGCCGGAGCCAAAATCCGCCGCTGGAAACAGTGTGGGGGTTCGACTCCCCCTCCCGGCACCATCAGCCCCATTCCGATCAATTTTTCTTCTCGCAACATCCATTTCTTGACCTATGCTGAGAATGGTCTCGGTTTGGCTGCAGACGTGCGTTTAGTTTGATAAAAATCAAGGAAGCAAGATCCTATTCGGCAGAATCTTCGCTCAGCACAAAAGCCGTATATTTTTTGGGCTCTTTCCATTTACCTGGTTCTTCGTTGAGGGAGAAAAGTATGAAGAAGCGCAACTCAATTTCCGGTTCCCTGCGTCTGGCGGCGCTGCCTCTGGCGGTGGCCGGCCTGTGCAACGTCGCCTTTGCACAACAGGCTCCGGCGGCGGCCCCTACGCTGACGGCCGATGAAAAGGCGGCCGCCAAGAAGATCTACTTCGAGCGCTGCGCCGGCTGTCACGGCGTGCTGCGCAAGGGCGCGACGGGCAAGAACCTCGAGCCCCACTGGAGCAAGAAGCTGCCCGACGGATCGACCCAGGAAGGCGGCACGCTCAAGCTCGGCCAGAACCGGCTCGAGAAGATCATCGGCTACGGTACCGAGGGCGGGATGGTCAACTTCGACGACATCCTGACCAAGGAAGAGATCGCCCTGATGGCGAAATACATCCAGACCACGCCGGATGTGCCGCCCGAGTACAGCTTCAAGGAGACCATGGACTCCTGGAAGGTGATCGTGCCGGTCAAGGATCGCCCGACCAAGCAGATGAACAAGTTCAACCTGAAGAACATGTTCTCGGTGACCCTGCGCGATACCGGCGAAGTCGCCCTCATCGACGGCGACACCAAGGAAATCCGCAGCATCGTCAAGACCGGTTACGCGGTACACATCTCCCGCCTGTCGAAGTCGGGCCGCTATGTGTATGTGATCGGCCGCGACGGCCGTCTCAGCCTGATCGACCTGTGGATGGAGAAGCCCGCGGTCGTGGCCGAACTGAAGGTCGGCTTCGACGCCCGCTCGGTGGATACCTCCAAGTTCAAGGGCTACGACGACAAGTACGCCATTGCCGGCTCCTACTGGCCGCCCCAGTACGTGATCATGGAAGGCGACACCCTCAAGCCGCTCAAGGTCGTCAGCACCCGCGGCATGACGGTGGACGGCGAGTACCACCCCGAGCCGCGCGTGGCCTCGATCGTCTCGTCCGAGATCAAGCCGGAGTGGGTCGTCAACATCAAGGAAACCGGCCAGATCCTGCTGGTGGACTACAGCGACATCAAGAACCTGAAGACCACCACCATCGAGTCGGCCAAGTTCCTGCATGACGGCGGCTGGGACGCCTCCAAGCGGTACTTCCTGGTGGCGGCCAACGCCTCCAACAAGATTGCTGCAGTGGACACCAAGACCGGCAAGCTGGCCGCGTTGATCGACACGGCCAAGATCCCGCACCCGGGCCGCGGCGCCAACTTCGTGCATCCGAAATTCGGACCCGTCTGGGCGACCGGCCACCTCGGCGCCGATGTCGTGACGCTGATCAGCACGCCGTCGGACAATCCGAAATACAAGCAGTACAAGCAGTACAACTGGAAGGTCGTCCAGGAAATGAAGCACGTGCCGGGCAACCTGTTCGTCAAGACCCATCCGAAGTCCAAGCATTTCTGGGCCGATGCGCCGCAGAACCCGGAGAAGGCCGTTGCCGAATCCGTGGCGGTGTGGGACATGGCGGACCTGTCCAAGCCGAAGAAGATCATCAACGTCGCCAAGGATTCCGGCCTGCCGGAGACCAAGGCGATCAAGCGCGCCGTGCATCCCGAGTACAGCGCGGATGGCTCCGAGGTCTGGATCTCTCTCTGGGGCGGCAAGACCGACCAGTCGGCCATCGTGGTGTATGACGACAAGACCCTCGCCGTGAAGAAGGTGATCACCGATCCGAAGATGATCACCCCGACCGGCAAGTTCAACGTCTACAACACGCAGCACGACATCTACTGACCGCTGCAAGCAGCAAGACATACCGGGGGCCCAGCGCCCCCGGGTGTTTGTTGGGACCGAGTCTTTTTGATTGGACTGATCCATGTCCGACGCGAATTCCTCAAATGGTGGCCTCTGGCGCCGACTGCGCCAGCCCAGCGCCAAATACTCCCTGCTGACCCTGCTGGTGGTCGGCTTTTTCTCCGGCATCGTCTTCTGGGGCGGTTTCAACACCGCGATGGAGGCGACCAATACGCTGGAGTTCTGCATCTCCTGCCACGAGATGCGCGACACGGTCTATCAGGAATACAAGAAGACCATCCATTACCAGAACCGCACCGGCGTGCGCGCCATCTGCTCCGACTGCCACGTGCCGAAGGACTGGGTGCACAAGGTGGCGCGCAAGATCCAGGCCACGAAGGAGCTCTACGGCAAGGCGATGGGCACCATCGACACGCCGGAGAAGTTCGAGGCCAAGCGCCTGGAGCTGGCGCAGAACGAATGGCGGCGCATGAAGGCGTCGGACTCGCGCGAGTGCCGCAACTGCCACGGCTTCGAGGGCATGAACAGCGAGGTGCAGAAGCCGCGGGCGAGGAAGCAGCACGAGCTGGCGCAGCGCGACGGCGAGACCTGCATCGACTGCCACAAGGGCATCGCCCACCAGAAGCCCAAGGGCATGAAGGAAGACGACGAGGAGTAAGACCTGTCATCTTCCGGAGTTTCGATTCGTTCTATACTTGAATAGCCGATTTACCTGTTACCAAGGAGTTGACCATGCAAAAACTGATCACCGCTTCCGCCGTCGGCTTGGTGTTCGCGTTGGGTGCGGGCGCCGCAATGGCCGCCCCCGACTGGAGCAAGGCGCCGGGCAAGAAGATCACCATCTTCTATCCGGGCGTTTCCCCGATCGAATGGATCACCAAGGGCACCGAGCATGGCGGCGCCAAGGGCCTGCGCAAGGGCGAGACCTGCGCCGCCTGCCACGACGAGGAAGCCGCCGACATGGGCAAGAAGATGGCAACCGGCCAGAAGATCGAGCCGAAGCCGATCAAGGGCAAGGCCGGCTCGATTCCGGTCACGGTGCAGGCCGCGCATGACGGCACCAACCTGTACCTGCGCTTCTCCTGGAAGCAGCCGGCAGGCGGCGCGGAGAAGATGGACAAGGACAATCAGGTCAAGCTGGCGGTGATGTTCGAGGACAACAAGATCGAGCGCGCCAACCTCTCCGGCTGCTGGGAAACCTGTCACCAGGATGCCCGCACCATGCCCGACGGCAAGGACGACAAGAAGACCAAGTACGTTGTCGGCGGCGACGTCAAGGGCGGCAAGTTCTACGACCTGATCCAGTGGACCAGCAAGGGCGCCAAGCACGACGGCTACGTCGCCGACAAGCGCGTGATGGACGGCGGCAAGGCCCTGGCCGATGCCAAGGGCGAGAAGAAGGGCGACGAGTGGGTCGTCACCTTCACGCGCAAGCTCGCCGGCGGCGAGGGCGATATCGCCATGGCGGCCGGCAAGACCTACAACATCGGCTTCGCCATCCACGACGACCACACCAGCGGCCGTTTCCATCATGTCTCGCTCGGCTACACGCTGGGCATAGACGCCAAGGCCGACATCACCGCGGCCAAGCAGTAAGTGCATGGCCCCGGGAACTCTCCCGGCGAAAGGCGAACAAACGGGGAGCGGAAGCTCCCCGTTTTTTTGACAGGAGGTGCCACATGCGAAAGCCGATCCGCTTGCTCGCCGTTCCCTGCGCACTGACTTTCCTGGCCATGCTGCCTTGGCCGGCATCGGCGCAGACGGCTGAAGTCGGCATCAGGGAGTACAAGTACGATCCGGCGGAACTGAAGGTCAAGGCCGGCACCACGGTGAAGTGGACAAACAACGAAAAGCGCACCAGCCATTCGATCCTGTTCACCGGGCCGGGCGGTTTCGAGTCGGAGCGGATCTTCCCCGGCGAATCCTGGCAGCGCGTTTTCGACAAGCCGGGAAGCTATCCCTATACTTGCGGACCGCACCCCGAAATGAAGGGCAGAATCGAAGTCACGGAATAGCCGACAGCTTCAAACTTAATCAAAAGCCGCGTCTGCGGCTTTTGTTTTTTACAGGCAATCCCGATACACTGCGCCGGCAATCGGGCTGGAATCCCGGCAACCTGCTGAGGTTATTTTGATCGCGCGGCTGTTCTGCTTGTGTGTTGTTGTGCTGGGCTTTGGCATGGCGCAGGCCGCCGACCTGCCTGCCGTCTATCCGCAGGTGCGCAGCATCTTCCCCGATGCCGAGGCCTATGGGGGATTCGAAGGCACGCCGCCATCCGCCGCCGTCTACAAGGGCGGCAAGCCGATCGGTTATATCTTTCTCACCGAGGACGTGCTGCGCATTCCGGCGTATTCCGGCAAGCCGATCAACACCATGGTCGGCCTTGACCTCGAGGGACGCATCGCCGGACTGGCCATCGTCAATCACGACGAGCCGATCCTCGCCGTCGGCATCACGCCGGAACGGCTCAACCGCTATGTCGCCCAATACGAGGGCAAGTCCGCATTCGACAAGGTCATCATCGGCGCCAGGCGCGAAGGCCACATCGCCATCGACGGCATCACCGGCGCCACCATCACCGTCATGGTCGAGAACGCCACGGTGATGCGTTCCGCCAGGATGGTGGCAGAGGCGCGCGGCATTCGCCATCCCGGACTGCCGCCGCCCCCCAAGGAGGACGCTGCAGCAGCGCCGGCGACGGTTCCCGCGAGCGGAGTGGCAGCCCCGGCGTCTCCTTCGGTCCCTGACGCCCCTCCAGAGCGGCAGGTCCGGCCGAAGGCAGCAGACTTGCCGGCCCCGGCAGCGACTGCGGCCGAGACGCCGACGAAACCCGCCAGACAGGAAAGGAAACCGGCAGCGACCCCGCGCCCGGTGCACGGCGCAGTGCCGCTTTCGCACGAATTCCCGCCACAGGCCATCTCGCCTCCGCCGGCGAAGCCGGGCACGTGGACGCCGCCGCAGGAGGAGCCGGTCTGGATCGCCATCTGGCAGAACCGCGCTTTCGAGATCGGCGTCCTGGTGGTCGGGCTGTCGGTGCTCTTCACCATCCTGATCTTCCAGGATTGGCTGGCGCGTCATCCGAATCTTCTGAATTACGTCCGCAACGCCTTCCACGTCTACACCCTGTTCTTCATCGGCTGGTATGGCCTCGCCCAGCTGTCGGTGATCAACGTCCTGACGTTCACCGGTTCCGTCATGAGCGGTTTCCGATGGGAACATTTCCTCATCGATCCGATGCTGTTCATCCTCTGGTCCTTCGTCGCCATGACCCTGCTGCTGTGGGGGCGCGGCGTCTACTGCGGCTGGTTGTGCCCGTTCGGCGCCCTGCAGGAGCTGATCCTGATCGCGGCGCGCAAGCTGAAGCTGCCGGAGATCGAGTTCAGCGACGCCGTCCATGAGCGGCTGGTCGCGCTCAAGTACATCGTCCTGATCCTCCTGTTCGGCGTCTCCCTGCAGTCGATCGCCCAGGCCGCCTGGTACGCCGAGATCGAGCCGTTCAAGACGGTCATCGCCATGCGCTTCCAGCGGGAATGGGAATATGTCCTCTACGCGATCGCACTGATCGGACTGGCGGCGGTGAACCGCAAGTTCTACTGCAAATACCTCTGTCCTCTGGGGGCGGCGCTGGCCATTCCCGGGCGCTTCCGGCTGTTCGAATGGTGGCTGCGGCGGCGCAAGGAATGCGGCAAGCCCTGCCAGGTCTGCGCCAACCGCTGCTCGGTGCGGGCCGTCCGGCCGACCGGCGAGATCAACGCCAATGAATGCCATTACTGCCTGGACTGCCAGGTCATCTACTACAACGACAAGGTCTGCCTGCCTTTGATCGACCGGCGCAAGCGCCGCGAACAGCAGTTGGTGCGCGGCCAGGAAGCGGGGGGCAATAACCCCTTAGGATCTGTGGTTGTCTCTGAAAGCAATGCGGCCGGCATGGAGGGGACGGGTAAACATTGATAAATGTCATACGCAAATATTGAGAAATATCAAAGAGTTAAACGCACCCATCTTGACCCAAATCAAGGCTCGCATTACCCCCATGAATTTTAATGCTTTGCAGAATTAAGGCTGCTTATTCACGTTAGGGAGAAAGTCGATGCAAAGCCGTAAACTCGTAATGGCCTTGGGAGTTTCCCTGTTGGCCGCTCTGCCCGGGCTCAGCTGGGCGCAATCGAAACCGGTCCATCCGGGCACACCCGAAGAGGAACTGCGCTACAAGGGCGCCGCCGTGCCGATCAAGCCGGAGGAGGCCAAGGAAACCGTGACGCCGAAGGCGCCCCCGGTCACTTCCGAGGAATTCGCCCGCGCCAAGCAGATCTATTTCGAGCGTTGCGCCGGCTGCCACGGCGTGCTCCGTAAGGGCGCCACCGGCAAGCCGCTTACACCCGACATCACCCTGCCGAAGGGCACCGAATACCTGAAGGTCTTCATCGCCTACGGCACGCCGGCCGGCATGCCGAACTGGCAGACCTCCGGCGAACTGTCCGAGAAGGACGTCGACCTGATGGCCCGCTTCCTGCAGCATGAGCCTCCGCAACCGCCGGAGTTCGGCCTCAAGGAAATGAAGGCCGCATGGAAGGTGCATGTGGCGCCCGAGAAGCGCCCGGCCAAGAAGATGAACAATCTCAAGCTGGAGAACCTCTTCTCGGTCACCCTGCGCGACGCCGGCCAGATCGCCCTCATCGACGGCGACTCCAAGAAGATCGTCAGCGTCATCGACACCGGCTACGCGGTGCACATCTCGCGCATGTCGGCTTCCGGCCGCTATCTGTTCGTGATCGGCCGCGACGCCCGCATCGACATGATCGACCTGTGGATGGAGAAACCCGCCGTGGTGTCGACCATCAAGGTCGGCCTCGAGGCGCGCTCCGTCGAGACCTCGAAGTACAAGGGCTACGAGGACAAGTACGCCGTAGCCGGCACCTACTGGCCGCCCCAGTTCGTCATCATGAAGGGCGACACGCTGGAGCCGCTGAAGATCGTCGCCACCCGCGGCATGACGGTCGACACCCAGGAGTACCACCCCGAGCCGCGCGTGGCCGCCATCGTGGCGAGCCATCACAAGCCGGAGTTCGTGGTGAACGTCAAGGAGACCGGCAAGGTCATGATGGCCGACTACTCGGACCTCAACAACCTGAAGGTCACCGAGATCGCCACCGCCCGCTTCCTGCATGACGGCGGYTGGGAGTCCTCGCAGCGCTACGTCATGATGGCCGCCAACCAGTCGGACAAGRTCGTCGTCGTCGATACCGTCAAGAGCAAGCTCGAGGCCATCGTCAACGTCGGCAAGATCCCGCACCCGGGCCGCGGCGCCAACTTCAAGCATCCGAAGTTCGGCCCCGTCTGGGCGACCAGCCACCTCGGCGACGAGACCGTCAGCCTGATCGGCACCGATCCGAAGGGCCACAAGGCGAACGCCTGGAAAGTGGTGCAGACGCTGAAGGGCCAGGGCGGCGGCTCGCTGTTCATCAAGACCCATCCGAAGTCGAAGAACCTGTGGGTCGACACCACCCTGAACCCGGATGCCAAGGTCAGCCAGTCGATCGCGGTCTACGACATCAACGCCCTCGACAAGGGCTTCGAGGTCCTGCCGATCGCCGAGTGGGCCGGCTTGGGCGAGGGCGCCAAGCGCGTCGTCCAGCCCGAGTACAACAAGGCCGGCGACGAGGTGTGGTTCTCGGTGTGGAGCGCCAAGAACCAGCAGTCCGCCATCGTGGTGGTCGACGACAAGACGCGCAAGCTGAAGGCCGTCATCAAGGATCCGAAGCTGATCACGCCGACCGGCAAGTTCAACGTCTACAACACCCAGAAGGACGTGTATTGATCTGACCCGGCGCAAGCCGATCCAGCGGGGGCCTGCGGGCCCCCGTTTTTTTTCGGGCTTTGACAAAAATCAACGCATCGCAGGCGGGCGACAGGCATCCTGACAAGCAACCATCACTTGTCCTATCGACATGGCCCGCTTTCCCGACAGGGCGCTTGCCGCCCTGTTTTTATGCCTGCTGGCACCTGCGGCCGCATCCGCCGCCGATCCCTCGCCCGAACGCATGCGCGAGCTGGTGCGCATGGTGCGGCAGGATTGCGGCTCCTGCCACGGCCTGACCCTGAAGGGCGGCCTCGGTCCGCCGCTATTGCCCGAGACGCTGCGCGACAAGCCGGCGGAGTCGCTCCGGTATACTGTGCTCCTTGGCCGTCCGGGCACGCCGATGCCGCCCTGGAGTGCCTTCATGAACGAGGCCGAGGCCGACTGGATCGTGCGCCAGTTGACCCAAGGCTTTCCCGAAGAGACCCGCTGATGAAATCCCTGCTTTCCATTCTTGCCGCCCTCCTGCTGTCCGCCTGCGCCTCGCCCGCCTTGCGCGGCACCGGCGACCTCGGCATCGTCATCGAGCGCGCCAGCGGCAGCGTCGCCGTGGTCGACACCAGCGCCCGCGCCATCCTCGGCCGCGTCGAAGGGTTGGGCGACCTCTCGCACGCCTCCGCCGTGTATGGGCGCGACGGCCGCTACGCTTACGTCTTTGGCCGTGACGGCGGACTGACCAAGGTCGACCTGCTCGAGCGCAAGATCGCCAAGCGCATCATCCAGGCCGGCAATTCCATCGGCGGCGCCATCTCGCAGGACGGCCGCCTGGTTGCCGCGCAGAACTATCAGCCCGGGGGCGTGAAGGTATTCGATGCCGAAACGCTGGAGCTCCTTGCCGACATTCCCGCGACCTTCGGCGACGGCAAGCAGCGCGCCAAGGTGGTCGGCCTTGCCGACGTGCCGGGCAACCGGTTCGCCTACGCGCTGTTCGAAGCCGGCGAGATCTGGGTTGCCGATCTGTCGACGCCGCGCGAACCCAAAGTCACGAAGTTCAGCAACATCGGCAACCAGCCCTACGACGGCCTGGTGACGCCGAACGGACGCCACTACATCGCGGGACTCTTCGGCGAGGATGGCCTCGCCCTGGTCGACCTGTGGAAGCCGGAGCAGGGCGCGAAGAAGATCCTCGCCAACTACGGCAAGGGCACCGAGAAGCTGCCGGTGTTCAAGATGCCGCACCTGCGCGGCTGGGCGGTCGCCGGCGGGCGCGCCTACCTGCCCGCCATCGGCAGGCACGAAGTGCTGGTGGTGGACACCACGACATGGCAGGAAGTCGGCCGCATTTCCGTCAAGGGCCAGCCGGTGTTCGTCATGGCGCGGCCGGACGGCCGCCAGGTCTGGGTGAACTTCGCCTTCCCCGACTACGGCCAGGTGCAGGTCATCGACACGCTCGAGCAGAAAGTCGTGCAGACGCTCGCGCCCGGCAAGGCCGTGCTGCACATGGAGTTCACGCCGCGCGGCGAGCATGTCTGGATCTCGGCGCGCGACGACAACCGCGTCGTGGTGTACGACACCGCCAGCTTCGCCAGGCTGACGGAGCTGCCGGTGCAGAACCCCTCGGGCATCTTCTTCACCAGCCGCGCTGCGCGCACCGGATTCTAGCGGACCCTATGGACTCCCTCGACTTCCGCCTGATCAACGAATTCCAGCGCGACTTTCCGCTGGAGCCGCAGCCCTTCGCGGAGATCGCCTGGCGGCTGTGCACGGACGAAGAAACCGTTCTGGCCGCCCTGCAGCGCCTGCGCGGCGAGGGCGTGGTCAGCCGCGTCGGCGCCGTCTTCGCGCCGCGCCGCGTCGGCGCCAGCACGTTGGCCGCGCTGGCGGCGCCGCCCGAGAAACTCGAAGAGATCGCCGCGCGCGTCAGCGCCCGGCCCGAGGTCAACCACAACTACGAGCGCGAGCACCGCTACAACCTGTGGTTCGTCGTCACCGCGCGCGACGAGGCGCACCTGAACGAGGCGCTGGCCGCCGTCGAGCGCGACACCGGCTGCAAGGTCATCTCCCTGCCGCTCGAGCACGAGTTCTACATCGACCTCGGTTTCGACCTCGCCGGCGTCTGCAAGGCGCCGTGCACCACGCGCCGCATCGAGGCCGGCGACCTGCGCGAACTGACTTTGCCCGAGCAGAAGCTGATGGGCGCCCTGCAGCACGGCCTGGAACTGGTGCCGCAGCCCTTCGCCCGCCTCGGCGAGCAGGCCGGCCTCGACGAGCAGGAAGTCATCGCCACGCTCAAGCGCTGGCGCGGCGAGGGGCTGATCAAGCGCTTCGGCGTCGTCGTGCGCCACCATGAGCTCGGCTACACCGCCAACGCCATGGTCGTCTGGGACCTGCCGGACGAGGACGTCGAGCGCGTCGGCAGCCTGCTCGCCGCCGAGCCGGAAGTGACGCTGTGCTACCGCCGCCGCCGTCACGCGCCGGAATGGCCCTACAACCTGTTCTGCATGATCCACGGCCGCGCCCGCGGCGAGGTCGAGGCCGCCGCCGCCCGCCTGCGCGAGCGCCTAGGCCTGACGCAGGTGCCGTACGCCGTACTCTTCTCGCGGCGCCGCTTCAAGCAGCGCGGCGCCCATTACATCCCGCAGGCCGAAGCCGCCCATGGATGAGCTCGACCGCGCCATCGTCAATGCCCTGCAGGGCGGCTTTCCGATCAGCGACGAGCCCTACCGCGAGGTGGCGGACAAGCTCGGCCTGGCGGAAGCCGAACTGATCGCCCGCCTGCAGCGCATGCTGGAATCGAAGACGCTGACGCGCTTCGGCCCGATGTTTCAGGTCGAGCGCATGGGCGGCGCCTTCGTGCTGGCGGCGCTGGCCGTGCCGGAGGCCGATTACGAACGCGTGGCGGAGCAGGTGAATGCCCTGTCCGAGGTGGCGCACAACTACCGCCGCGAGCACACCCTCAACATGTGGTTCGTGCTGGCCACCGAGACGCCGGAAGGCATCCCCGCCGCCATCGAGAAGATCGAACGCGCGACGGGATTGCAGGTCTACGCCTTTCCCAAGCTGAAAGAGTATTTCGTGGAAATGAAGCTGGCGGCGTGATGGACAGCCTGACTCTCGATGCGGACGACCGCCGCCTGATCGTGGCCACCCAGGGCGGCCTGCCGCTGGTGCCGCGGCCCTATCACGCGCTTGCCGAACAGCTCGGTCTGGCGGCGGAGGAGGTGATGGTACGCCTGCGCCGCCTGCTGGAGGGCGGCATCATCCGCCGCATCGGCGCCGTGCCCAACCACTACGCCCTCGGCTACACCGCCAACGGCATGAGCGTGTGGGACGTGCCCGACGAACGGATCGACGCGCTGGGCGAGCAGGTCGGGCAATTGCCCTTCGTCACCCACTGCTACCATCGCCCGCGCGCCTTGCCGCTGTGGCCCTACAACCTGTTCGCCATGGTGCATGGCAAGAGCCGCGACGAGGTCGAGGCGCAGGTGAAGCAGATCGAGGCGCTGCTCGGTGTCGACTGCCGCGCCCACGATGTGCTCTACAGCAGCCGGATTCTGAAGAAGACCGGCCTGCGCATCGGAAGCTGATCATGTTCAGAATCTCGCAGTACATGGAAGAGATCGCCCATCCGACGCCGCTGGGCGAGAAGCGCAATCCGCCCGGGCCGGTGGTGATCTGGAACCTGATCCGCCGCTGCAACCTCACCTGCAAGCACTGCTACTCGATCTCCGCCGACAAGGATTTCCCCGGCGAATTGAGTACGCAGGAGGTCTACGGCGTGATGGACGACCTCAAGCGCTTCCGCGTGCCGGTGCTGATCCTCTCCGGCGGCGAGCCGCTGCTGCGGCCAGACATCTTCGACATCGCGCAGCGCGCCAAGGGCCTGGGCTTCTACGTCGGCCTCTCCTCCAACGGCACGCTGATCGACGAATCCAACATCCGCCGCATCGCGGAGACTGACTTTAACTACGTCGGCGTCAGCCTCGACGGCATCCGCGAGACGCACGACAAGTTCCGCCGCATGCAGGGCGCCTTCGAGAAGTCCCTGCACGGCATCCGCCTCTGCCGCGACGCCGGCCTCAAGATCGGCGTGCGCTTCACCATGACGCAGGACAACGCCCACGACCTGCCGGGGCTGCTGAAACTGGTCGAGGACGAGGGCATCGACCGCTTCTACTTCTCGCACCTCAACTATGCCGGCCGCGGCAACAAGAACCGCAAGGACGACGCCCACCACCAGATGACGCGCCAGGCCATGGATCTCCTCTTCGACACCTGCTGGGAGTACCAGCAGCGCGGATTGAACAAGGAGTTCACCACCGGCAACAACGACGCCGACGGCGTGTACTTCCTGCACTGGGTGGCGAAGCACTTCCCCGACCGGGCGGCGCACCTCCGCGCCAAGCTCGCGCAGTGGGGCGGCAATTCCTCCGGCGTGAACGTCGCCAACATCGACAACCTCGGCAACGTGCACCCCGACACCATGTGGTGGCACCACACCCTGGGCAACGTGCGCGAGCGGCCCTTCTCGGAAATCTGGGTGGATGTCTCCGATCCGATCATGGCCGGCCTCAAGGCCAAGCCGCGCAAGGTCGGCGGCCGCTGCGGCGCCTGCCTGCACTTCGACATCTGCGACGGCAACACCCGCGTGCGCGCCCAGCAGCTCACCGGCGACCCCTGGGCGGAAGACCCGGGCTGCTATCTCACCGACGAGGAAATCGGCATCTCATGAAATACGGATTCATCCTGCGCGGCCTGCTGCCGCTGTTGCTGGCCGTACCGGCGCTGCCAACCCTTGCCGCCGAGCCGGCGCCCGAGCTCTACCGCAAGCATTGTTCGGAATGCCATGGCGCCGACCGCTTCGGCCTGATGGGCCCGGCGCTGTTGCCGGAGAACCTTTCGCGCCTGAGGAAGGACGCCGCCGCCGCGATGATCCGCGACAGCCGCGCCGCCGTGCAGATGCCGGCCTTCAAGGACGTGCTCAAGCCCGAGGAGATCAAGGCGCTCGCCGACTACATCTACACGCCGGTGCCGATGCCGCAGTGGGGCGAGGCGGAGATCCGCGCCTCGCGCATCGTGCATCACGCCCCCGGCACGCTGCCCGACAAGCCGCAGTTCGCCGCCGACATGATGAACCTCTTCATCGTGGTGGAAGGCGGCGACCACCACGTCACGCTGCTCGACGGCGACAAGCTCGAGCCGATCCACCGCTTTCCCTCGCGCTTCGCCCTGCACGGCGGGCCGAAGTTCACGCCGGACGGGCGCTACGTCTTCTTCGCCTCGCGCGACGGCTGGATCTCGAAGTTCGACATCTGGAGCCTGAAGGTGGTGGCCGAGGTGCGCGCCGGCATCAACACGCGCAACGCCGCCGTCTCCGGCGACGGCAAATACGTGGCCGTCGCCAACTACCTGCCGCACAGCCTGGTCATCCTCGACGCCGACCTGAACCCGCTGAAGATCCACGCCGTGCGCGACAAGGACGGCAAGCAGAGCTCGCGCGTCTCCGCCGTGTACACCGCCGAGCCGCGCCACAGCTTCGTCGCGGCACTGAAGGACGTCAAGGAGGCCTGGGAGATCAGCTACGACCCGAAGTCGCCGGAGATTCCCGCCGGCATGATCCACGACTTCCAGTACCGCGAGGGCGCCTTCATCCCGGGCTTCCTCAACCCGCGGCGCTCGATCCTCGACGACTACCTCGACGACTTCTTCTTCACGCAGGACTACAACGAGGTGATGGGCGCGAGCCGGGAAGCCGGCAAGGGGCAGGTGGTGCACCTGGATGTCCGCCGCAGCATCGCCACGCTCGACCTGCCCGGCATGCCGCACCTCGGCTCCGGCATCACCTGGGACTGGCAGGGCCGCCGCGTCATGGCGACGCCGAACCTGAAGGAAGGCGTCGTCAGCATCATCGACATGAAGACCTGGAAGACCATCAAGCAGATCAAGACGCCGGGCCCCGGCTTCTTCATGCGCAGCCACGAGAACTCGCGCTACGCCTGGGTGGACTCCATGATGAGCCGGGAAAACAAGGACACGCTGACGGTGATCGACAAGCAGACGCTGGAAGTCGCCGCCCAGCTCAGGCCCGTGCCGGGCAAGACCCTGGCCCACATCGAGTTCACCAAGGACGGCAAATACGCGCTGGCCAGCCTGTGGGAGAACGACGGTGCCCTCATCGTCTTCGACGCCGCCACGCTGAAGGAAGTCAAGCGCATCCCGGCGAAGAAGCCGGTCGGCAAGTACAACGTCTGGAACAAGATCACCCGTTCCGAGGGCACCAGCCACTAATTCGCCGCCGCCCGCGCCTTGGCGATGCGCTCCTGCGTCACCGGGTGGGTGGACAGGAAGCCCGAGGACGGATCCGCTTCCGCTTCCCCCTCGCCGCAGCTGGCACTGGCGGAGGACATCCGCCCCATGATGTCGGCGAAGGCGTTCGGCGAGATGCCCTTCGCCTTCATCAGCCGGAAGCCGTAGTCGTCGGCCTCCGACTCGAAATCCCGCGAATACTTCGTCTGCGCCAGCAGCACCGGAAAGCCGGCCACCGCCGTGCTCATCGTCGCCGCGTCGCCCGCCAGCGTGGCGGCGATGGCGGCCGTCGCCGAGCCCTGCAGCAGCTGGCGCAGGGCATGGCGCCGCTCGACGTGGCCGATCTCGTGCGCCAGCACCGCCAGCACCTCGTCCGGCGTCTGCGACAGCGCCACCAGTTCGTCGGTGAGGACGATGGTGCCGCCGGGCAGGGCGAGCGCGTTCGGGCCGATGCCGGGCGCGGCGCGGAAGGCGAGCTGCAGGTGCGCCGCCTGCGGCAATCCCTGGCCGAGGCGGGCGAAGCCCTCGCGCAGGACCGCCTGCTTCTTCAACTCCAGCTTGCTCGGCTGCAGCATCCGGTTGTCGTCCAGCCACTGCAGGGCGTGCTTGCCGAGGCGCACTTCATACTCGATCGGCACCCGCTCCGCCATGCCGTCCGCCAGCACCGGCAGCCCGTACTGGTAGAGGGCCGCGAGGCCGCCGATCAGCGCCACCAGCGCGACCAGCGCCACGCCCCACTGGCGCTCCAGCCAGGCCACCGCGCCTTCCGAGCGGCTCTCCTGCGGCAGGGCGTCGAGCAGCGGGCCGTCGGCGCACTGCAGCTGGCCGCCGTCGGGCAGGGCGATGAAGCGGTCGGCCGCGCCCACGCGCGGCGAGACGCGCAGCGTGCCCAGCGCGTAGCGCGCCGCCACGCTGGCGCCGATCAGGGTCGCCTCGCGCCCGCGCCACAGCAGCGTCGCCGGTGCGCCGAGCGGATGGCGGCCGTCGTAATGCGTCACCGTCAGCGTCTGCGTCATAGCGAGAGATCCAGGTCGAAGAACTCGCCCATCTCGGCGCCGGTGGCGCGCACCGCCGAGGCGGCCGCGCCCTCGAACTCCCGCAGGTCGCCTTCCGGCAGCACCTTCATGCAGCTCACGCGGTAGGCCAGGGTGCGCATCACCGCCCAGGGAATCAGCAGCCCGGCCGAGGCGATGATCGCCAGCGCGTTCACCACATACAGCTTCGCCAGCCCGCGCCCGCTCAGCGTCGACGCGAAGCGCAGCGGGCCGAGCCGCGTGCTGTTCCACACCAGGTTGCCGACCTTGGCCTGGGCATAGGCGAAGGCCAGCACGTAGCCGAGGTAGATCGGCAGCAGGAAGGCGGCCATCGACAGCATCGGATTCTTGAAGGCSGCCGTSAGSAYGCCGCCGARCAGCGCCGTCAGCATGCCGAYKCCSGACAGSAYCAGGCCGGCGAYGAAGTAGATGCGGAAGAACTGCCCGCCCTTCGCCGAGAARTCGCCRCGGTGGTCGCCGAAGCTCATGTTGCCGACKAKGAAGGCCTTGGTGCGCCGCTGCCACCAGGGAAAGATCAGRCCGAAGATGCCGAACATSGCSCCGGCSAGSATSGGRTTGTTGCTGTGCGTGGCGTAGCCCAGCCCCACCGCCGCCGCCACCAGCAGGCCGCTGAAGGTGACCGCCCGGAAGGCCGCGCGGTAGTCGCGGTCGAAGGCGAAGGTCATGTTGCGGTAGGCCGAGTAGCGCGCGTTGAAGGCCGCCGAGCCGGCCACCACCCACGGCGCCAGCAGCGCGCCGGCGACCAGCACGTAGGGCAGCAGCGCGGTGAAGAAGTGGCTGGTGAAATAGTAGAAGACGAACAGCACTGCGGCGACGATGCGCCCCTTGAGGATGGGGATCGGCTGGCCGAGGTACTGGAAGGGCGTGCCGTCGAGCGTCGTGTGCGAGTAGAAGTAGCGCTTCTTGCGCACCTTCGCCCACGCCGAGAAGATGCCCAGCGTCGCTAGCGTCAGGAACAGGTTCACCACCCAGATGCGGAAATACTCGCCCGCCCGGCCGTGAAAGCGCAGGGCCAGTTCGGCGGGCGCTGCCGCCGTTTCCAGGGTTGTTGGTTCGGGTGCGTTCATGTTCTCGTGCGGCGCGGCTGCGGCGCCGATTTGCTCGGGCCTTGTCCGGGCCAAGGGCGAGTATAGCCTATGCACAATGGATAGCGGCGGGAAGAATTTCCTCCTCCCCCGCCTAGGCGGGAGGGGGCCGGGGAGAGGGCAGCGGGTGCCTCGTGCATATTCTGGTGGTATATTGGCTGCGGGAATATACAAGGAGCGCAGGTGTCCGGATATGGATACTCGCGGTTGCCACATATAGACACTTGTATCCATATGTGGATGCTTGTATCCACTAATGGCAACCTTTTAATGGTGTCTACTTCATTCATTATGCCCCATGAAGGCCATTGGTCGCTTCGTTTCTAGGCTTGGACTTCGCGCGGTTTTCGCGCGTCCATGCGGTTCATCGGTCGCGCGCTCCGGCGAGGAAGGCGAGAAGGCAAACTGCTTTTTCGTCGCGGTCGATAAAGGCGATCAACCCTACCTTGCCGTTGAGGCAATCGATCAAGACAATCTAAAGTGCCTTGAGTGGAATGGCTCACGTTTCCAAATCGATCGCAGCATTCCGCTGTCTTCCTTCTCTCTAAGAGACTTTCGAATCACCCACTACTACGGCCTATCCACCATCGAGTACCAAGGGATTCTTGATCTCCTGGTGAATCGACTTACCGCTTGGCCATATATTAAGGTTCACGTTGTTCGGACCCTCAGCAGGTTTGACCAATTCCTCTTCAACAAGAAGAAGCTGATCACGAAGCAGAGAATGGAACTCTTGCAGTTCCTCGTTGGCCGTGCGCTTGACGGAAAAACTGAAAGCGAACCCCTTGACCTTATGACCGATCTTTACTCGCTCCGGTGGGTCTTACACCCCGACGGCGAACAGCAGCAACAACGCCTTGAGTTCTATCTTGAGTCGCTGGTTGAGACAGGTGATTTGAAGAAGATCAACTACAAGTACATCGTT
This sequence comes from Denitratisoma sp., assembly GCA_032027165.1. NCBI lineage: Bacteria > Pseudomonadati > Pseudomonadota > Betaproteobacteria > Nitrosomonadales > Sterolibacteriaceae > Denitratisoma > Denitratisoma sp. The sequence goes on along the minus strand of JAVSMO010000001.1, from coordinate 1,790,464 downwards.
GCCGGCCGCGCGCTGAAGACGATCGAAGAATACGAAGAACAGGAACGCAAGCACACCGAGAACGTCAAGATGCAGTGGCGAACATTTTGGCTTGCCTATGCCGTCGCCTTCCTCACTGCGGTGCAGGCCGGTCTCGTGAAGCTACCAACAATCATCGACTGGGCGACCAAGTGACGTCATTCCCCCTGTGGCATAACCCTGCGTATATGGACTCCCCCGCAAAAGCAACCGACTGATCGATGTTTGTGGCGGCAGGATGGCGCATGCAGTCGTATATCCGGCATCGTAAGTGGGCTCTCGTTGGCCCGTGCCGACATGGAATCTGCTCACGGTGCGCCAATCGGTACAAGCGGCAAGCGGTACGCTGCCGGCAGAGTTATCGGCGTCAATCCGTGCGGGTGCGACCCTGTTTGCCATGATGGGCGATCAGTCTCGTTGCAAGCGCGTGAGGGTGGAACGCAGGTTCATTGATTCCTGAAGACCTAGGCGGCGATGGCGAAGGACGTGCGGGCGATCTTGCGCGGCCCGCGCGCTGCCGGCTGCCCGTAGGGCGCACCGTCTCTTAGCGTGGCGTAGCAGATCCGCGCCAGCTTGTTGGCGAGCGCGCAGGCGGCCTTGTTGTGGTTGCTGCGCCCCTCCAGCGCCGTGGCCCAGGTGCGCAGCCCATCGACGGATCGCCCGGCGCGCCGCGCCACCGTGGCGGCGCGCAAGACCGAGCGCGCCCCGTGCGTGAGCAGCATGCGCAGGTAGCGGTCGCCGCGCTTGGAGATGCGCCCGAGCCGGCGCGTGGAACCCGAGGAGGATTCCTTGGGGGTGAGCCCGAACCAGCTGGCGAAGTGGCGCGCGCTCCTGAAATGCCCCACCTCGCCGCCGGTGGCCGCTACCATCGCCGTGGCGGTCAAAAGCCCGATGCCCGGGACCGAGAGCAGCGTGGTGCAGGCGGGACTCTGTTTGGCCAGGATGGAGAGCTCGCGCTCCAGTTGCCCAATTCTCGCCTCAAGCAGTCGGATCTCCTCGACGAGCAGCTGCATCGTGCGGCGGATGAGTGTCGGCACGGGCGAGTTCGGGTCGGCCAGCACCCGGCTGATCGCCTCCACGCCGGTGCGTGCACCCGCCGGGATCGCCAGACCGAACTCGCGGCAGAAGCCGCGCAGGGCGTTGATGCGGGAAGTGCGCGTGCCCATCCACAGGGAGCGGGTGCGGTGCAGGCCCTGCAGCGCCTGCTGTTCGACGGATTTGACGCGCACCGGCACGATGTCGGCGGCGCGCGCCGCTTCCAGCAGCGCCGCGGCGTCGGCCGCGTCGGTCTTGTTGCGCCGGACATAGGCGCGGACATAGGCCGCCGGCAGGAGCTTCACTTCGATGCCCTGGCCGTTCAGCCACCGCGCCCAGTGGTGTGCCGAGCCGCAGGCTTCCATGATGACGAGACCCACCTCGCGGTTGGCAAACCAGCGCTCGAACTGCGTGCGGGTCAGGCGGTGGGTCTCGGTCACGCGCCAATGGGCATCGGCCACGGCCAGTTGGAAGACGGATTTTGCAAGATCGACGGCAACGGTAGTAGTATGCATTCTGGATTCCCCCTCGGAGTTGATAGGTGCTGATCCCCACGTCCAATGAGTCTCAGCTGCGCACAATGTGCGACAACAAAAAGGGGGAGTCCATCCCATCAGTCCACCGGACGCTGCGCGATAAAGCCGCGCAGCGCCGGTGACCTCCACGTTAGCCAGCAATGACAGATCGCGCGAGTCTCAAGGAGATTCTTAAAGCCTCCGAGGCCTTCAAGTCGCTCAGAGCTGAGCAGGAGGTCGCTGCTTGTTTGGCGCGACTGGGGTGGCGTACTACGCAGAGTCCGTACTACCACGATGGAAAGACTGACAAGTTACGAGAGCTAGATGTCGTCGCCTCTGGCTACTGGAAGAAGCCGCGCAAGGCTGGCGATCTCGTGGCGAAAGTGAATCTCTTCATAGAAGTGAAGTCGAACAGTGACTTTCATATTCTTTGCGCAGGATCAACGGCAATGCCCGCTGCCTTCGGAAACAATGAATATTGGATTGGCTACAGCGAGGAAACGCTTAAGCGGGTCGAGGAGCAACTATCAAGGTTTCACATGGAGCATGAAGACGTCTTAGACTTCCTTCACAAGTTAGAAAAAATTGCGTTCCCGCGGAGCACTATGCGTACATCTGTGCTTCGCGTAAAACCGCCTCCGGTAAAACATTGCTTTTCCGCGTTCCGAGAGACGAACGGAAAGTCCGATAAGGGTCTCGACAATTCCGTCCTATGGCGGGCTACTTCAGCACTCCGATCAGCAGTAGCCGCCGCGAAAACCGAAAAAATGGATGGACTGGCAGCTGACCTCGGTACTGATCTCGAAGTTGCTCGGCGCCTAAAGCTACCTTTTCCAAGTGCCATGGGCGCCATTGAGAGCCACACGTGCAGAATAAACCAGTACCTTCCGATTGTTGTTATCCAGAGTCGGCTCTGGTCAGCCGAATTGGCGGATCCAGAGGAGCTCAAGTGGATTAGGTTGATTCAATTTGGAACATTCGGTGACACTCAAGGCTGGGTTGATGTCGTCAATTTCGATCACATTGAAGAATATTTGCGGACGCAAAGCGAACACTTTGAGCAAACCTTTCGAAGGGTGCGTGCGAAACGATGGATGTGACGGGCTGCTGTCTAACATGGCGCTCAATCTCGCTCCCTCCGGTCGCTGGACGCTGCGCGATAAAGCCGCGCAGCGCCGGTGAGCTCTACGTTAGCCGCTCAAATTAAATCTCACACTATGCTAAACACTTACGTCCGTTTTGACAGTTCATCCGTCCCGCCGCAAGTCCTTAATCACCTCATCCCATCATGCGGGTCGCTTGCGCATGTGGTGGAGCATGACTACCTGTTGTCTCTTGATCCTGCCCGCTTCACGCACGCCCACTTGGTGCTTGGGTCAAATCCAAATCGTTTCGGAGCCGACCTCTCTCCTCACCTCGTGACGGTCATGGATTTCTTCTCAAAAGCGCCAAAGAGCAAATTCATAACCCTCAATTTCGGCACATCTGATTTCAAGAGGCGCCACTCTGAAGATCTCGGCGTTGCAATGGCCTCTCTTTTGATGGTGGATTTGTTTGACATTGATTGGTCCACGATTTGCCAAATTCCAGAAAATCGAAAGCTGTCGAAAAAGCGTCCAGATTTTGAGGGGTTCAATAGCAAGGATGAACGATTTCTGTATGAAGCAAAAGGCACATGCCGACTCGAAACCGTAATTCCAACCATTGAAAAAGCAATCGGTCAGGTGAAGAACTACCCTGAGCCAGCGTTACGAAAAATCGCTATTGCCTCATATTTCTGTAGCAACCCGAGGGCGTTTCCGAGCTTCTCTTTTTTTGTTGACCCTGAACTTCCAGATATCGTCCCGCCAGATAAAGGCCACGCGCAACTGCTGCACATTGAGAAAGTCCTTGAGTTTGTAGGCTGCAAGAGCTCAGCCAGTTCTTACCTGAAGTATTTGGCAGCAAAGTTCACGCTTGAGAGAAAGATTGCATCTGAGTACCCCGACATGATTGCGCGTTACGCTCCTCCAACTCGTGGCGACACCAAGATTGAGTCGGCCTTCGACGAATTTAAGGGGAGTTTTCAACGAGAAACGAGTTCGCTTGAGACAGTTTCCGAGGGAAATCGCCGCTATCAAGTACAACGCCGCATCGTCACTCTTGAGGACGTAAAGTACGAGTGCGTTGCAGGAATAGATTCCACGGTCATTGCAGCGATTTTAGAGGACGCCGAGTTTGAAAAGATTGAGTCAGTCAGCTACAGCGAACCCGATAACGCTTTGAGCCAATTCTCGGATGGCACGATCTTTCAACTCCGCAGACTGACCGGTCGGGGTGATAGGTAACAAAAAAGTCTGGGCACATAGGTAACAGATCATTCCTATGTTTTTTGTGCAGCCCCAAGCCAGCAAACCCATCCGCGCCATCCTAGTCCACGGCATGGGCCGCACACCGGCTGCCATGCTGGTGCTGGCGGCGCGCCTGCGGGCGGCGGGGCTGCGTCCCGACCTGTTCGCCTATTCGGCGGCGCTGGAGGGGTGGGAGGGCTGCGTCGGGCGGCTCGGGGCGTTCATCGATCGCCGTGCTGCGGGGACTGACTTTGTGCTCGTCGGTCATTCGCTCGGCACCGTGCTGATCCGCGCCGCCCTGCCGCGGCTGGCCCGTCCGCCGCTCGGCTGCTTCCTGCTGGCGCCGCCGACGCGCGCCAGCCGGGCGGCGCGGAAATTCGCGCCCCGGCGCCTGTACAGGCTTTTCACCGGGGAGATGGGGCAGAAGCTGGCCAGCCCGGACTTCATGGAGGCCTTGCCGGTGCCGGCGGTGCCGACCCGCATCTACGCTGGCACGGGCGGCCCGCGCGGCCGCCTGGGGCCCTTCGGCGACGTGCCGAACGATGGCGTGCTGGCGCTCGACGAGACGCGGCTGCCGGGCGTTCCGCTGCGGACGGTGCCGTCCCTGCATACCTTCATCATGAATTCCCGGGAGGTGGCCGGGGATATTGCGGCGTTCGTACGCGCCGGGCCTCATGGATTTCCGCTTCCGCGGGAATGACGGCGGCCGGATATCCCTTTAGTTAGCATTGAAATTCCGCGTTTTCCGGGTGTAAGCGCCCGGCCATGGCGTAAAATGTCGCCTTTTGCGCCGGGGGTAGTCCGCCCGTTCCGGCTGTATTCCAGAGGCTTCGATGAAATGCGTGGATGATTTCCGCCTGCGGCTCGGCGGACGGGAACTGGTGCCGATCATGATCGGCGGCATGGGCGTGGACATCTCCACGGCGGAACTCGCGCTGGAGGCGGCCCGCCTGGGCGGCGTCGGCCACATCTCGGACGCCATGATCAAGACGGTCTCCGACCGCCGCTACGACACCAAGTTCGTCAGCGTCAAGCAGAAGCGCTACAAGCACAACGTCGCCAACGTCGACAAGTCCGAGGTGAAGTTCGACCTCGCCGACGTCGCCGAAGCGACCCGGCTGCATGTGCAGACCACCATGGAGGCGAAGCGCGGCGACGGGCTGATCTTCATCAACTGCATGGAAAAGCTCACCATGAACGCGCCGAAGGAGACGCTGCGCGTGCGCCTCACGGCCGCCATGGACGCCGGCATCGACGGCATCACGCTCGCCGCCGGCCTGCACCTGGGCTCCTTCGGCCTGATCGAGGACCATCCGCGTTTCAAGGACGTCCAGCTCGGCATCATCGTCTCGTCGCTGCGTGCGCTGCAGCTGTTCCTGCGCAAGAGCGCGCGCACCGGGCGGCTGCCCGACTACGTGGTGGTGGAGGGGCCGCTCGCCGGCGGCCACCTCGGCTTCGGCCTCGACGACTGGATGAAGTACGACCTGCGCGTCATCACGACGGAAATCCTCGACTGGCTGCGCCAGGAGAAGCTGGACATCCCGGTGATCCCGGCCGGCGGCATTTTCACCGGCACGGATGCGGTGAGCTATCTGGACACCGGCTCGGCCGCCGTGCAGGTGGCGACGCGCTTCACCGTCGCCAAGGAATGCGGCCTGCCGGCGAAGGTGCAGCAGGAGTACTTCAAGGCCGGCGAGGAGGACATCGAGGTCAACGGCATTTCGCCGACCGGCTATCCGATGCGCATGCTGAAGAGCAGCCCGGCCATCGGTTCGGGCATCCGGCCGAACTGCGAGGCCTACGGCTACCTGCTCGACTCGAGCGGCCACTGCGCCTACATCGACGCCTACTACCGCGAGGTGGCATTGCATCCCGGGGCCAAGAAGCTCGAGGTGTGGGACAAGACCTGCCTGTGCACCCACATGCGCAACTTCGACTGCTGGACCTGCGGCCACTACACCTACCGGCTGAAGGACACCTCGCGCAAGCTCGAGGACGGCAGCTACCAGCTGCTCAGCGCAGAGCACATCTTCCGCGACTACCAGTACAGCAAGGACGGCAAGGTCGCGCTGCCGGAGTGAAGCCCCGCCTCCTCAAAAGAAAACGGCCTCTTGCGAGGCCGTTTTTCATTTCGGCAATGGCGTCTCAGACCTTCGGTTCCTCCGCCGGCACCTGCAGCGCCATCGAGCGCGCCGAGATCGTGAAGGCATCGGAGAAGCACATGCCTTCCTCGGCGCCCTGGTCCTTCAGCTTCGGGAAGATCGCCTCGACCATCCTCACCGAGCCGCAGGCGTAGATCTCGTTGCCGGCGAGGCTGGGGAAGTCCTGCAGGATGGCCTCGTGCACCAGGCCGGTGCGGCCGGTCCAGGCGTCGTCCGGCCCCGGCTCGGAGAGCACCGGGATGAACTTGAAGTTGTCGTGGTCGCGCTGCCACTGCTCGGGCAGGTCGGCGAGGTACATGTCGCGGCGCTGCTTGACGCCCCAGTAGAGGCGGATCGGCCGCTTCAGGCCGCGGTGGAAGGCGTCCTCGACCATGCTCTTCACCGGGGCGAAGCCGGTGGCGCCGGCGACGAAGATGATCGGCCGGCTCGATTCGCGCAGCACGAAGTCGCCGAGCGGGCCCTCGAAGCGGATCGGGTCGCCCACCTTCATCTTCTCGAAGACGTGGGTGGTGAAGCGTCCGCCCGGCACCAGGCGGATCTGCAGCTCGATGTTCTGCGCTTCGTGCGGCGCGCTGGCGAAGGAGAAGGCGCGGCGCTCGCCGTCCTCGAGGATGATGTTGATGTACTGGCCGGCGGTGAAGGCGATGTGCTGGCCCTCGGGCAGTTTGATCGTCACGCCCATGACGTCGTAGGTCAGCTTCTCCAGCTTGTCGACGACGCCGACGTATTCCTTCACCGGGGCGCGCGCCAGGGCGAACTGCGGCTCGTATTCGATCTCGATGTCGGTGAGCGGGCTGGCGCAGCACATCAGCACCTTGCCCATGGCGCGCTCGGCGGGGCTGAGCACGCTGGGCTGGTAGATGCCGGGGTCGACCTCGCCCTGCAGCACGGAACACTTGCACATGCCGCAGCCGCCGTTGCGGCATTCGTAGGGCAGGTTGATCTCGCCGCGCAGGCCGGCGTCGAGGATGGTCTCGCCGAAGCGGGCCTTCACCGTCCTGTTGTCGGGATGCACGCTGATGTCCAGCTCGGCCTTGGCGCTGCCGCGCCGCTTCGGCGGCAGCCAGGGCGTCAGGTAGAGCAGGCCGGTCAGTCCGAACAGCATGCCCCACAGGTACTCGAGCGGCCAGTCGTAGATGAGCGGGTAGATCGCCAGCAGGAACCAGTCGAAGTCGATCTGGCCGACCTCGACGGACAGGTTGGCCGGCCCCTGGCTCACCACCGGCTTGACCAGCGAGAGCACGACGAAAGTGAGCGTGACCCAGATAGCGATGGCCTTCGGCGGGTTGATGTGGGCGCGCGGCACGCGCTGGACGTGGATCCACATCAGCATCAGCACCAGCAGCGGCGCGCCGAGGTGGATGAAGGCGATCAGGGTGAACAGGCGGTCGTTGACGTGGCCCTCGAAGATGAAGTTGCGGATCACCACGCCCTTGAACATCGGGAACCAGTCGAGCATCTCGGCGGTGGCGACGGTGACGAACTGGGCCAGCTGGTCCCACACCAGCATGAAGCCGTTGATGCCGGTGATGTACATCAGCCAGATGAGGACGACGCCGGTGATCCAGGAGAACCAGCGGAAGCCGCGGTACTTGTCGAAGGCGAAGTGGCGCACCATGTGCAGCAGCATGGTGAGGATCATGCCGTCGGTGGCGTAGCGGTGCACGCTGCGCATGATGCCGCCGGCCCACCACTGGTCATGGGTGAGCTCCTGCACCGACTGGTAGGCGTCGTTGACGCCGGTATCGGTGAACACGAAGAGGTAGAGACCGCTGATGCACACCAGCCAGAACTGCCAGAAGGTGATGGTGCCGAGGTGGTAGAGCGGGTTCAGCTTGTCGCCGAAGGCGATGTTGAAGACGCCTTCGACGCGCATGAAGAACCATTGCAGCGTTCTTTGTATGAGTTTGAGCATTGCGGGCTTCCGGGGTGGGGCGGCGATAACCTTAAGGAATGTGCGGGAATATAAGGGTTTAATAATTTACCTTCCATGATTTGCATCAAGGCCGCTGAAGTATGCGGCAAGGACAATCTCGCCGCCATGCATGCTGCGTGGCGAATAACCCCGACAGGAGAATAGATATGAACCATCCGCACCTGCACCTGCAAGCCGACCAGCTCTATCCCTTCGACGCGCGCGGCATCGCCAAGCGCTTCCGCCATGCCGCCATTTTCGGCGCGCTCGATGCGCTGTTCGCCGGCGAGACCATGCGTTTCTGCAACGACCACGATCCGCTGCCGCTGCTCGACCAGCTGCGCGCCCGCTACGGCGAGAAGGTCGACATCCAGTACGTGCAGCGCGAGCCGGGCGCGATCGTCATCGACTTCATCAAGAAGCAGGCCTGATCGGGGCGGCGCCCCGTGCTGCCGTTTCTCGTCGCCGCCGCCGTCGTCGCCTTCGCGACGGCGCTGGGACTGATCCTCTCCGGCGTGGCATCTCCCGCCGCCGCGGCGCATGTCGCCTTTGCGGCGGGCATCCTGCCGCTGATCTTCGGGGCCATGCTGCATTTCGTGCCGGTGCTCACGCGCAGCGGCGCGCCGGTGCCGGCGATGCGGCGGCTGCCGTTGGCGTTTCTCGCCGCCGGCGTCCTGGCGGCGCTCGCTTTCCTCCAGCCGGCCTGGTTCAACCCGCTGGTGCACGCCGGCGCTGGACTGGCTTTCATCGCCGCGCTCGTCATGGCCGTCTGGATCGTGCGCCGCGGCCGTGCCGCGCTCGGCGCGCCGCATCCCGGCCTGTACTGGTATCTCGCAGCGGTGCTGTGCCTCGCGCTCGCCCTGGCGGCGGTGCTGGCGATGCCGGCGTTGCCCGCGCAGCGCGCTGCATTGCGCCTGCTCCATCTCCACCTCAACACGCTCGGCTTCATCGGCCTCACCGCTCTAGGGACGCTCGCCGTGCTGCTGCCCACCGCCGCCGGGCGGCCCGATCCGGACGCGGCCGGCTGGCTGCGCCGCATGTTGGCGCCGGCGCTGACCGGCGTGCTGCTGATCGCGGCCGGCTCGGCGTGGTGGCAGCCCGCCGCCTATCTCGGCGCGCTGCTGCTGTTCGTGCCGGTGGCACTCCTCGGCACGGCCTGGGTGGCGCGCTTCCCCGCCGAGATCCTGCGCGCGCATGGTGCCGCGCCCTCGTTGGCGCTGGCGCTGGCCGGACTGCTGGCGCTGTTGTCCTTCGGCGCGCTGCACGCGCAGCGCCGCCTCGAAGGAGGCGATGCCGTCTTCGGTTTCTTCCTGGCGTTCCTATTGCCGCTGGTGACGGGCGCCGTGAGCCAACTGCTGCCGATCTGGCTGAGGCCCGGCGTGCAGACCGACTGGCACCGCGCCGCGCGCGTGCGGCTGGGCCGCTTCGCCGTGCTGCGGGGACTGACTTTTGTGGTGGCCGGCTGGCTGGTGGCGTTCGGCTGGGCGCCGGGCGCCTGGCTGGCGGCCGTTGCGCTGGCGGCCTTCGCCGCGCAGGCGCTGCCGGTGTCGGCGAAGCGCTAATCCTTCTTTTCGGCGGCGGCAATCGCCGCCGCGACGTCCAGCGTGCGCACTGCCTCGATGGCGACTTCCCACGCACCCTCGCGGCACAAGCCGCGGATCTGGGCATCCTCGTAGGCTTCCAGCGCCGCCTCGACGCAGGCGCGGCGCACGGCTTCGGCGATGTCCCGCGGCTCGGCCATGGCGCTCAATGCCTGGCGCGGCGGATCGCCATCAGCACGACGACGACGAAGACCAAGCCGCCGATGATGGCGACGAGGCCGCCCATGCCCATGATGCCCATGGCGACGATCTCGCTGGTGCTCCTCAGCGCCTGCTCGGCGCCGGCCACCTTGCGCTGCACGCCGTAGCCGCCCGACCACATCAGGCCGCCGATGTGCATGGCCTGCCCCACCGCATAGCAGTAGGAGGAGAACGTCGCCCACTTGCGCGAAGGCATGCCGTAGCCGAGGCGCGGCAGCAGGTGGTAGACGAGCCCCATCAGCGCCAGCGTCACGCCGACGATGCAGCCGTGGTAGTGCGCCGGGATCTTGACGTTGCTGCCGGCGATGGTGAACCCGATCAGGCCGCCGAAGCAGAACAGGGCGATCGAGGAATACAGCGCGGCGCGCAGCGGGCGCGCCTCGTCGGCGATGGGCTGGCCGGGACGCACCGCCAGCAGCACGGCCAGGGCCACCGGCAGGATCGGCAATCCGCCGCCAAGGCCCATGGCGAAGGTGAGCAGGTTGCGGTGCTCGACGGCATGGGCCGGCCACAGCAGGTAGGCGACGGGAATCGCCAGCGCGCACACCGTGGCAAGCGCGAAGCAGAGCACGGCGACGCGCGGGCTCATCGGCACGCGTGCGCCGCAGGCGCTTGCCAGCCACAGCCAGGCGACCAGCATGAATACCGTCCAGATGAACTGCAGGGCGTGGCCGCCGCCCCAGAAGAGGATCTCGTAATAGGCCTTTCCGTCGAGTCCGCCCGGCATGGTCAGCCAGGACCAGGCGAAGGCGACGATGGCGATGACGGCCGGCAGCAGGCCGAGGGTGAGGCCCGCCTGCAGCGCCTCGGCACCGTTCTGCGGCACCGACCATGCAGGCGCGGCGAGCAGGCTGCGCGCGACCAGCAGCACCGAACCGGCACCGAAGATCACCAGGCCCCAGAGGAACACCGGGTCTTCCAGCACGGGAATGTAGTTGGCCATCACCGGACCGCCGCGGCCGATGAAGGGCGACAGCGTCATGAGCAGGGTGCCCAGTCCGGCGACGGCGAGGGCGGCGCGGTTGAGGCCGAGGGCGCGCGTGCCGCCGGAGAGGGTCCACAGGATGCCGCCGAGGGAGACGAACCACACCAGCACCGAGAGATCGACGTGCACCACCAGGGTGACGCGGAAGAAGTCGCCGGCCGGCAGGAGGTTCTGGAACTGCGGCGCGCGCGAGAGGACGAGGACGATCGAGAGGACGCCGGAGCCGATCAGGGCGAGCAGGCCGAGCCAGAGCCAGCCGCGCGCCACGCCGGCCAGTCGGGCGTCGGCCTCAGGCAGGCTGAAGTCGGTGGTGGCGGAAGCGGGTTGGGCGAGTGCGGCCAGGCTCATTCAAAGAAGATGCCGCCGCGGTCCTTGCGCAGGTCGATGACGAGGATCTGCGCCGGCTTCAGCGTCATCTTCTCTTCGCGCACGTGGTTGAAGTCCGGGATGCGGGCGTTGTCGTTCATCTTTACCGAGATCAGGTGTTCGCCTGCCGGCACCTCGAAGCGCTTGTAGAGGGTCGAGGCGCCGTCCTTGGACAGGCCGGATGGCTGTGCCACGCCTTCGAACAAGGGCTCGCCGTTAAGGGCGATGTTGACCTTGATCGGGGAGCGCTCGCGCGGGCAGATCCTGGTGGCGCGCATGTTCGGCGCCAGCTTGGCGAGTTCCTCCGGCGTGCGTTCGCGGCATTCGCCGACCGGCTCGCCCTGGGTGCTGAAGGAGAGCTTGATGAGGGACTTGCCCGGTTCGATGTGGGTGAAGTCGGGCGAAGTGGAGAAGTAGCCGATGATCACGGCGAACAAGCCATAGAAAAGGGCCTGGCCTGCGAGCACCAGCGGGTTGGTGGGCGATTTGCTAACCATGTTGGGCGATCCTCCGGGGAGTATAAGCGCGCGGGCGTTTTTCGTCCGCGCTTAAAGTCTGCAAATGTTTGCGGAAATCATCGAGTGCCGCCTTGAGGTGGCTCATTTCGTGGCCGTCCGCCCATGCAAGGCGCAGGCGCTCGGACGGCACCGATGGGCGCAGGTGCGGCTCGCGACGGCCGGTGAGGCGCTCCTCCGTCCATTGCGTGCCGAAGCGGTAGGCGCAGCTGCCTTCGCGACATCCTGTGACGAGCACGCCATCGGCGCCGCTGCGCAGGGCGTATTCGACGAAGCTGGGCGGCAGCAGGCCGGTGCACATCAGGTTCAGCACGGCCGTGTCGGCATTTTCGAGACGGGATGCCTGGGCGGCGCACTCGCAGCCGAAGACGGCAATCTTCACCGGGCCGCTGAGGGCGGCGATCTTGCGTTCCATCTCCTCGCGCAATGCGCCGATCGGCTGCTGCGGCATGTCGATGCCGGTGACGAGCTTGTCCACACTGCGGAAGGGGGTGGAGGAGGGGCAGGCGCCGGCGCAGATGCCGCAGGAGGCGCACAGATCCGGAATCACGCGCGCCAGCTCGTGGCCGGGCTTGTCCGGGTGCGGCAGCATGGCGACGGCGCCGTAGGGGCAATCGACGAAGCAGCGGCGGCAGCCGTTGCAGTTGGGCGGATTGACGACGGCGACCGGACCCTGCTTCGGGTGCGGCAGCAGCGGCAGGGCCAGCAGCAGCAGGGTGAGGAGGCCGGCGATGGCCCACAGACCCGCCGGCGAGGTGGCGTACATCAGCGGGTGGATGAACAGGTAGTACCAATCGATGTGGAGCGTGCTGGATGCCATGGAGAGGTCGGCCTTGCCGTGCGAGACGGTCGGCTTGACCAGCGCCAGCACGATCAGCATGGCCAGCGTGCCGAGGGACAGGGCGCGTGCAGGAAAGACGTCGGATTGCGAGACGCGCTGGATGTGCACCCACAGGGCGAGCAGCAGGGACAGCGGAATGCCGATGTGCAGGAACACCAGCAGCGAAAAGAAACGGTCGGTGAGCAGGCCCGGCAGGAAGTTGCGCGTGGCCGGCGTGCTGAAGATCGGCAGCCAGTCGAACCACTCGGCGCTGGCGACGGCGGAGAACAGGCCGAGCTGGTCCCACACCAGCCAGTAGCCGCCGATGCCGGAGGCGTAGACCAGCCAGACCGTCGGCACGCCGGTGATCCAGGAATACCAGCGGAAGCCGTAGAAGCGGCCGTAGAGGAATTCGCGCAGGATGTGCAGCAGCATCACCAGCACGAGGCCGTCGGCGGCATAACGGTGCAGGCTGCGGATGATGCCGCCCAGCCACCATTGCTCGTGGGTGTAGTACTCGATCGAGGTGTGGATCTCCTCGATGCCGGTGTCGAGCACGATGAAAAGGTAGATGCCGGTAGCGAGGGCGATCCAGAGGAAATAGAAGCCGAGCGCGCCCAAGTGGCGCCACGGATTGGCGGCGGTGCCGAAGAAGGCATCGAAGAAGCTTTCGATGCGCTGCATCAGGGCGAGGCCGCCCTGGCGGATGGAACTGGACAGACTCACGTCGGGGCCCGCGGACGGGTTTATTAGAGTTTTATGATATTAACTTGAAGCTTTCGGCGACTTGACCGGAGTCAAACGCCCTCGGATTTCTTGCTGCGCAGGCCTCTCCATATATACCAGCTGATGTAGAGGAAAAAGGTGAGGAAGCCGGCGATCTCGACGATGAGGGCGTAGTCGACCCGATACTGGCCGGTTTTCGGGTCGTAGATCGAGCAGAGGATGCGCACGCGGTCGAGGATGTCGGCAATGGCGCCGGTCTGCGCCACGGGCGCGCCGGTGACGAGCTGCTTGAGCGGCTCGACCAGCAGGTCGGCGCTGGGCGCCTCGCCGTAGATTTGCCGATAGACTTTTCCATTGGCATCGACGATCGTGACCTGCACGATGTGGTCGAAGCCGGCCGGCGTCGGCGCATAGCTGAAGCCGAAGCTTTTCGTCAGATCGTCGACGATGGCGGGCGCCGGACTGAGGAACTCCCAATTCGGAAAGACGATGCCGTTCTGCGCGGCGAACGCCTTCATTGCGGACGGCGAGTCGAAAGGCTGGTTGAAGCCGATGCTGACGACGTTGAAACGGTCGGCACCGAGCACGGCGACGGTGTTGGTGACGGCTTTCTGCAGGTTCCTGGTGGTGGTCGGGCAGACATCGAAGCAGCCGGTGTACATGAAGCTGACCAGCAGTGGCTTGCCGCGGTAATTCGCCAGTCGCACCGGCTTCTCGCTGCGATCGAGCAGGGTGAAATCGCCGATGGGCTGGTTGACGACGGATTGCGACAGCTTGAGCGCCTTTTCCTCGTCGAGCACCGCCACGTTTGGCGCCGCTGCCGGATCGAGCGGGCGCGAGGCGACCTTGCCGTCATGCTGGGCGGCGAGCACCGTGGCGCAGCAGGAAAGCACAAGCGCAGAACAGAAAATCCGCGTGTATCGTGAAATTCGCATGGCCCGCATGATCTCTGTCGTACGTCGCAGCGTCAAGCGAAGAGATCAAATAAAAAAGGGCCGCTTGCGCGGCCCTTTTCCGGATCGCCCGGCCTTGCGGCCGGGGCGGTCGGTATTACGCCAGACCCCACAGGGAGGACAGGTACTTCCAGTTCACGAAGTAGTACAGGATGAAGGCCGTGAGGAAGATCAGGGCCAGCACCAGCGTGCCCGGGGTGGCGGGCGGATGCGCCGCGCCGCCGGGGGTCGGGGCCGGCAGGGTCAGCGGGATCGGCGTGCTGCGCGTCTCGCCTTCCTCCAGCTTCTTGCCGAAGAGGATGGACAGGACGATCTGCAGGATCCAGCCTGCGCCGCCGACGATGGCGATGCAGCTGAAGATGCCCGTCAGGCCCATCATCAGGTAGGCCGCACCCGGCCACTCGTAGGCCATCGGCGCGCCGGCGAAGGCCATGTCCCAGTGACGGCGGGAAACGCCCAGGGTACCGGCGCCCATCATCACCAGCGCCACGACGTACATCGCGAGGCCGAAGAGATAGGGCTGGATCTTGGCGAAGCCGGGGAACAGGACTTCACGCTTGAACAGCACCGGGACCAGGAAGTAGGTCAGGCCCATGAACGCCAGCGTGGTGCCGATGACGACCGTCGCGTGGAAGTGGCCCGGCACGTAGATGGTGTTGTGGATCAGCATGTTCAGCTGTTCCGCGCCCATCATGACGCCGGAGATGCCGCCAAGGAAGCCGAAGCCGATCAGCGAGAGGAACATCGACGAGAAGGCCGGGTTGCCCCAGGGTGCCTTCCGCAGCCACTCGAAGAGGCCCTTGTTGTAGCCCTTCAGGCGCTGCGCCTGCTCGATGGCGCCCGGCACCGTCATGCCGTGGATCATGGAGGCCAGCACCGCGAAGTACATGAAGTACGAGGTGTTGACCACCTTCCACTCGGAGCCCATGCCCGGGTCGGACAGCAGGTGGTGCGCGCAGGCCAGCTGCAGGAACAGGATGTAGAGGAAGTAGGCCGAGCGGCTCACCTTCTCGGACATCGGCTTGGCGCCGAACACGATGGCGGCGATGGCGTACCAGATCGCCACGTGGGCGGAGACGTTGATCTGCTGCGAGCTGTGGCCCATGGCCCACCAGACGACGCGGTACATCAGCGAATCGATCTCGCGGATGTAGCCGAGCGACCAGAGCAGCGTCGGGATCAGGATGATGGCGCCGCCGGCGATGGTGAAGATGGCGATGATGCAGGCGGTCAGCGCGCCGAAGGTCACCAGCGGGATCGAGCCTTCATAGGTCTTCTCCGCCTTGGCGATCACCAGGGTGCCGAGGAAGATGAAGCAGATGATCAGCGCGCCCACGGCGAACAGGATCAGGCCGAGGTAGAAATGCCACTTGGCCTGCATCGGCACGTAGGAGGTGAACATCACGCTCGACTCGCCCTGGAAGATGGCGACGTTGGTCATGATTGCGCCGATGGCCATCAGCACGGATGCGGCCCAGGCCAGCTTCGGCGTCGCCAACCGGCAATGCAGCAGCGTCGAGGAGGCGAAGATCAGCACGGCCATCTCGAAGAAGATGATCCAGAAGATCAGCATGTCGATGCCGTGCGCGGTGAGCACCATGTAGAAGGTGTCGGCCGACAGCAGGTGAACGGCCGGCCAGCGCGTCAGGATGACGCCGAGCGCCATGATGCCGCCGACGAGCAGCGAAAGCACGCCGGCGACGGCGTGGAAGCGCATCAGCTTCTCGGCCTCGGTGTCGAATTGCAGCCCGGAACGCGGGCAGATGCGGTAAGTCGTAGCCATTTACGCGCCCCCTTATTTCACGTAGATGCGACCGACCATCGTGTGATGGCCGATGCCGCAGTATTCGTTGCAGACGATGGAGTAGGTGCCGGCCTGGTTCGGCGTGATCTTGATCACGTGGTCGTAGTTCGGATGCACCTGGATGTTGATGTTCTGCGGCTGCAGCGAGAAGCCGTGCATGTAGTCCATCGCCGAGAGGTGGAGCTTGTAGGTCTTGTCCTTCTCAAGCTCGTAGATCGGCCACCAGTCCCAGAGACGGCCGATCAGGTAGATGTCGGAGCCGGCGGGCGGCTTGACGACGGGAATCTGCTTGTCGGTCTCGGTGCGCACCGTGTACTTGTCGACCACGGCTTGCGTCTTGGCGGCGTACATCTCCTTGGTCGTCTTGTAGGTTTCGTTGGCCAGGTTCTGGTTGCCGTAGATATGCCACCAGATCATCATCACGAACATGGTCAGCGACCAGATCAGCGCGATGGCGATCCAGGTGTACTCCAGCTTGTCGATCGGGTGCTTCCACCAGATCCGGTCTGCGGGCGGCAGGATTGCGCTCATCAGTTTCTCCCTGAAAATGAAAGGCTGCCGGTCAGCTGGCGACCGGAATGTTGGCGATTTCCATCACGCCCCACAGGATGTAGAGCACGGTGGGGATGGTGATACCCAGAAACAGCAGCAGGAACGGATTGTCCAGCACCTGCTGCATGACGGGTACGCGTTCTTCTTGATCAGCCATTTAAGCCTCCTTTTTTTGCGCCGCGGACGGCGGTTTTTCGACAAATTTTCCGAAAGACAAACTACGGGGATTTAACGGGCGATAAGCTACGCCGGAGGTAATATGAATAGTTTGATCTAGGTTAAGAAACGCCCAAATACGCAATCACTTGCATGCGGCAGTGCGGCACGTTGTCGCATATAATTTCGGTTCAAATTTCAAGCCGTAAAATCGCAGAAAAACACCGGTTTCCGAAAAATGAATCCCGTTGCGCGCCGCCAGATCGCGATCTGGCTTTTTCTTTGCTCCGCCATGGTTTTTGCCACCCTGGTCGTCGGTGGCGTAACGCGCCTGACGCACTCCGGGCTGTCCATCGTCGAATGGCAGCCGCTGGTGGGAACCCTGCCGCCCCTGACCCAGGCCGACTGGCTCGAAGTCTTTGAAAAATATAAGCAGACGCCGGAGTACCAGCAGGTCAACCACAGCATGTCCCTCGATGAATTCAAGGGTATTTTCTGGTGGGAATATTTCCATCGCGTGCTCGGCAGGACCATTGGCCTGGTTTTCTTTGTGCCCTTCCTCTATTTCTTGCTGCGGCGCAAGATCGATCGCAAGCTGGTGCCTAAGCTGGTCGGCATCTTCATCCTCGGCGGCCTGCAGGGCGCCATGGGCTGGTACATGGTGAAGAGCGGGTTGGTGGACGATCCGCGCGTCAGCCAGTACCGGCTCACTGCACACCTGTCGCTCGCCTTCATCATTTTTATCGCGATGATGTGGGTGGCGCTGGGACTGATCGAGGAGCGCTCGCATTATTTCGCCCATGAGGGTTACCGCCGGCTGCAGCGCCTCGGCTTCTGGCTGTTCGTGCTGGCCTGCTACATGGTCGTCACCGGCGGCTTCGTCGCCGGCATCCGGGCGGGCAAGGCCTACAACACCTTCCCGCTCATGAATGGCCATTTCGTGCCGCCGGAAATCTTCATGATCGAGCCCTGGTACCTGAACTTCTTCAACAACATGGCGACGGTGCAGTTCGATCACCGGCTCGGCGCCTGGCTGCTGGCCTTCCTCGCGCCCTGGTTCTGGATCAGGCTGCGCCAGTTTCCCGATCGCCTGCGGGCGCAACGGGTCGCCACCCTGATGCTGGCCGTGCTGGCCGGGCAGATCACGCTCGGCATCCTGACGGTGCTGCATGCCGTCCCGGTTGCACTGGGCGCCGCGCATCAGGGAGGGTCCATGGTGCTGATGGCGGCCCTCCTCTGGCTCAACCACGAACTCCGGGTGCCGGCCCAATTGCGGTCTTCCTGAGCCGGATGGGGTTCGCATCCGATACTTCGCTGTACCTGCGCACCCGGCGCATCCGCGCCTTGGCGGTCTTCACCTGCGTGCTGTCCGTTCTGGTCGTGACGGTCAGTGCCTACTTGCGCCTCTCCGGCGCCGGCCTCGGTTGCGCCGACTGGCCCGCCTGCTATGGAAGCGTCCTGGCCGGTGTGTCGAACGCGCCATGGGTGGGCGCGCGGCTCGCGCATCGCATTGTCGCCACGATGGCGCTGCTGGCGGGCATCGTGCTGGTGTGGCGCTGCTGGCGGCCGCAGCCCCTGCAGCCGGCTGCCCGATACGCGACCCTCCTGCTGGCGCTGATGCTGTTCCTGTCGGTCGTCGGTGTCTGGAGTGCGGATCCGCGCATGGCATGGGTGAATTTCATCAACCTGATCGGCGGCCTCGGCCTGGTGACGTTTTCCTGGAGGGTGGCGATCACCTCGGAACCGTCGCGTTGGGTCGATCAGGGGCCGGGCGGGCCGTTTTGCCGGCTTGCGTTGGCGGCACTGACGCTGACGGTGCTGCTCGGTGGCCTCATCGGCGCCCGTTACGCAGCGCCGGCCTGCGGCACGCTGCCCGGCTGCCCGGGCGTATGGTGGCCGGTGGCCGGCTGGTCCGCGCTGAATCCCTTTGTCACGCTGGCGGGGCCGACCGGGCCGGGCGAGGCCGGCGGGGTTACGCTGCACCTGCTGCATCGCTACGCCGCCGTGCTGGCGGCCGCGTTGCTTGCCGTCGTGGCCCTGCGCCTGCGTAACGTGCGGCGGGCGCGCAACACCGCCTTGGCGGTACTGACTTTGCTGCTGCTGGAAGGCCTGCTCGGCGCGCTGACGGTGGCGAGCGGCTTCTCGCTCTGGCTGGCCGTCGCCCACAACGTCGGCGCGGCCCTCCTGCTCGCCGCTGCGGCGAGCCTGATGCACGCAGTCCGGAAATAAAAAAGCCCGCGGGTCGCGCGGGCTTTCACTCCCAAGGGGCCTCGGTCAGGCCAATTGCACGGGAATCTTGTGACGCTGGTTCATCATGCGATTCCGTGAATCGACGTAAACCAGATCCGGCTCGAACTTCGCCAGTTCCGCCTCGTCGTACATCGCATAGGTGGCAATGATGAGCAGGTCGCCGGGCGCGGCCTTGCGGGCCGCAGCGCCGTTCACCGAAATGATGCCGCTGCCGCGCTCGGCGGAGATGGCATAGGTGGTGAAGCGCTCGCCGTTATTGACGTTGTAGATGTCGATCTGCTGGTACTCGCGGATGTCCGCGGCATCGAGCAGATCCTGATCGATCGCGCAGGAACCTTCGTAATGCAGTTCCGAATGCGTAACCGTCACGCGGTGCAGCTTGGATTTCAACATCGTCCGTTGCATCGTGGTCGCTCCTTCTCTCAGTCTCAGTAGCTGGCAGGTTGCGGTTTCCTCTCCCGCAAGGTGCGCTGCTGGTGCACCGACGGCCTGAGCGCAAGACGGTACCCTAAACTTCCAGGTTGTCGATCAGGCGCGTGCTCCCCAGGAGTGCCGCGCCCAGCACCACCAACCTAGAATCGTGAGCGGCTGGCAATTGTAGATCAAGTTGTTTTCGCACCGCAACATACTGCGGAATCCAGCCATGGGCGCGGAGTTCCGCCATGGCCCCCTGCTCAAGCCGCGCCAGATCTCGTT